>NZ_SHOE01000010.1:0-186938 GCF_012275705.1 Vibrio chemaguriensis
AGCAACAGCAACAGCAACAGCAACAGCAACAGCAACAGCAACAGCAACAGCAACAGCAACAAAAGTCTCAAAACGGTGAGAAGGAAGAGCAAGGACAACAGTCACAAAATCAGCAAGAATCTGAAAATAAAACAGAAAAGCAAAAAACAGAGCAACATCGACCGAAACGAGGTGAAAAGCAGGCTCAGGAACAAGGTGAACCAATGCAGGCTCAAGTGCAGCCAAAAAACACGCATCGGGATGATCCTGAATTCCGTCGTCTAGAAGCAGTCGAAAGCGCTCGCGATCCAAGCTTTTTGATTCGTGCACAAATGCAGCTTCAAGCTCAACAAAAACAACCTCCACAACAATCTCAAAAGGAGTGGTAAGCCCGTGATGAACAAAGGCGTACAACTGATCTTTATTCTTGTGGCCAGCCTATTATCCAGCTTCTCGGTGATGGCACAGACGCTTCAAGCAAGCGTCAATAAAACACAAGTTGCTAAGAATGAAGTGATCAACCTCAGAATCATGGCTGATACTGAGCTCAGCTCAGATGCAATTGACTTTAATGTACTTGAGAACGACTTTTTCTTGGGTCAACCTCGTTATGGGCGCTCCAGCAATAACATTAACGGAAGAAAATCTGTACGTACTGAGTGGAGTATCTCGATTGCGCCGATGAAAGAAGGTGTTCTGACTATTCCGAGTTTTTCCGCAGATGGTATGAGAACGGAGCCAATAAAGCTTCGTGTCACCACAAGCCAAGCTGAACCCAATCTCGATAACCTATTTAGCTTTAATATCAGTGTCGACAACAGCACGCTGTACCCTCAGCAATCTGCGACATTACGTATGCAGCTTTTGATCAAAGCGGATACCCGCCGTCTTGATAACCCACAAATTGTGCCTCCACAGATTGAAGGCATGAAGCTTGAAGCTATTGGTGGCTTACAGCAGGGACAAAAGATCTTAAATGGATTAGAAGTAGCGGTCATTGAACAGTCGTTTCGCTTAACGGCGAATCAGCCGGGTACTTACACCTTGATAGGTCCTAGACTGACAGGCTCTTACATTTATGGCGACAGCTTGACGGGCTCTACCAAGATCATGCCAATCAACACCAAAGCTGAGCAAATGCCTATCGAGGTAAAACCAATTCCAAGTGAATTTGAAGGGGAATGGCTTCCAGCTTCAGCGTTAGAAATGACGCAGAGCTGGCAAGACGATCAAGGTAATACACTGTCGGTTAATGCGCTCAACACTGTCAAACAGGGCTCTTCACTCACTCGAACCATTCAAATTAAAGCTCGCGGAACACAAGCCGAATACCTTCCACGAGTAAGTATTGATTATCCAAGTTCACTACGGGTCTACCCAGAACAGCCTCAATTCGACAGCGCGAGAGATGGCACCGTTATCATGACCGTGAAGCAAGTCATTATCCCCACTGAGGCTGGGTCATATACCTTGCCGGGATACCATTTGAACTGGTGGGACAGCCAAAATGATGAAGCGAAAAAAGCGACGTTACCAGAGCTACAATTAGAAATAGAGCAAAGTGACACCGGGCTTATCACATTGCCGGAATCGCCTCTGCCAACACCACCTGAGTCAGCCATCAGTCCCGAACCAAACGGTGGAGTGAGCAGCCTCTGGCAAACCCTGACCTTTGTTTTCGCTGGGCTTTGGGTGGCGACGTTAGGAATCGCGATTTGGGCATGGAAGAAGCGTCCTATGACGGCGAGTAAAACGGTTTCGAATACCGAGCAACCTCTTTGCGTTGATGCGTTGAAAAAAGTCATCAATGAAGGGGACGCTGCTAAAATTGAACGCTCAGTAAACGAGTATCTAAACACTCACCGAGACAGGTTAAGCCCTGGTGATGCGCAAGCCGTAAAACAAGAACTTGATGCTATGAACCAAGCGCGTTTTAGTGCCAATCAACAACCTTGGCGTCCAGACTCGCTACTGGCAAAAATTCAAAACCTTAGCAAAGCAAACGTAACGAAAACCGACCACCAGCTAGAAAAACTATAAAGCAAAATGGCAGCTCACGAGAGCTGCCATTTTTCTTGTGCGACCAAACACACTTTAACAGTTTTATCTAAAAATCAACCAAACTGTCTCAGTAACTTTGATGTTATGAGCATCACTTATTCAACAAAAGCTTGATGCTCGTACTCATATCGCCTTACGCAATTTCGACCATGGCTCTTCGCTTGATAGAGAGCCTTATCCGACAACTGGTAAAGATGGTCGAAATTAAAGTCTTTGCCTTTCGTTTTGTAGCAAGAATAACCGACTGACACAGTGAGCAACTCCCCTTCTGGGTTGTGTTGGTGTTTGATGCCTTCATCTTCAATGCATTGACGAATACGTTCCGCTCTCTGCTTTACCGCCTCTTGATCAGAGCCGATCATTAGTAACACAAACTCTTCTCCACCAATGCGACAGAAAACCTCGTCTTCACCTTTGGTATGATGATCCAAGATATGACCCACGCGCATTAGTGCGATATCCCCTTCGAGATGGCCATAGTGATTGTTAAACAAGCCAAAGTGATCAATATCAATCAGGATAAGACCAAAGGACATCGCTTCCTCACACTCTAGCGCGCAATATTTCTGCATCACATGTTCTAACATACGGCGATTGCCAAGACGTGTCAGAGGGTCAAGTTTAGAAAGCACCTCAAGCTGTCGGTTGGCTTCTTCCAACTCTTTGGTTCGGTTCTGTACTTCTAGCTCCAGGTTTTCGTTTAATCCGCGAATCGCCTCTTGCGCTTGAGTGCGCTGCAAAACCTCCGCTAGACTGGAAGCGAACATACGAATCACTTCACGTAGCTGAGAAGTCAGCGGCGCGCGCGTCAATAAGTTATCAACGGCAATAAAGGCGATGGGCCCGCTGCTATTCGAAGTCAAAACCGTCATCGCAGCCCAGCCAAAGCCGACAATATTACAGTCATGATAAATAGGAACGGATTCCTCAAATGCAACTTCACTAGGTACGGCGCGAGCTAAATTGATCAACGAAAAGTCTTGTGTCTCACCAAAGAAATAAGACTCATCCACCACATTGCCTTGAATGTCAGTCCCCCAAGTACCTTGCATGTATGAGCAGTTTTCATCGGTCAAAAACACCGCCATCCGATCAATACCAAGATTTTTGATGGCAAAAGTGACGGCCGATTTACATACATCACTGACGGTTGTACAGCGTGATAGCTCAACCATGCTTGAATGCAACATACGCACGTTCTGCTCTTGGCGCTTTCGAATGTAAATTTGTGAGAAAAGGGAGCCAAACGAGTCCAACATCTGTTTTTGATACGCTGTTATCGGCTTGCGATGAATAAAGTTATCAAGCGCGAACCAACCAAATGGCTCATTGCCATCACGTAGAATCAACATCGCGTTCCACCCCTGCCCAACCACTTTACCAGCTGTGTATATCGGCGCATCTTCCACGATCACTAGGTTGCTCTCAAGGCTTGACAGCGCAGCGATGTATTCTTCGCTCAGTTGGTGTAAATCGTATTGCGTGTGGAACTCATCAATGGTGATGCCTGATTCATCCGTGCCGTATGTTCCACTGAAACTGCGCTTTTTCATATCTAGAAGCATCAGTGTGGAGCGATCAAACCCCAACCGTTGACGTAGCGCTTCGACGGCTTTGTAATACAAATCTTTTAAGGAATCAGGGTTGGAGATCTCGAGAGCAACTTGCTGAACTAACTTCATGTTCTCGATAAAGCGCTCGCGTTGGTTAATTTCATCGACATATTGCGCTTCACGAATATCTCTGTGTCTCATCTCTTGCGACGCATTTTTCTCGGCGCGAATGCACTGCCAACGCGCCGCTGCAAGCTGCATTGCATCATAGCTTTCTTCATAGATATTGTGTGCCGTGCGAGCATGAACAGATTGAATCAGTAGGTAGGTGCGTTTGATAGGCGTGTTATCGAGCATCATTATGTAACTATCTCCACCTAAATCTTGGGTGTGATTCCAGTTACAAGTATTGATCGCCAGAGGAATGATGCTTTCAGAAGTGTCAAACTGACTTGCCCACTCCCAGAAGCTGTCAGGATAGCTTTGGATTGGGTAAAGCTCCCCGCGAGAGAAACTCACAGAATAACGGGGATTGATTGAAGGATCTTCAAAAATGGCTAAGGCTTGAGGGGAGAACAAACTCTCTAAATGATCAAATATCGCCTCCGCTAATAAGCGATGATCCCTCGTTGAAGACACTTTTCTTGTAAAACTTCTTAAACTCACCCTACCAACCTAATCTACTTTTTTATTCTCGATAAAAAACTACTTAGGCCATCATATGCAATCAATACAATCAAATTTGAGCTGTTAAGTCATTCGCAAAATTATCAGACTTAGTTTCACATTCGAGAGCTCTTCAGCACTTTTATAACCGTATTTCACATAAGTTACATGTTCTATAAAAAGGGGGGTATTTGTGCTTCCTTGCAAGAATTATTGGTATAGGTTGGTGTTATAAATCTGCAGCTTGAAAAGAAAAAGGCCCCTCAAAAAGAGGGGCAAAGTTACCATCGCTTATAGTTATTTAGTTATGCTTGTAAATATGGCGAATTAACCGAAATCACCATTTACGTAGCCTTGAGTACGGTCATCTTGAGGGTTACTGAAGATCACTTGAGTATCGTTATGCTCAACCAGTTCGCCCATCAGGAAGAACGCAGTACGGTCAGAGATACGACGCGCCTGTTGCATTGAGTGGGTCACGATAACGATGGTGTAGTTCTTCTTCAGCTCTTCCATCAACTCTTCGATTTTATGTGTCGCAATTGGGTCAAGTGCCGACGTTGGTTCATCCATCAGGATTACGTCCGGCTCCATCGCGATAGTACGCGCGATACACAGACGCTGTTGCTGACCACCCGATAGACCAAATGCGTGTGACTTCAGACGATCTTTCACTTCGTCCCAAAGTGCTGCGCCGCGTAGTGAACGCTCTACCACTTCGTCAATGTGTTTCTTGTCTTTGATACCTTGAGCACGTAGGCCGTAAGCCACGTTTTCGTAGATGCTCATCGGGAATGGGTTTGGCTTCTGGAACACCATGCCAACCTTGATGCGAAGATCCGCGACATCAATGTTGCCGTAAATGTCTTCGCCGTCCATCGCCAATTTACCCGTAATTTTCACGCCTTCTATTAGGTCGTTCATGCGGTTCAAACAACGTAGAAGCGTTGATTTACCACAACCTGACGGGCCGATAAGTGCCGTTACTTGGCGAACTGGAATTGGTAGGTTGATCGATTTCAGTGCTTGGTTTTCACCGTAGAATAAGTCTAGGTTTTCAATATCAAATTTGTTCATTTTCTTAATCTCTTAAATCTTGAATTCGTGTCTTTTAACGTGCGTTCTTAATTAGTGTTGTTAGTAAGTTGCGGTGTTAAAACGTCTAGCAATCAGTTTCGTTACCATGTTGATCAGAAGAACAACCACGATAAGCACTGTTGCGGTACCGTAAGCCTGATTCCATTCTTCAACGGTAAACAGTTCGGTAGTCAGTTTGTATAGGTGAACGGTTAATGTACGACCTGAATCCAATAAAGAATCCGGAATACGTGCAACCATACCTGCTGTCAGGAATACTGGAGCAGACTCACCAATGACACGACCAATACTTAGAATGACCGAGGTTAAGATCCCTGGCATTGCGCTCGGAAGAATCAAACGCCAGATAGTGTAAATTTTCGAAGCGCCAAGGCCGTATGAGCCTTCACGATACGTTTGAGGCACTGCCATTAGTGCTTCTTCCGTAGTACGGATGATCACTGGCAGAATAAGAATACTTAGAGTCAGTGCACCCGACAGAATCGAGAAGCCCAGGCCAAGAATTGCCACGAAGAACGTCATACCGAATAGACCGAAGATGATCGATGGGATACCCGCCAACGACTCAGTACAGAATCGGATAATCTTTACCAATCGGCTACCGACTTTCGCGTATTCGGTTAAGTAGATTGCCGTCATGATACCCAGTGGCGCCGCTACCGCGATGGATGCGATAACCATGTAGATGGTCGAGACGATCATCGGGAAGATACCGTGCTCTTCACCAGTACGTGTGTAGTTATCAGTAATGAAGTTCCAATCTACGTGTTGTAGACCATTTGATAGGATGTACCAGATAATCCAGAACAAAAAACCTACCGTTAGTGCTGCCGAAATCCAAACCAAAGCGTTAAAGACGTTATCTTTGAACTGGCGAGCTTGTTTTAGTTTTGCGCGATCCATAATAGTCACCTTTAACGAGCGATTACTTCGCTTTTTCTCGGTTTAGGTAAAGAAGTACAGCGTTCAACGACATGATGAAGACCAGAAGTACAACACCAGTGGCGTAAAGAGCGTTGGCGTGAATACCACTTGCGTAAGACATTTCAATCGCGATGTTTGCGGTTAGCGTACGTGCCGAATCTAGGATGCCTTCTGGCATAGCAGGTGCATTACCCATCACCATGATGATCGCCATTGTCTCACCTAGAGCACGGCCAATACCCAAAATCACACCCGTCATGATGCCTGAACGAGCCGCTGGAACGAGCAATTTGAAGATTGTGTATATTTTCGAAGCGCCAAGAGCCAAAGAGCCTTCTTTGTATGCGCGAGGCACAGCTCGAATAGACGTTTCAGATACCGTGATTACGGTCGGTAGAATCATCACACCAAGCACGATGATACCTGCCAAAATCGTGTTACCCGCAGGGACATTAAAGATGTTTTGAATCAGCGGTACGATGATGACCAAACCAAAGAAGCCATAAACCACAGACGGGATACCTGCCAAAAGCTCAACTGCAGGACGAATAATATCCGCAAGACGCTTTGGTGCGATTTCGGCAATAAAGATAGCCGTCAGCACACCAATTGGTACACCAACGATTACCGCACCTGCCGTCGATACAATAGATGCAACAATCATTGTCGCAACACCGTAAAGTGCAGGCGGCAGCCAGTTTTGTCCAAGAACGATGCCCGATACACCAGCTTCTTGGAATGCCGGGATACTTTCTCGAACAATAAAGTAAGCAATAACGGCTAATGAGACGATGCCGATAACGGCACTGGTTAGGAACAAGCCGTGGAAGATACGCTCTTTCCAGTCTACGCGACGTTTCTCGCGCAGGCCGGGCTTGCTGATAGCTTTAGCGTCAGTATTCATAAGCTTTTCACTATTTGTTGCGATGGTCATTTAAAAAATCTCACGGTTCTGGGCGTTTTGCCGGTGAACACTATGGATAGAAAAGGCTCAGCCCTAAATGGTGGGCTGAGCAAACTTAAGAGTCCCGATAAAATTAGTGAACTGAGATGTAACCGTTTTGGTCAACTAGCTTTTGCGCATCTTCAGTTAGCATCCAGTCTAGGAATTTTTGCGTTTCAGCTGATGGCTTGCCTTCTTTGTAAAGAACAAGGAATGGACGAGCTACTTTGTAAGAACCGTTTTTCACGTTAGCCACTGTTGCATCAACACCGTCGATTGCTAGAGCGTTAACTGTGTTGTCTACCGTACCTAGTGAAATGTAGCCGATTGCGTATGGGTTAGATGCAACCATTGTTTTGAGTGCGCCGTTACCGTTTGCAACTTGAGCACGTTGAGAGATAGCTGATACCTTCTTACCAGAAATCTTCATTTTAAGAGACATGATGTCTTCAAATGCGCCACGAGTACCTGAAGCCGTGTCACGAGTAATTGCTACGATTGGCTTGTCTGCACCACCGACTTCTTTCCAGTTTGATACTTCGCCTTTGTAGATTGCAGTCACTTGCTCTGCTGTTAGGCCAGGCAGTTTGTTTTGTGGGTTAACAACCACTGCGATACCATCACGAGCAACCACTTCTTCTATTAGTGTTGATTCTTTTTCAGAGTCTTTTAGATTACGAGAAGACATACCAAGGTCTGCTGAACCATTTTTTGCTGCTTTAACACCAGCTGAAGAACCAGGGCCTTGAACTTCGATAAATACGTTAGGGTTCTTCTTCATGTACGTTTCAGAGAAAACTTCCATCAGTGGAGTTACGCTGCTAGAACCCACTGCAGAGATAGTTTCTTTAGCAGAAACAGGAGTCACTGCCATTGCGCCTAGAAGTGCGATTGCACCGATTACTGTCTTTTTCATCACAATTTCCTTAAGTGGCTTTATTGCCGTTGTGTTTCACTTGAACGGTGCTCACTTTAGAATTTGAATATGACAGTTGTGTTTCACTTAGTTGAACCCTCTATGACACGTTGTCATTTCTGTATATTAATTCCGCGACTGATCCCTCTACCGTTTTTAGCTTAGCGCTTTTATAAATTGCCGCGCGTTCAAAATGATAACTCCATCGATTTTGGTACATTTCATAACAATTGGATATGAGTAAGTCATTGATTTAACGAGTATGGCAATTAAAATCGAAATGCTTATTTATAAAAAAGATAATAATCAAACCGATAGAGGGTCAATCATGCGTCAATTTCTTAGTACGCTTTCTATTAAACTTCAGGTCTTTTTACCTGTTCTATTCACCGTTGTATTACTCATCATTGGATTGAGCGTCGGAATCGGCAAGCTCGACCAAGCATTCAATAAGGTTTCCACTTCCACCAACAAGCTGATCATTCATAAAGAGGAACTCAGCGCCATCGTAGACAACACCTACGCTATGCGCATCAAAGCCATTTACAGTCTATTTAGAGCCGAAGATGTCCAATCTCTCAACCAAGAACTGTCTGAACGACAAAACAAAAACCGCGATTTTCTGAATTCCATCGATAGCCTCCCAGGCGTTCAAACCGAAGTGAATGCAATGCGCAAAGCCATGGATCACTATGTTGATTTCACGCGCGTCACCATGACACCTCTGCTCACCACCAAGCACTCTTCTGGCTACACCACATCCGATTTCAATCAAAAGTACGAATCTGCGATGGCAGAATACCGATTGGCTGGCGAAGCGATGATCAACGCCATCGACAACCTGTCTAAGCAATTGAATCAAATCGTCACCGATGAAGTCGAAACGAATGGCGAACAGCATTCAACCACGCTCACTTACAGCGCGGTCACGCTTGCAGTTATCTTGAGTGCTGCTTCGCTTATTAGTTGGATACTAGCCAGCTATATCGTTGCACCGATTCGTAACCTTCAAGGAACCATGCAAGAAGTCGCGAAGGGAAATCTATTGGTTAAAGCCGAAGCCATCGGAAAAAACGAAGTGTCGCAACTGGCTCAGGATGTAAACCAAACCATCGACAAACTGCGTGAAACCGTGAGTGCATTAGTTCGAATTAGTGAAGATGTGGCATCAGCATCGACCGAGTTAGCGACCGTTATGACTCAAAGCAGCGTTAACTCAGATCAAGAAAAACAAGAAGTTGAGCAAGTGGCTTCGGCAATCAACCAACTAGAATCGACTGCAGCTGAAGTGTCGACCAATGCACAAGAAGCCGATAGCGCATCAAATCAAGCACGCATGCTTACCTCACAAAGTCTGAGCATGTTTGAGGAAAGCACTCGCGCAAGCGAAAAATGGCAGAACAACTCAACGAAGCCGCAGCCGTCGTGACATCGCTGAAAGATCAATCAGAACACATTGGTCGCGTGATCGAAGTGATTGAAGGCATTTCTGAGCAAACCAACCTACTTGCATTGAATGCGGCGATTGAAGCAGCACGAGCGGGTGAAAGTGGCCGAGGCTTTGCGGTAGTCGCCGATGAAGTACGTATGTTAGCGGCGCGAACTCAGGAATCGACGAAAGAGATCCAAACCATCATCGAAGAGCTTCAGCAGCAATCTGGTCACGCGAATGAAAGCATGCATTCAAGCTTAGCCATGTTAGAAGACAACCAAGCGCTTGCTGCAGAAGTCAGTCGTTCACTAAGTGACATCAACAGTGCGATTTCAGATTTGAATGCAATCAACACCCAAGTTGCGACCGCTTCTGAAGAACAAAAGCAAGTAACGTCGGACATCAATAACAACCTGAGTACCATCTATGAATTGGTAAGTCAGAACGTTACTGGTATCACTCAATCAGCCGCGGCGGCGCAAGAGCTGTCTGGCTTAGCAGAAAACCAAAAGCATCAGCTTAAGCAGTTCCAAGTTTAAAGGTTCTGCTCAACACGATAAGTTTCAAAGGTTAGAAAAGAAAAAAGCTCCGCACTGGCGGAGCTTTTTAATATCTGGATTAGAGAAAATCCAACTGTGTGATTATTCTTCGTCGGTGACCAGCAGAACAGAGAAAGTGTTCGTTGGCTCTAGTGGGCTCCAGTTGTAAACCTCACCATTAAATGAATCAAACACCATGACGTTTGAGCCATCACCGTTCGGAGTGTTACTCCAGATGTAACCTGCGTAGTCACCCACCTCTAGCGTGTAGCCACTTGCGAATGCAGTACCGTTCATCGCAGGGCTGTGGCAAGCACGTTCTGTCAACGCGACCAACTCCTTAATGTTTGGTAAGCGCCAATTCTTTTTGCCAGCGAAGTCATGTAAAGCATGGTTACCTGATTCATTGCGGACTTGCTCAGCGGTTGATAGCGCTAACTGCCATGACATCTTAGTCGCAGCGCCATCACAAGCTTCGTTTGCCGCATTCCACGTTGAACCAACAGGGCAACGCATCCATGTTAGACCTGTTTTTAGGTCAGTTACGGTACCGCTCTCAGAATATGTATAACGCGTGTTAGGTGCCGTTTTAGCAAAGTCAGTAGAACACTCTTGTGCAGCCATTACAGTTTGAGAAGCCAAAGCAAGAGATAGTACAGTTATTAATTTCTTCATCTTATTGGCCCTTTACTGCGACTAGACGGATTGGGAATTGGAATGACGTGCCTGTGTCACGCTCTACTTTGTCAGAATAAATTTCAACAAAGCTGACGTGGCCACGGTCAGCGCCTTTCGCTGCAACGACTGCAAATTGAAGCGCACCTTCGTAGTTAGCAGGAGAGTAATTATTAAATGTGAAATCACTCAGCCAAATAGCACCTGATTCAATATCTGGGCTGCCCTTACCCTGTTGAGGGAAGTAAGCCGTCGTCATACCATAGACATTGCCGTCGACATCTTTCTCTGTCTCACCTAAGTCGAGAACATCGTAGAACTCTTGGTATGTTGGTAGGCGCCAGTCACTAATTCCACATAGTGATTGCTTGTTTATATGTTCAACATATTGGCTTGTTGAACAGATGCCATCAGCAGCATCCACACAACCAACGACTTCAAGATCTTCGTAATACGGTTTGAATGTTGCTGACTCGTACACGAATGTACGATCTTTAAATTGAACCGAGCTCGCATCCGCACTCTTGTTTTCCCAAACAAGACCAGTACGCTCGTCCATAGTACAAGCCCAGTCAGTCGCATCTGCAGCTAAAGCAGCACCTTGTGAATCTAGCTTAACGAACTTAAAGCCTGCGCCTGTCGACGTTTGCTTGTCCTCTTTGTCGAAGCCGTATTCCGCATCTTGACCAGGGTAAGAAGCTTGAACCTCAGCAACGTCTGCTGCGCCATCAGCAAAATGAAGAACGGCCCCCGTATCGTTGCTACCAACCGTTTGTTCAGCAACTATTGCAATTTCTTCAGCAAATGCACTCACTTCCGCTTCAGACAGAAGATCAGAGGCCAACGATTTACCTTGGAAGCTAAGACTTTGAGCAAGCAGCGCTACGCCTTTGGTCATTTGTTGTGGTTGCATCGCAGCTAATAGCGCAACCGTGTTTTGCTCTAGCTTATCTAGCTCGCTAGCTTCTGCGTTAGACATTACCGTACCAGACAGAGAAACGCCGGCATCGGTGAGTTGCGCTTTCACAATCTCTTCAGCTTGAGCAACGGTTTTACCATCAATTACAAGACCTGCTAGCAACGTTGTTACACCATTGACCGTGTTACCCGTTGCTAAGTTTTGGCCTGGAGCCGCAAGACGCAACGTTTGGTTTGAGCCTTGATCAACTTGAGCAAGAATCGTGCTAGTCAAAATGTTCTTGTCGCTTGACGTCAGGGAGAACTTACCAGCATTATCCGTTTTAGCACTCGGTTCAGTAGTATCACAAACGTAGTTCTGGTTTAAATCGATACATACTGGCGTATCAAGAAGTGTACCTGCAGAAACGATGGTGCCAGCTACATTATAGGTCGGTGTTGACGTGTCACCACCAGAACCACCGCCACAACCAGCTAGGGCTAGTGACATAGCAACGAAAGAATATTGAAACTTCATAAATTTTGTCTTCTTTATATTTTAATTAACGAGAACGAATCACTCTCACCATTGAAAGCAGGAAAAGTCCTACCAAGGTCCAAGGCGAACCACTGCCACCTGACCCACCACTGCTTTCTTTAGTGGTATCAGCACTGCACTGATACTGAGCAAAGTGACTAACACCCCACTCTTTCAACACCCCAGAGTTCCCTGACACGCGGTCAGATACTTCGAGACGCCAAGTACCCCAACTCGGTTGACCGACAAGTGCTTGTAACTCCTCGTCATACTGAGCGGTGAAGTAACCTTTAAATCCATTGGTATTGCTTGATTGATGGCTAAGTAGCACAACCGATTTACCTTGTGGAGACACAAGCGTCACTTGCAGATCCTGCAGTGAGTCATGTTCGATGTTTAGGTAAACCGCAAACGAATCATCAATCGTGTGTGACTTATCCGATAGCGTCTGAGAGAACAGTCTGTCGCCCTGCTCCGGCAAAGCGGAGTTCACTGGTTGAGGCTGGATATCGAGCTCTGGCGTGCCATTAACCAGCATCAACTTTTCACTCCACTGGTGAGTCTTTAAGCCTTCAGAAAATTGGTAATCCAATGAAATAGAGGAATCGAATTGCGTGCCACATGTCAGACCGCTTGGTAACGCCACCTTCATTGAGGTCGAGTCAGAAAGCGTTTCATCAAAGTCGAAAACGGATGCGTTATTTAGCTGCCATTGCCCTTTAATGCTCGCTTCGCGGCCAGTTTGGCTCAGGCTCACTCCCACGCCTTGACCTTGTGCGATGTATCGAGCGTCATAGCGAACGCGAAGAGGCGCTTTAAGTAAGTTGTGTTTGTTGAAGCTGTCCGTCAGAAATTGGGCATAGTCTTTATTTGGGAACAAGGTGTTTGCTGCAAACACGGTCGATTCCGCAAGATCATGCATTTTTACACCACGACCAATACCGTACATGCCTTCAAGAACAATGGCGTCAAACTCGCGGAACACGCTATCGGTATCATCACCGTATCGTTCAACCGACGCTTTAAGTGCTTGGAACAGTGGCGTTGACCACAGCTCATCGCCTAGTTCACCGCCCACACTAACGTGCGCTGGATACTCTGAGCTCTCGAAGTAACGCGCTCTTTGGTTCCATAAGCTACGAGTTGTTTTGCGTGTTCCGAACATACCGTCCCAGTTGAACACCGTATCTAACTCGAATTCTTGGCCACGGCGAGCTGCGTCTAAATACTGTGTTCGGTAGCTCGCGCTGCCCGCCCAGTAATCACCAACACCTTCTCCAATCGCGCCAGTATGTCCATACGCCCAATCAGGAACGATTTGATAGTGAATACCGTGTCCTAGCTCGTGCAAAATCACATCTGCATCTGCAGCATCTGGAGATACTCCGCCAACGCCTAACATCAGCGCACGCGAACCTGTGTAGTAAGAAGAGTTGTCGAGCGCTAAACCACGCCCATCAAAACGAAGCGGCTCTTCAAATAAGTCATAGCTCAAGCTCGATAAGTACTGCAGTGAGCTATCAAGATGGTAAAACGCCATCAACTGCAAAAAGGCATTGTCGCCAAGTTGAGCGCTTTGCATCGCTTTTACATCCGCAAAAGATTGAACCCCCTCAGGCGGCAAAATACTGCTTGTATCACGCACAGGCTCCGCACCTACCGCAGGTGAAGACAGTAATGCAAGTGCATCCACCTGTTTAACGCGCTCGTTGGCTAGGTAGAACTTGCCACCAGACTGCAAAACTTGAATCTGCTTCTCAACATATTGAAGTGGCTGCGGATAATCCTCTAACGAATTCCAAGCAGAATCAGGCGCAGCTTGTTGTTGCATTGTACGTAAATCAGGGTCAAAGAGTGAGACGGGAACCGTCACTAACTCACCAGAGATCAATGCTGGCGGCTCGGTCACTTCCAAGCGAACAGGCAGTTCCAGTTCTCCAGCTGGCATCGCCTCACCATTACGAATCACCGTATCTTCAAGGCTTTTGAAAATACGCTCAACTTGACTGTCTTGGTTAGTCGACAGCACAATGGTGCGTTGCGGTTGATACTGCCCATCGACCCACACATCAAAGTTGTAATGATCTCCGAGCTGAGAACGAGTTTGATAGCGAAACTTAAGTTCGCCAGCGCTAGCGTAATTGGCTTGTAAGTAGCGCAGCGCTTCGGCTTGGTTCGTGACCGTAATAGCCGCGCTAGGGTAATCCCACTCGGCAGCGTTCGTCACTTGAACGCCTGCCAACGCAAGAGAAAGCGCTAAAAGTTTGAGTTTCATGCAGGGCTCCTACTAAAAGATGTACTTCGCGTTAACCGTAAAGTAACGACCTGGTTCCGTTGAGTAGCGTTTGCTCTCATCTGCTATGCCAGCAACGTCTTGGTAGCGAATGTATTCTTTGTCGAACAGGTTGATGATGGTCGCACTCAAACGAAAATCTTTGGTGATTTGGTAACTTGCCCCCAAATCGAGCGTGTTCCATGAATCTGTTTGTGCGCACTCGGTCTTTTGTCCAAGTGACGTTTGGCAACTCGGCACACGATCCATCGAACCAGCCCAGTTCCACGTCGCGAACGCATTAAAGTCTTGCTGCTGATAGTTCAGCCCAACATTGCCCTCGAAAGGTGTGATGCTACGAACGTACTCGCCTTCGGCGTCCTTTCCGTCCACATAACCAAGCTTGGTACTTAGCTTCCAAGACGAAGTGAAAGCGTACGCGGCAGAAAGCTCGGCGCCGTAGGTCTCAACGCCGTGTAAGTTTTGGTATTGCTTGATGTAGTTACCGAAGTTATCTTGCCCTGTGGTAACAACATCAATGAAGTTTTGGAACTTGTTGTAAAACGCAGAAACGTAAAGTTGCGCGCGGCCATTATCGAATTTGTTACCGATTTCAAAGGAGTCCGAAGTTTCAGCCTCTAGGTCCATGTTCGGTGCAATGACAAACGGCGTTAGCGGCACAAAGTCATGGTTTACGAAGCCATACGCTTTGTCGTAATCCGGAGCACGATAACCGTGGTTATAAGATACATAAGCGATGTTATTGGCAAACACTTCACGAGAAATCGATAGGCTTGGAGATACCTCTGAGCTATCCATGTCTTTTAATGGGAAGCCGCCCACTTCACCCTCACCGTCCGGTGTTAGACGGTGCGCATCAAAGCGCAGGCCGCCTGTAATGGTCCATTTATCCAGCTCCACCATATCTCGAACGTACAGACCAATGTTATAAGCACGAGCAGGAGCGAAAGGTTGTTTGGTCGAAGGCGTTACCCCGTTCCAATCAATCTTGGAATCGCTATCTGTGCGTTCATAATAGTCAGTAGAAAGCTCGATACCGTAAGCCAATTGGTGCTCAGCATTTGCAGCATAAATCGTATTGGTGAAATCACCACGGAAGCTAATTGTTTCATCAATGAAGGTTTTGTGTTCTAGCTCGCGACGTCTAACAGTCAAACCATTGTGGTCAACTTGTCTCATTAAACGATTCGTGTCTTCCACCACTTCGGTGTGGCGCCAGTAGACCTTTGTATCTAACTCTTCGAACCAAGTTGGATTAATCGGTGTAACCTCTGCACCAATGTAAGCGCTGTACTCTTTTGTCGATTCATCTTCTGCGAAGTCTTCGATATGCCATTTGCCATCCTTCTGTATAGATGGCGAACCTTCCAGGCGTTGTTGGTCTTGCCGATAAAGTTCGGCACGCGCTTTGACCATCACTTCATCATTGAAGAAATGATTGATGGCGTATGACGCGCTGTAACCATCCAAATCGCGGTTGTACAAATCTTGGCTGAAGTTACGCGTCTCTTCACCTTGCCAATACGCCGCGTTGACTAAGCTTTCAGTGTCGCCAGAACGAAATGCCAGATTGCTCGCGCCTTTGTATTTATTGCTGATCCCCGTGTACGTGCCCGTGGCATCAACATAAAAGTCACGATCTTTTAAAAACTCACCCGGCTGTTTGGATTTTAGAATCACAGCGCCACCGATAGCACCAGAACCTAAGACTGAGGAGCTCGCCCCTTTCACTACTTCTAATGATTCAAGATTAGAAAGATCAAACGTATCGCGGCCCACTTTGTCATTGCTGTCATTCGCACCGAAACCGTCTGCTGAGCGAATACCGTCACGAATGATCATAATGCGATTACCCGTCATGCCTCGAATCGTGATGTTTTGTGGACGCCCAGCTCCGCCAGAAACACTTACCCCAGGTTCATGACGCAGCGCATCATAAAGCTCTGTTTCGCCCTTTTGTTCAATCTCTTCGCTAGTGACAACTGCGACGCTGCCTGCTAGTTCAGACATTGGTTGTTCAATCCGATTCGCCGTCACCACGACCTCTTCCATAGAGAAAACGTCAGATTTGGCGTGCACTTGGCTGGCAGCTAGTACCGAAAGTACTGCCGCTGACACTGGGGTAAGCTTCATTTACTGCTCCGCTTTAGATGTTTTAATTAGTGATAAAAGAAAGGCGTATTCTTTTGCTTGTTGTTCTTGCGCTTGTCGTGGGTCCATTTGGTGGCCCGAATTAAAATCGGTCTGCAACAAGTACGGTCCGTCGCGCTCACTTAGCGCGGAAACCTTGGCGAGATACTTGGCACCTTCCCAGTAAGGCACGCGCTGGTCGATCAAACCGACTTGAACCAGCATGGGTGGGTAAGCGTCTTTATGAATGTTGAGAATTGGATCGTACGCTTTCATTAGCGCCAGTTGCTCAGATTTGGTTGGGTTACCCCATTCGCGATACTGCTGTGTGGTCAGCGGAAGTGAGGTATCCGACATGCTTGCTACCACATCAACAAAAGGTACTTTAAGCACTACACCTGAAAACAATTTAGGGTCTTGATTAACCGCTCCCGCGACCAACGTGCCACCAGCACTTGAACCGATGGCAAAAATCTCTCTATTGCCGCGTTCAAACGTTTGCATCGCCTTAGCGGCCGCGACAAAATCACCAATAGAATTGGTTTTGCGCACACCACGGCCCTGCTCGTGCCACTCATCGCCAAAGTACCCACCGCCGCGAACATGGGCGATAGCGTAAATCATGCCTTGGTCGAGCAAGCTTATGACTTGAGGCATAAAGTACGGTTTCATCGTAAAACCATATGCGCCATAGCCGTAAATCATCACGGGTGATTTCGCGTGTAATTTGTCTTTGCGATACGCCAAAGAGACCGGGACAGAAACACCATCGTGCTTGATAAAAATGCGTTGGGAGACATAACGTTGACTATCAAAATCTTGGTAAGCATCTTGAGAATACAAGGTTTTAGTCAGCGTTTTTACATCGAACTCTTCCCACTGAGGAGGCGTAGTCATCGACATGCTTCGTATACGAATCTTGTTTGATTCAAAATCGCCCAACGTGCTCAACCAAGCGACATTGCCATCCTGTTCCAATGGCAGTATCACTTTTTCCTGACCTTGGTATGAATACACCGTCAATGTCGCCACGTTGTTCGGCTTACTGAGTGCCACAACTCCTGCATCATAAAGGTAGAACTGGTTAAGCGGTTCACGAGGGGTAGTAAAGCGTTGCCATGTTGCGCTAAGAGGTGCTAGATCGGTTTGATAAAGTGCAAATGTACCTTCAAGGTTGCTGTTGATGTAAACGCGCCCTTTCGCCACATCCGCGTAATATTCCACGCCCGCTTCCGGCACTCTCAGTGAATCGCTTACGGTGCCCGTTTCTAGATCAACGAGCTTCTGCTCTGTGGTTGACTCGTTGTTGCTTTGCAGCACCACGTAACGGCTATCTGCCGCACGGTAGAAAGAAAGTAACCAATCTGATTTGTATTCGTGCCATACAACTGTTTTAGCCAAAGATTCAGTGGAGATGCGTAGGATCTGATGAGGTCGCTGTGTACGCATTTCCTTCGAAACGAGGTAAGCCATCTTACCATCAGGTGAAAGCAATACACCGCTATCGACGTGCGTTGCCAGCTCCGTAGATTGGCCAGAGAGTAAATCAACAACCACGGCGCGATATTGCTCGCTGCCATCAATATCTTCAGTGAAAAGCAACGTGTCTCCGCTTACTTGCCACTGCCCTACTTGATAATACGGATATGCAGATTGACGTTCAGAGAAATCAAATACTGTGTTCTCCTGTGCATACTGGTTCGAGCGTGATAGCAACACATAACCACCGTCACGACGCGTTAACGTCCATTCGCGTCCATTTACGATCGACCATGGTTTATCACCTTTATCTGCCACCATGGCTTCCCACTGCGCGAGCAGATCTTGCGTCAACGTCTGATATTTTTTTTGATGCTGTTCAGTCTTACGGTTCAGCTCTGTTAGGTAGGTAAGAACTCGCTCATCTTTACGAGCGTCATCTCGCAACCAATTAAAGTCATTAACAGCAAAGCAAGAACTAGAGGTAATTATGAGCCCTAAAAAAACATGAGTAAATTTCATATAGAGAGCGAATTCATTTATAGGATTAATACAATGGCGCGTATTCTGCCCTTAAATAAAAATGAGATCAATTATCATTTTCATAATCATGTGAAATTTTTATCTAGTATGTGAGGAAAAACGTTTGCTTGGACCGAGTTGATAAAACTTAATACCTCTCTAAATTAGCGATCTATGCTGTTTATATAAAACCAGATAAATATAAAAGGCCTAGCAAACACGTTAGTACAGAAAGACATCATTTCGCCTAGAGATAAGCATAAAAAAACCCGAGTGCGAACACTCGGGTTTTGAAAAACTAAAATCAGTTGAAAACTGGAGCGACTCTTACTCTTCAGAGTTTGGTGCCGCTGGCTTTTTCTTCGGGATGAACACATCATCACCCACTGATACGTTTTTGTAGAAACTCTTGTCACGTTTAACAGGTTTCTTAGCCGACTTCTTCGCTTGAGGGCGTGATTTCTTCGCTGTCGCTTTCTTGTTACGGAAATCTGGCTTAGGTGGCTTCAGGCCTTTGAACTTACCTTTCAGATCTTCGAATACTGAAAACTCAAGATCTTGTTGTAGGTAAGCTTCTACACGTTTAAAGCTATCCCAGTCTTTTGGACCAACAAGAGAAATCGCATCACCCTTGTTACCAGCACGGCCCGTACGGCCAACACGGTGTACATATTCTTCAGTATGCTTTGGCATATCGAAGTTAATGACGTGTGTCACTGTCGCAATATCCAAGCCACGAGAAGCAACATCTGTCGTCACTAGGATCTTGAATACCGCTCGTTCAAACTGGCTCATGATCGTATTGCGTTGAGTCTGGTTCAGGTTGCCACTCAGTGCAACGGCCTTCAGTTTCTTCTCGTTTAGCTTCGCTGTTAGGCGTTCTGTATCATCGCGCGTCGCCGTGAAGATGATAACTTGGCGATATTCTGCTTCTGAAAGTACGCGATCTAGAATCGCCTCTTTATGATCAAGATGATCACACAAGTAGAATTTTTGCGTGATATCTTTGTGTTCTTCGTTAGAAACACCGATAGCAATACGTTTCGGAGCATTGAGCATTTCAGCCGCAATGTCATTTACGTCGGCGTGATCCAACGTTGCAGAGAACATTAATGTTTGACGGCGACGATGCTTAGCTGCTTTATGGATACGACGAAGCTCTGGTGCAAAGCCCAAATCCAGCATACGGTCTGCTTCATCAAGGATCAGCGTTTCCAAACCTTCAAGGTAAAGCGAGCGGTGCTCTAAGTGGTCAGCCAGACGTCCTGGTGTCGCCACGATGAATTTCGGGTAACGGCGCAGTGCTTTCACTTGATCATTAAAGTTCTCACCACCCAAAATCAATGCAGCTTCATAAGATAGGCCAGCAAGCATAGAGCGAAGCTCACCATACACTTGTTTCGCTAGCTCACGAGTGGGAGCAAGAATAACTGCGCGAGGGTCTTTGGCAGAAAACGATTTTGTCTTTAAAGACTTGTGAAGCATTGGTAATACAAACGCCAAAGTCTTGCCCGAACCCGTTTTCGAAGATGCCAATAAATCCTTGCCTGCAATCGCAACAGGAATAGCCTGCTTTTGAATGTCAGTTGGTTTTTTAAAATCGTAGTGTTTTAGGTTCTTCAACAATCGGTTGTCTAGGCCTAGATCTTTAAATTGCAAAGTATTCTCCAATAAATCAGTCAGCGTCTGAGCGCTCTGTAATGTCGTTTCCGCTCTAACGCAGCAATAAAATAAAGCTCGGTATAATACCGCAAATCATAGGAGTATAGATAGAGATCACACAAACTAATTCCCACAGATGAAAACAAAACATCAGTTGCGGCTCAATTAAGAACACCCCCTCGCTTTATTGGTCAGCTGCTTGGCTTAAGATTTAGAGAAAAGCGAGCTCAAGGTGCGCCTCTCGTTCTCCAATAAAACTGCGTAAATAGCAGTTATTTGCGCCGAGAAACTTTCATTTGTGTCAATATCGTCTAAATTATTGATATCAGGAACGTGGCAAAAACACCTGCTATGAGAACTGTTGTGGGAATAAGGGAGATGATAATTCACTCACCTTTGTTAAGCTCAGGTAAAAGTTGACGTCAGGTACTCCATGAAATTCTTGGGTTTTTTTGACTTTTGCTACATCATGTACTGATAAAATGTATCCACATTTAACCTCGCTACTGTATAAAATAATAGTTGGTAGCGAGACTTTCACTATAAGCAAGGAGTTCTTATATGAACAAAACGTTGATCGCAGCTGCAGCAACTTCAGTACTTCTACTAGCAGGTTGTGCTTCTTCTGATGACGCAGCAACAGCAAATGCAGCAAAACTAGACGAACTAAGCAACCAAGTTAGCCAACTAAGCCAAGACGTACAAGCTCTTCAATCTGACGTTCAAAAATCAGGTGCAGCAGCAATGGCTGCTCAAGAAGAAGCTGAGCGTGCTAACGAGCGTATCGATAACATCGCTCAGTCTTACACTAAGTAAGATTTGATACCGCGTCTTAACGCCTGTTAAGGCGCGGTTATTTCGACAGGAACCCCATTCTGTGCGGCAATCGCTGCTTTAGCCTTCACATTTTTCAGTCCGAACTCATCCAGCCACCACTTTAACTCTTTTGGTACCTGTAGGTGATCTTTCTCACCATTGCTGCGAGTCAATGGCTCATGTGCCTCTAAAAATACACTTCTGTCCGGCTCTAGTGATACTTTCACTGGTTGGTTAATGATATTCACTTCTTCACCGTTACGAACTTTTTCAAACAACCATTCAATGTCGCTTGGGTCCATGCGAATGCAACCCGCGCTGACTCGCATACCGATGCCGAAATCTTTGTTGGTACCGTGAATAAGGTACTCGCCATTTCCGTAGGCTAAACGCAATGCAAACATCCCAAGTGGGTTGTCTGGACCAGCAGGTACAACGGTTGGCAAGTCAATGCCCTTCGCTTTGTACTCGGCACGAATCGAGGCTGGCGGCGTCCACGTAGGGTTTGGACGCTTTTGGCTAATACGCGTTGTCATCACCGGGGTGTCTCGCCCAATTCGCCCGATTCCCACGGGGAATACATGCACAATATCTTCTCCTTTCGGGAAGTAGTATAAGCGCAATTCCGCTAAATTAATGACAATGCCTTTGTGGGGTACATCTGGGAGGATCAGTTGTGTTGGAATAGTAAGAACGTGTCCCTCTTCTGGCAAGAAGGGATCCACGCCTTTATTTGCCGCCATTAAACCTAGCATCCCGACATCATAGTGCTTGGCAATATTTGCCATGGTTTCGCCTTCTTGCACGACGTGGTTTTCAAGGCGACCAATTAAACGACTGCCATCCTCTGGTAGCTCGTACATTTTAGCGAATGACAAACCACTCGCTAAAGATAACGATACAGATAACAGCGTACGTTTTGCGAAACTCATTGATCGCTTTTTGCTAAGCATTTCACTTTATTCCTTGGCACTTTTAAAGAGCCGTAAGGTTATCTCTCTTTCTGTCTTGTGATCAACCATCGGCTTGTGATATTCCAGTAAAGAAAATCCCTCCCAAGTCCAAGGTTTATGGATGTATTTGTTTGGCACACTTTTGATTTCAGGCACCCAGTGGCGCACGAATTGGCCATCAGAATCAAACTTCTCACCTTGGCTTATCGGGTTGAAAATACGGAAGTACGGCTGCCCATCACAACCCGTCGATGCAGACCACTGCCAACCACCATTGTTTGCTGCGAAATCGCCGTCCACCAGCTTACTCATGAAGTACGCTTCGCCCCAACGCCAGTCAATGTGTAAATCCTTGGTGAGAAAGCTCGCGACAACCATACGAAGCCTGTTATGCATCCAGCCTGTTTGGTTGAGCTGACGCATTGCTGCATCGACGATCGGGTACCCTGTCGCTCCAGCCTTCCATCGCTCAAAAGCCTGCTCATCATAAGACCACTGAATTTTATCCTCCCAGTCGATAAAGCCTTTGCCTTTAACGAGCTTTGGTTCGAAAACCAACAGATGCTGATAAAACTCACGCCAAATGATCTCACTCAACCAAGTTGCTTTTCCTTCTGTTAGGTCATTTTGTTGGTTTTCAGCATACAAGCGAGCAATACATTGCCTTGGTGACAACGCACCAATCGCAAGATAGGGAGACAGTTGACTGGTGCCATCAATAGCCGGAAAATCTCGATCTTCCTTGTAAGCATCACTGCGCTCACGAGCAAATTCCCTAAGCTGCTTTAAAACATCATTGGTCGAAGTAAACCAATTCTCGCTGGACTCTCGAGGATAGCTAAACGTGAAGTCTGAACTAAATCGAATCGGCTCTAATTGTTCCAATATTTTGCTGCTTAGCGGCGCTTGTTCTTGAGGCTTTGTTACCGTTGGCATTTGAAACTGCGTCAACCAAGCACGTTTGAATGGTGTAAATACCTTAAAATACTCACCTTGCTTATTGAGAACCGTCGTTGGTGGGTGCACACATTTGTCGTGGAACAGTTCAAAGTCGATATCATGGGAAGCTAGCGCCTCACTCACTTGTGCATCGAGCTCTCGTTCATTCACTTCATAGTGAATATTCGCCATAACAGACGTTGCTTCAAGTGTTTTCGCCCATTCACTAATCACTTCGGTACAATCAGAAAACGACGGCACCTCTTTGTATAAAAAAGGAACATTCAGGCTTTCCAACTCGTCGTTGAGATACTCTAAACGACGAGCAATGAGATCCGCCTGCATCGGCGCCATGTGGTGTTCTCGCCACTGCTCTGGCGTCGCGATAAAACAAGCGACAACAGGCTGACCTGAATCTAACGCCGCTTTAAGTGCGGTGTGGTCTAACGTTCGTAAATCACGTCGAAACCATACTAAGATCATAGTGTCTCCTTCGTTTCGTCTACTCTGTTAGGTGCAGTTTCTCAATCACTTCAGAACATCCAATACGTTCGCCAAAACGTGTTTGAAGCATTTTGATGGACTCCACTTGCTTAGCTGCCAGCGCTTTATTGGAAAACAGGTAAATGAGCGAGTAGCTATCAACAACTTCGTGCTCCAGTAAACCAGAGACATCATCAACTTTGTCGATCAACGTCGTGTGATACCCTTGCTCACACAACTTCGCCGCTTGAATCCAGCTCTCTGCTTCCCTATGTTGTTCAAAGCTGATAAGCAAGCACTTCCCTTTGGAAGCGGCTTTGTTTTCAGAGTCGATAACAAGGGCAAGACGAGTAATCAAACAAGTTTGAAATAACCCCATCTGCAACGATCTCAGCGATCCTTTGACCATCTCCAGCGCGTCAAATACAGGGTCAATAAACTGTTCAATAACCAAATTCAATGGATACTCTTTGAGAACAGAAGCAAGTAAGCTTTCCGCTTTGCCTCGATTCAGTTTCGAAAGTGCTGATAACATGGTCTCTACTTCTTCGAGAGTACGTACTTCATTGTTAACTTCTACGTCTGCACTTTTTCCCAACAGTCCCTTTACTTTACCGATTGCAATCCCCTTCGCGAGCCAACTCTGGACTTCACGAATCGTATCGAGATCTTGCTGTCGATAAAGTCTGTGCCCTTTTTCTGTTCGCTGAGGCTGGATCAAATTGTATCTTCTCTGCCAAGCTCTCAGCGTAACTGGCTTTACACCCGTGATTTCTGCGACATCTCGGATCGCGTATAGTTTTTCTTCTGAACTACAAACCATAGCGTAATCTCATCTCCTGCGGATACGGTTCTAAAAACTTCTGTTTTGCTAAATACTCATCTGGGTAAGTGTTTAAGTAGTGCTTAATCAATGTCAACGGTGCTAATAATGGCAATGTACCAGTGCGGTAGTCATGAATTACTGTTGCTAATTCTTCTTTTTCGTCTTTAGTTAGAGCGCGCTTAAAATACCCTTGTAAATGCATTAGTACGTTAGTGTTGTTTTTTCGGCTAGCACGATTCGCAAGTGCCTTCATAAGACCTAAGCGATACTCTTGATAGAATTCTTCGATTTCATAGCTAGCGACATCGGCAACTAATCGACCAAGAGAGCGGTATGACTCAGGGTGATGCGCCATCAAGGTCAACTTATAGCGCGAATGAAAATCGATGATTTTGCCTCGAGTTGGCTCTCCGTCCATCGAGTCATAAAAGTCGTTCAGGCAAAATACTCGGGTAATAAAGTTTTCTTTTAATACAGGATCGTTGAGTCGGCCATCCTCTTCGACCGGCAACCAAGGCATTTTTTTCATCAGCGTTTGTGTGTACAAGCCGACGCCCTCTTTCGCTGCGTTATTTTTGCTGTAAACCTTGACGCGCTCCATACCGCAAGTTGGAGACTTGGCACAGACGATGTAACCACAAAGTTGCTCGCTTTGTAGCTCCTCCACTTTGTTAGCAGAGTAAGCAAGCATATTATCGGTATGGTCATTCTCTGGATTTTTTGTTTCTACCAGCGCCACACGCTCTTCTTCGGAAATCAAACGAATTGTTGGTCGCGGCACTGGCATTCCGACGCCCACTTCGGGACATACCGAAACAAAGTCAAAATATGGGCTGAGCTCTTTAGTCACAAAGTTACTGACTTTATGACCAGAGTCAAAACGAACCCGTTCACCCAAAACACAAGAACTGATACCTACTTTGATTGAAGATTCCATGATGACGCATCCCTATACAAAATGTTTTGTTGTATAACTTATAGCAAGGCTTTTTAGATTGTACAAGAAAATAAACTGTACAATTTAATCGTTTTACTTTTCTCAAGAGCATTTCGATCAGCGCTTTCTCAAAAGTTTTTTATGTTCTCAATGTCCATTTTGTGCGCGCAATCGACAAATCGCTCAAAAGCGAATCGATTGCTCTTTTGCTTTCAACAGATTTAGTTATCAATGATGTTCATGGTTTCTAAAAGCGTGGTTTTTGTGACTAAGCTCTCAAGGGGCCACTGTACGTCCCGATATTATTGCTTCAACGAAAACGAACAAGTTCAACAGAATTGGTAATAGCGTTCTATACTAGAGGCGTTTTATCAAAACAAAACTTTGGAGAGCACTTATGGCAACCCCACACATCAATGCACAACCAGGTGATTTCGCTGAAACGGTTCTAATGCCAGGCGACCCTTTACGTGCTAAATACATCGCAGAAACGTTTCTTGAAGATGTGAAGCAAGTTTGTGACGTTCGTAACATGTTCGGCTTTACTGGCACTTACAAAGGCAAAAAAGTGTCTGTTATGGGTCACGGCATGGGTATCCCTTCTTGCTGTATCTACGTACACGAGCTAATCGCAGAATACGGTGTGAAAAACGTAATCCGTGTAGGTAGCTGTGGTGCGGTACGTGACGACGTTAACCTAATGGACGTTGTTATCGGTATGGGTGCTTCTACAGACTCTAAAGTAAACCGTATCCGTTTCAACAACCACGACTTCGCTGCAATCGCTGACTACGGCCTTCTAGAAGAAGCGGTAAACCAAGCGCGTGCTCAACAAGTACCAGTGAAAGTTGGTAACGTATTCTCTGCAGACCTGTTCTACACACCAGAAGCTGACATCTTCGAGAAGATGGAAAAACTAGGCATCCTAGGTGTAGACATGGAAGCGGCTGGTATCTACGGTGTTGCTGCAGACCTAGGTGCGAAGGCGTTAACTATCCTAACGGTTTCTGACCACATCATCCGTGGCGAAAAACTAAGCTCAGAAGAGCGTCAAAAGTCGTTCAACGACATGATGAAAGTTGCGCTAGAAACCGCAATCAACATCTAAGAACAAGTAGTAAGTAATAATTTGCAGCCAGAGTTATTGCTGGCTGCCCGAATTATCCCGAGGGGGCGATTGTGTCTAACGGCGAACTGCCAAAAGACGCAGATGGGTTACAACTCAACTTTTGTAAAACATTGGCGTGTGACAACTTTGGATTGAGTGATGCAAAGCGTTACGTTCTGCAACATGCTAACCCTAAACGTCCGGCGATGGTATGCCGTGAATGTGGAGCTTTCCCCCCCTTACTTAACAATCGCGATGTCGTGAACGAACTTCATCGCCTGCGACACGTCCACAGTGACGGGTTGCCTGCGTGCCGCAATGATGATTGCGAGAACTTTGGACTATCCGTCCACACACATAAACACCTCTACCACGCTTTCGGTTACAGCGGCGATCGTCAACGTTACCGTTGTAAAGCGTGTCAAAGTACCTTTGTTGATAAATGGTCAGGCGCGAACAAGAAGCTACAATTCCAAGAGAATTTAATGGGATTATTGTTTACTGGTTACTCTGTGCGCGAGATCTGCCGAAAACTCAGTATCAACCCGAAAACCTTTTACGATCATGTTGATCATATTGCGAGTCGCTGTCGCCGTAAATTAGCCACTATTGATGCTCGTTGGGTAAACCACGCAACGCACTATGAATTGGCCTCAAATTATGTTGCATTGCAGCCAAACAGCAATAATGGTGTCTACTGGATTGTTTCTGGTGAAGCGCACTCAGGCTATATTCTTTGTCAACATGTGAACTATTCTGCTGATGAAGAGCCAATCGCCACGCTAGACCATAACCCGTACGACGAGGTCTCTCGTTTTGTTTCCCAAGAGTACACAGCGGAAGCAAGTGAACCGCCAGCGGAACCTTCGAACCTCCTGCGTGAGCGTATTGACCAAAAATACCAAACCATTTTGGCTCGCGGTAACGTGGAAGATCCTCTTGGTAATCTTTCCGTATTCCATTACCCATCTAAAGGTGCATTAGTTCGTCCGCCTTACACATCATACGCTCATTACTTGCATGT
Organism: Vibrio chemaguriensis; assembly: GCF_012275705.1. Taxonomy (NCBI): domain Bacteria; kingdom Pseudomonadati; phylum Pseudomonadota; class Gammaproteobacteria; order Vibrionales; family Vibrionaceae; genus Vibrio; species Vibrio chemaguriensis. The sequence continues at coordinate 27,394 of NZ_SHOE01000010.1, forward strand.
ACTTGATATGTGTTGCCCCAACAAACGTGTATCTCTATATATGCCTCAAGATCCCCTGCTACGTTCGGCAGCACTGAGCGTTTGTTTGTCTCGAATTAAAGAGAAAAATGTCGACTTGATGTACGTAGAAGAAGATGCAAATTGGGACATGAGCACACCTTTTGGCAAGGTCGATATCGCCTATATGAGCTGGTGGCGAGATCGCTGGGCGATCTCCACTCAAGACGAAAGCCACAAAGGCATTTGCTACCTCGCTGGTGATAGAAATGAGCCCGAGAAATGGTTTAACGTTGCAACAACTCGCCATGTGCAGTTCTATCAAAATCGCTTCCAGATCCTTTTCGAAAGCTTCATTAACGAGCCACGTCGCAAATTACGACCTGCTGGAATTTTACCTCTTTTAGATATATTCAGAGCTTGGCATAATTTGTGCTATCAGGATAAGCAGGGTCTTACCGCCGCACAAAGGCTAGAAGTCACTGATGCTCCTTTGACCATCAAACAGCTCCTATCGTAACTATTGGCATTTAGATGTAGTAATTAGGGGCTGTGACAGTATACATTACGGCACCTAATCGTTTACCAAAGCGTTATCCGCATCGTTTTGGTAATAAAACATGCATCTAACCACTTAATATTAGGTGTGAATTCCAGTTCGATAGTCATGGATGTGAACGTTGGATAAAAACCAAATTCAGCTAGAAGATGAGCTCAAAAAGCTTAAAGGCCAAATAAAAACGGCCCCTGAACACACCTTCAGTGTTGCGCAGCAATACCGTATCCGCGCGGAGCAAATTTTATTTGTGGATGGTGAAATCAGAGCATTGCTGATAATGGCGCAGTGCTGTTGGTGCCTAATGGATTACCGACAAGGCTTAAAGCTAGTCAAAGACGCCTACAGCAAGCAAACCCAACTTGAAACCGACGACCACCTGCCCGAAATTCTTCATTTGTTTGCTCTTCAATATTGGGGACAAGCAAAGTATTACTCAGCCCAACAATATTGGATTAATGCACTCGAACAATCCGCCCTCGTTGATGATATTGAAATTCAAATCGAATCTCTAATTGGGCTTGGCAACGTATGGCGCATCACAAATGAGCATCAACTTGCCGCTTCCACTCATGAGTTGGCCGTTAAAGTGGCAAACAACGTCCGTATTGCTTGGTTGGAAGGCAAAGCTCGTATCCTGTTGGCTTGGGACTATTACTTACTGAATAAATTTGTCGAAATGCTCACTGTGCTGGATGGTGCAACCGAAGTACTAAAAGATCATGATGACAGCACATGGCAAGCCGAGATCTGGGACTTTAAAGGCTTAGCGCTACTTGGGCTAGAACGCCTTGATGCCGCAGAAGAAGCCACACAAAAGGCCCATAAACTCGCTATTGAACATGATCTAATTTGGATGAAGGCACACTCGTTTATCAGCCGCGCAAGGCTCGAACTCTTGCGCAAAAATACGGATAGTGCAGCAAAGTTACTACTCGCAGCAGAAGAGTCCGCGCTTAGTTTTGACAACGGCGAGCTACTAAGTCAGATTTGCTTTCAGCAATCTCGAGTCGCTGAAGAGCAAGGTGATTTTGAATCAGCGTTTAACGCGTTTAAAAAATACCGCAAACATGCACTCAAAATGCTCAAAGAACAGACTCATCGAGTCAGTATGGATAAAGCACGCGGCTCCAAACGCCAGCTAGAGCAACGAGCGCGTAAGCTGATTAATCGAATCCGTTCTCAACATGAGTATGACCCTGAAAAACAGTTTTCTAATGTTGTGTCCGAGACCTACTGGTGGGAACAGTTAGTTCTGTTTAAAACAGAGCTCAAACGCTCCAACCATGCGATCATTATGATTCAGCATGCAAACCCCGAATTTCTCGATGTTTGTACTGAGCTAGTTCATGCATTGACGACCTCAAGTGATCTCATCTCACGAATTTCCAGTGACAGACTAGCTATGTTAATTGCAGAGAAAGGTCAAGCAGCAGAAGATGTCTATCGCACGGTTCAGGCTATGTTAGACATCTATCCATGGAAACGTCGCGGGCTAAAAGGTCCCAAACCGATACTGTATTTGCAAGATATCCTGACCTTCCCATTCACTTTAGAGCAACTCGAAGAAAGCTATATTGAGGTAATGAAGCATGGAACAACTGCTTAGCAAGGTTACTGACGCAGGCATCGATCCTTCTTCCGTCTCTGGTGAAGAAGCGATTACGCTGTGGGAGCACATCGGGTTACATATTGCATCCACGAACCGAGAAAAAGCACATTGCTATATCATTAGTGCCGAGTATCGACGAGAAATTAAGCAGCTCAACGACAGCATCGAAGAATTACGACAAGCCCTTGAGTTGCTCGTTTTACCCGACGATGTAGAAGATATTCTGTCTGTAAAAGCAAGCTTGAGTGATCGTTTAGTAGAAGTAGGTGACTACAACGCAGCATTAACCGAGTATGTTGCTGCAACGAATATCGCCGTCGAATATGGCTATATTGATGAGTACGTACTGGCTATTATTGGAATGGGCAACTTGTGCGATGCCTATGGGGATCACCATCGCGCTTTGCGTTATTACCAAAAAATCGATGCGATCGATCACGCCATTAGCAGTCGCTCCCTACGTCTGCGCTACAAACTTTACATGCTTGCTTGTTACATCAGTTTGAACCGTACCGCAGACGCACAAGAATTATTGAGTGAGTGTGAAGAGCTAAGTATCCTCGTCAGTGATAAAAACCTTGCTGCGCAAATTCATCTCTACCGAGCCAAACTGCATCGTTTGCAAGAGGATTACCCTAACGCATTGCTTGCTATCTCGAATGTTCAGTATACGACGGGCAGTGCTACCACGTACTGGTTGTCCACAATGGTCAAAATCGAGACCGCATATTGTCTAAACGGTGTCGGACACATCTCTTTAGCCAACTTAGTGCTGGACTCTATCGGTAAACGAATTCAGAAGCACTCTTCTCCTCTTGTCGCTCAGCATTTTTACAACGCAATGAGTCAAGTTTACGCTTCTCAAGGGTTATTTCAGAAAGCATTAAACTGTGAAAAAAAAGCGTTTCGCATTGAATCTGACCTTGTCAAACACATTCCAATTGGTGAATTGGGTTCTACTCAATTACGTCGACTTTCTCGTTTTGAGCTACAGCTCAAACTCATTTTGTCAGAACTTGAAAACAAAGAACTCAAGGAAACCACCAAACAACATAAGAATACGGTCGCTCAACTACAGCAAGATGTCTTTACTGACCCGCTAACCTCTTTGCACAACCGACGTTGGTTAGAAGTCAAACTCAAAGACCTGCTTTTGCACGATACTGAATTTGCGTTGATGGTCATCGATATTGACCACTTTAAGTCCATCAATGACGAGCTCAGTCACCTTGTTGGAGACAAAGCGATTAAACGTGTGTCTCAAGAATTAGCAGGATACTTCAAATTTAAAGGCGCTTCTTGCGTTCGCTTTGGCGGTGAAGAGTTTCTTGTCATTCTAGAGAATAGCAATCTAGAGCGGGCAGAAATGCATGCCGAGAATTACCGCGAACGCATTTATCAATATGGTTGGGACGATATTCTTGGCGAGCGGGGGTTGACCGTATCGATCGGGATTACCTTACATCGAGAAGGAGAGAATACCCAACGTACCTTCTATCGCGCCGACAAAGCCTTGTACCGCGCCAAAGCCAATGGCCGAAACCAAGTCTGTACCGAACTTTAAACCATGCCCCAATCTTCACTTGGGGCATAACCGTGGCTTTTATTCTCCATTCCTTCCTTTATTACTACTTAGTTTGAATATAGTCGCCTTCACTTCTTATTGTCCTCGAATCGCAATCGATACGGATATCGCATAAACATAATTCAAGTACAAAATAACTTGATTGAACGATAGTTAAGACAAATACTTAAACTGTTCATTTACGTAAGATTTTCCATTAGGTAACAAGCACAGGCAGGTAAGATGTTTCTAGACTATTTTGCACTTGGGTTACTCATCTTCGTTGCTTTGGTGATCTTCTACGGGATTATCGTTATTCATGATATTCCGTATGAAATTGCTAAAGAACGCGAACACCCTCATCAAGACGCAATTCATTACGCAGGCTGGGTTAGCCTTTTCACTTTACATGCACTGTGGCCATTTTTATGGATATGGGCAACATTGTGGCGCAAGGAGCGAGGCTGGGGCTTCAAACAACTTGAGCAAGAAACGCACGACATTCATCACCGCCTTGAAGAACTCATCGATGAAGTCAACGAACTCAAAAACGAAGTATCGATGTTGAAACAACAAAAGATTCAGCAAAGGCCTTTGACTGAACAAAGTAAAGAGGACGAATAATGGATTTATTGCTGATTCTGACTTACACAGCCCTTTGTATCGCCATTTTTAAAGTCTTTAATATTCCTTTGAACAAATGGACCGTACCTACAGCCGTACTTGGCGGCGTAGTATTGGTGGGCACACTCGTCCTTCTTATGAACTACAACCACCCATTTACTCAGTTAGGTAACCAAGTGTTCCCGACTACGCCTATCGTCTCTGGCGTGCGTGGCCGCGTGGTGGAAGTACCAGTCCAGGCCAACCAACCGCTCAAAACGGGCGATATTCTTTTCAAAATCGATCCTGTGCCTTTTGAAGCAGAAGTCGCACGCCTTGAAGCGAAAGTGAAAGAAGCAAGCCAAGGTGCGTTGGGTTTAGAGTCTGACTTGAGAGAAGCAGAAGCGGCAGTTTTGAAAGCGCAAGCCGATAGAGATAAAGCACAAAGAGAATTTAGCCGATATCAAAGGGGCTTTGATCGCGGCGCGTTTACGGAACAAGATTTAGATACTCGACGCCAAGCGTACAAAGCGGCAGAAGCCATGCTAGACGTTGCCATTTTGCAGCAAGAGCAAGCACAGATCGCATTAGAGTCGGAAATCGGCGGTGAGAATACCCAAGTCGCGCAACTACTCGCTGAGCTACGTAAAGCAGAGTTCAACCTTGAGCAAACCGTCGTTCGTGCGCCAACCGATGGTTACGTTACGCAATTGGCTTTGCGCCCTGGTGTGATGGCTGTGCCATTGCCGCTTGCCCCAGCAATGACCTTCGTGCATACCGAAGACATTACGTACACCGCGGCGTTCAGACAAAACTCGCTACAACGTTTGAAGGCAGGCTTTGAAGCGGAGTTTATGTTCCGTGCGATACCGGGCAAGGTATTCCGTGGCGAAGTCATCGACGTGATTCCAGCCATTGGTGAAAGCCAAATTCAAGCCAGAGGTGCTCTGCTTGGTACCGATGCCCTGCGCACAAGCGGACGTGTATTTGCGAAGCTGAAAATCACGGACGATTTGAGCGAATACCACCTACCAATGGGTACCGCGGTTGAAGTCGCCGTTTACTCAGACAGCTTTACTCACGTGTCAGTGATGCGCAAAGTGCTGATTCGCATGAAGAGCTGGCAGAACTATTTGTACCTAGACCATTAATGAACAGCTAGCTCATTCATTTATCGATGAAAATAGTATCAGAAAGTGTAATCGGGGGCTGACAATCAGCCTCCGATTTCATTCTAGCCATCCAGACAGATAGCATTCCCACTTTTATCAATATTCTGTATAATGCGCGCCTTATTTTTAATGCTTGCTAAAAAACAAAGCCAGTCAAAGGGATACGTGAATCAAATCACACATTTCCTGAAGAAAAATAGAGCAAACAATAAGCAGCTTGGTTGTTTTGGATATATGTTACACAATCAAATAACCAATGCTTTCCAACAATATAAATGAACGTTCTTTAAAATCGACCATTGAACTGAGGTTATCTATGAATCTTTCTGCTAAAACCGTTGTGGTTATTGCAATTGGTGCTGCTCTTTACGGCATCGGTGGCTTACCTATGTTTGGCATCCCTGTGTTTGCAAACACAACGCTAAAACCAGCCATGGCAGTATTAGCATTGTTCTCAGTACTATTTGGCCCACTTGTTGGCTTTTTGGTTGGTTTTATTGGCCACTGGGTCACTGACCTATTCGCAGGTTGGGGCGTATGGCTCACTTGGGTACTTGGTTCAGGTATTGTTGGTTTGATTATCGGTCTATTCCCTTCTCTAACGCGCTACCGTTTAGAGAAAGGCGATTTCAATATGAAAGACTTCGCGTTATTCGTAGTACTTGCGCTATTAGGCAACGTATTTGGTTACGGTTGCTCTGCATTCCTCGACACGATTTTATACGCAGAACCGTTCACTAAAGTGTTTACCCAGCTTTCTATTATCGCGATCGGTAACACCATTCTTATTGCTATTGTTGGCTTCTTCATTCTTAAGTCTGTCGCTAAACGTAACAAGCAAAGCCGTAACTTAACAGAGGCTTAATGTCGAATGACAATCGAATTTTCTAACTTCTCTTTTAGATATGAGTCGCTGGACAAACCGACGCTAAAAAATATCAATCTAAGGATAGAGAAAGGAGAGAAAATCGTCATTATCGGTCCAAGTGGTAGTGGTAAATCTACCCTTGGGCAATGTCTTAACGGACTGATCCCACACGCAATCAAAGGGGAAACCAGTGGAACATTGACCATCAATGGTCAAGACACCGCCCCTTTCGACATGCACCAATACACTGAGCAAGTTGGCACCGTACTGCAAGATACGGACAGCCAATTCGTCGGTTTGAGCATTGGCGAAGACATCGCATTTGCGCTGGAAAACCAGCTAACTTCTAACATCGACATGTACCCATTGGTCAAAGCCACGGCCAAAATGGTCGACTTGGAACAGATGTTAGATCGCTCTCCCCACGATTTATCTGGCGGGCAGAAACAGCGTGTTTCTTTGGCGGGCATTCTCGTCGATGACGTCGATATCCTTTTGTTTGATGAACCACTAGCTGCGCTTGACCCTAAAACGGGTAAAAAAACCATCGAGATCATCGATGAGCTACACCGCGAAACAGGCAAAACCATCGTAATCATTGAGCATCGTCTTGAGGACGTTCTGCATCGCTCAGTTGACCGTATTATCTTGATGGAAAGCGGCGAAATCATTGCCGATACAACGCCAGATGAAATTTTAGCGTCGCCTCTGCTAGAAGATTACGGCATCCGCGAACCGCTTTATATTTCGGCTCTGAAAGAAGCAGGCTGCGCGATTGAGGGCGATGCAAAACCTTCTAGCTTTACCTTACCGTTGGAGCAATATAAACCAGCAGTACAAGCATGGTTTGATGGTTCAACAGCACAACCACCTAAAACGCCAGCCGAGACTTTGCTTGAAGTCCGTGGCCTCACCTATTCTTACGACGGTGAGAAAAACGCGTTAGAAGACGTGAGTTTTGACATCAAGCGTGGCGAGTTTGTCTCTGTACTTGGCAAAAATGGCTCGGGTAAATCGACCATCACCAAACTGATTATGGGAGTTATTGAAGCGGATAGCGGCTCAATGAGCATGAATGGTCAAGATCTTAACGAACTGACCATCTTCGAGCGCAGCCAGAAAGTGGGCGTGGTGATACAAAACCCGAATCACATGATTTCCCATCACATGATTTTCGACGAAGTGGCCTTCGGCCTCCGTAATCGTGGCATTGAAGAGAAACAAATCGAAGCTAAAGTACTTGAAGTCCTTGAGCTGTGCGGTTTGAGCAAATACCGTCACTGGCCAATCGAAGCATTGAGCTACGGCCAGAAAAAGCGCGTAACCATTGCGTCAATTTTGGTCTTGGAACCAGAACTTCTGATCCTTGATGAACCGACGGCAGGTCAGGACTACCGGAACTACACGTCTATGCTGAGTTTCATCGAAAAGCTCAATCGCGAGTTGGGCGTAACCGTGATGATCATCTCCCACGACATGCATTTAGTACTGGAATACACCACACGCTCTATCGTGATTGCAGACAGTAAATTAGTCGCGGATGCACCAATGACGCAGGTATTCAGCAGTCCAGAGCTACTAGACCAAGCAAACCTCACCACAACAAGTCTGTTTGAGTTGGCTACGAAAGTTGGCATCGAAGACACCAATGGCTTTATGCAGCATTTTATCAATGTAGAAAAAGCGCACCGCCAACAAAAAAGCAGCGAAGTAAACCAACCAGAGAAAGCGGTGGCATGAAAAACAATAAGATGAAGTTTGGTATCAACTACATCGATACCCAATCGCCACTTCATAAGTTGAATGGCATTACTAAGTTCTTGCTTTTCATTGCTTGGGTAACGGTGGTATTGACCACATTTGACTTGCGAATCATCGCGCTGTTGATCGTGCTTGGTTTAGGCTTATTGAAAATGACCAAAGTGCCCTTTCATGTCTACAAACCGCTGTTATTCGGTACAGGCACGGTATTACTGATCAATGCCCTGTTTATGTTCGCGTTAGCGCCGCAACAAGGTACTGAGTTCATGGGCTCATCAACGGCTTTACTCTCGTTACCCGGTAATTACTCGCTCACTCAAGAGACGTTGTTTTACCTAGTAACAGTGACGTTGAAATACTTCAGCATGTTCCCAATAGCGTTAGTGTTTGTATTTACCACTCACCCGACGGAGTTTTCAGCTAGCTTGAACCGCTTGGGTGTGCCTTACAAAATCGCCTATGCCGTGAGCTTAACGCTGCGCTACTTGCCGGAAGTGAAAAAGGACTTTGTTAACATCATGCACGCGCAACAAGCACGCGGAGTAGAACTGAGTAAGAAGGCTCCGTTGTTCACTCGTATGAAGAACGTGGCGAAGATTCTTGGCCCTCTTATTTTCTCTAGTTTGGACAGAGCCGACCAAATCTCAAACGCGATGACACTGCGTGGTTTTGGCCGTCACTCATCTCGCACTTGGTACAGCTTAAAACCACTGACCAAAGCCGATATGATCTGTATGGCGGGGATTGCGGTGATAGTGATTGCTGCGATCAGCAAGCGTGTTATGGACACACAACTGTTCTGGTATCCGTTTTAAATTCTGAAGCTTCAAACTGAACATAACGTGGTTAGTGTTGTGACCACGTTATGTTTCCCTCTTTCCCCTCGATAACCCGCTCATTAGCCTCTTGCTTGCAGGTTCAAAATAGGCGTGTAATCTCAGCGGCTCGTTGATGTGCCAGAAAGTTGCTTATTTAAGCGACCAACATGAATTAAACTCATCAGTTTTATCAGGGGCTTAATGATCAACTGCGCGCTGCCTACGATGAACAGCCAAGTCCCGCTTTCAATCAACGAATCATTCAAAAAGAAAAAGCTACCAATTAAAAACCAAATAGCTATGAGCAGATCGTTGGCAGCACCTAACGCCTCATAGCGACGTTGAATAACGACGTGACGGTTTCCTAGATCTAAATCCAACTCCCTGCCATGTACCTGCACTGTAAAACCCTCCTTAGCGTTTCGACTCATGTTGTACCCGAGCAATTTCAACATACTTAGGTATAAAACCCTAACGGACCCAATAGATATGTACAACCATAGAAGACACAACATGAGGATAAAGAAAGGGGTGCCTAAGCACCCAATTCAATAAAGCTATTAACAGTAATTAACTTCTATTACTAGATAGTAAGTACCAACTTAGCTCCACTTTAATAAGCGGGTCTCATTGCCCTCTTCTGGCTTCGCTGGAATATTGAGTGACAGCAGTAAGCTCACAGCCGCCATACCTGCACCGATGTAAAATACGCTAGCAGGAGAAACCAGCCAAATCACACCAAACGTAACAGGTATCACAACCGCCGCAATATGGTTAATAGTAAACGCAACCCCAGCGGTCGACGCCATATCGGCAGGATCAGCAATTTTTTGGAAGTAGGTTTTGATAGCAAGCGCTAGCGCGAAGAACAAATGGTCGACAACATACAATGCAGCAGCCCACTCCGCGGTTTGCACCAAACCATAACCGACGAATACGAAGATCAAACCGACGTACTCAAACATCAGCGCTTTACGCTCACCAACAACGCCGATGAAGCGGCCGATTCGCTTCGCAAACAAGAAGTTAAAGACATAGTTGATCAAAAACAGCAAGGTAATGTCTGCGGCAGAGTAGCCAAACTTCTCTACCATCAAGAAGCCAGCGAAAACAGTGAAAATCTGACGGCGAGCACCACTCATAAACGTGAGCGCGTAGTACAACCAGTAACGTTTACGCAGAATGAATTTCTTGTTTTGAGGCACTTTGGTCTTAAATTGAGGGAAGGCAAATGCCATCACCAAAATAAGCACAAAACCTAAACCACCAGCCATTAGATAGACCGTTTTAAAATCAAGTTTGAGCTGTTCGAGCGAAACCCAAATCGCACCGTAGGTAAACAGAGAAGCCAAAGCCCCAACAGAAATAAATTTACCCAACATTTCCGGGGCTTCTTCTTTCGATAGCCATTGTAAAGACAAAGACTGCTTTAGTGTTTCAAAGTAGTGGAAACCGGTGGACATTAACAAGGTGGTAAAAAGTAGACCGTATAAAGTGGGAAAATAACCTGTTAATGCCGTACCAAGCGTAAGCATCGCCAAAGAGACGAGCATAAAGCGTTGTTCACGGATAAAAAGTAAAACGAATACCGCAGTGAAAGCGAGAAAGCCAGGTACTTCCCTAACACTTTGAAGTAAACCGATATCAGCGCCATCAAAGTTCGCTTTCTCGATAACAAAGTTGTTCAACAACGCCATCCAGGTAGAAAAAGCAATGGGCACGATAATGGAAATTAACAGGAGGAAATTTTGCGGCGTTCTCCAGCCTTGCGATGAGGTAGTCATGATGTTTCCTTTAAATATGAAGGCATCATCATAGCTTCAAATGTAACAAATTCGCAATATCATTATTATTTTCAACCCAAACCAAGCAGATATTGCATAGGGATATTGTTATGAAGATAAACATCGCACTCAATTCCTTGGCTAAGCGCGATGTTGTAATATCGAGAGAAATAGGTAAAACGCCAGTGATGAGGCTCGTAACTTAATCGATATTCTTTACTGCTAGACGATTCTTAAATTCAAACACATGTTCTGGACACACATCCAAACAGCGGCCACAACTTATGCAGTTTTGATCCATAACTCGACGATCTCCCTCTTTCAAAGGCTGCCGAAGCACTTCTGGTTCTGGGCAAACATAAAAGCAGTCCATGCATTTCGTGCAATCCTCGCGGCGAACAGCGGTAACGCGCAACAGGCTTTTTCGGCCTATCACGCCATAGGTAGCTCCCAGTGGACATAAGTGCCCACACCACCCATGCTCAACCAAGAGTAAGTCCAGTACGAACACCAGTGCGATCAGCACCCAACCTGCGCCCATACCAAACACCAATCCGCGATGCAGTGCCGCCACTGGATCTAACCATGTCCAAAGAATCGCGCCAGACAGCGCGCTGCCCAACATCAAAACAGGGATCAGCCAATAGCGAATAGCAGGAGACCAACGATAGCTCGCTTTAATGTTGAACTTTCGGCGCAGCCACGCCGCTAAGTCCGTCACGATGTTCAACGGGCATACCCAAGCACAAAATGCGCGCGGTGCTAAAATCGCATAGAACACCACGACAATCACTACGCCTAACAACGCATTAAACTCCGGTATATGCCCTGTCGCCAAAGCTTGAAGCACAATTAACGGGTCACTTAAAGGGACCGTATCGAGCAACATACTCGATGAGAGGTTACCGGTTAGAACCCCTAATGTCGGCCCAGCCATAAACAGCGCAATGATGGTGAGCTGACATAGCCGACGTAAAACCAGAAACCGATGCGCGCGCCACCAACCAAGCTTTTCTACCGCTTCTTTGCCAGCATTTTGAGCTAAGTTCTTTGCCATTACTTACCTCCTTTTAGCGATTCAAGCGCACCTTCCGGCACAGGCGTCTCACTAGGGAGGATATTTTCGAGTGGTTTGTCGATCTCTTTCCAACCAAAATTGTAGTGACTGCCCACTTTGCCTTTCGCCAAATCCGTCGGGACGACTTTAATAGCAGCGACATCCAACACGCACGCTTGTTCGCACTTACCGCATCCGGTACACACTTCGGAATTCACTGTTGGGATAAGTTTGGCGTGATAACCGGTTCGGTCGTTGTGAACCATCTCTAACGTGATGGCTTCATCAATCAGCGGACAAACGCGATAACAAACGTCGCATCGTAGCCCTTGCCAGTTAAGGCAAGTTTCATGGTCAATAAGAACCGCTGTCCCCATGCGAGCGTCATCAATATCGGTTAGCTTCGGATCCAGCGCCCCACTCGGACAAGCGACAACACAAGGAATGTCTTCACACATTTCGCAGGGAATATCGCGCGCAGTAAAGTAAGGTGAACCAGTGGCTACAGGAGAAAGTAATGTCGCGAGTTTCAATGTGTCGTAAGGGCATGCTTGAACACACAAGCCACATCGAATACAGGCTGATTCGAAATCGCCTTCTGGCAAAGCACCGGGTGGGCGAATAGGCACACCTTTCGTTTCTCGAGCTTGGCTTTGCAGCGATTGTAAGCCCAACACACACGCCGCTGCGCCAACGCCTGCCGCAGTTCGGACAGTATCACGCAAAAATCGACGCCGACTTTGCGATGTTTTAGACTGAGAGGATTTCATGCTATTTCCTCAACGAAACTCCTTTATCAAGTTAAGCATAAATAGCGCTAAACGTACCTCTTCCCCATACCTCATAAGAGGTAACTCCACCCTCAATTGATTCAAGTCAACTGATGTACAGTGCCGTCGTCACAGTTTGAATCATTCCATTTATTTCCTCCAACATGAAATTCACCACGATACTCTGCCGTGCACGCCATTTTCAGTACAATAATTCAACACCTTTGCAATCTATTCGCTAAATTCAAAGATAAATGACTACTAAAATTTAGAAAAACATCGCTATAACAACCTAATTTAAAAGGTGTTTATCTCTCAAACCTCAAAAAATACTATCCAAAATAAGGAACTGTGGTTAGATTGAAAATTAATACTAAAAAGCGAAGGAGAGAAGCATGGAAATTATCGTACGTCCAACAACCGTTGAAGACGCAGCGGCACTCGTAGAAATCTATTCACAACCAAAAGCACAACGTGAAACCCTGCAACTCCCAAAACCTTCGCTCGCAATGTGGGTAGAACGATTGTCAAATATGCCCGCAGGCGTTTATAGCTACGTCGCTGAAATCGATGGTAAAGTAGTGGGTAACATTGGCTTTCACCACTCGCAGCGTCCGAGAACAATGCACACAGCATCATTTGGCATCGGAGTGCATGATAGTTTCCACGGGCTGGGTATTGGTAGCAAGTTGATTGAAACAGTCACTGAACTGGCGGATAACTGGCTAAACGTGAGAAGAATTCAAATAGAAGTCAACGCCGATAATGACGCCGCCATTGGGCTGTACAAAAAACATGGATTTCAAATTGAGGGCGAAGCGATTGATGGCTCCTTCCGAGATGGCGAGTTCATCAATACCTATTACATGGCACGTATCAGGCCAAGTAAAAAGTAAATTAAAACCTCCTAGTTGGAGGCTTTTCTTTTTAAACTTCTACTCACTTTCGTAAGTGAGTCAGCGCTCTGCTAGTCAATGCTTCTGTGTAAGGATTGATCTTCCAGTGATCAGGGCTCCAACCTTTCACAAATCGTTGAAAGTCAGCCCACGCAACCGCAAACAAAGGACGCCATTCGCGCTCGACTTCATTGGGGTCGAGATTCGGCTGATAAACCATTAACGCCTGTTGCAACTGAGCAAAATACGTGTCCAAGACCCAAACTTCCATCTCTGCACAACGTTCTGGCTTGACGGCGCTGCTCATGAACAGTGCTACGTCTTTCATCGCACAGCCATGTCCGACGTATTGAAAGTCGACCGCAGCAACGCTTAATTCTTCTCGATCAAAACAGAAGTTCGCCAATTTGGCATCACCGTGTACAAGCGTCTTGAACTTGGCTTGCGAAAGCGTTTGATCAATTAATTGAGCGGCATTTTTTAGCTCGGTGTCTTGCAGCACCTCAAGCTCATCGGGTCTGGTTGCCAAGTGCCAATACGTGCCGCTATGCCACAGCTTATCCGAGCGAACACCGATGTAGCGCGCATGAAAGTTCGCCAACCAAGCAAGGCAGGCTCGTAGATGTTCTAGCTTTGCATCGGTGATGACTTTTGGAAAGCCCGCCTCGGCGAGATCTTCCATCACGATGAGCCATTCATTCTCCGATTGGAACGTTTTTAGACCTTGTGGTACTCGGCAGCGAGTGCTCACCTCTCTGGAAAAATGCGTATACCAATTCACTTCCACCTGATAAGAGTGCAGCTTTCTTTGGTGAGATCGGTCCGTATTCCAACCTCTTGGATGCTCTGAAGGCTTAGGGAGTTTTACATGCTTAATGATCACCGAACAAGTTGAATAAGTAACTCGGACTAACTCACCATAGCCTCCCCATAGCGATTGTATGACTTCTACCGCTTGATAATTCCCAAGCTTTAGCTCCTGGCCAATGCTTTGGTAACGTTGGTGGTTGTCGTTCATCATCATGCAAGCAGATGTGACCAGGCTTGGTTTTTCTCCATATAATGAATGACATATGGACAGACTGGTTTGATTTGATAACCGAGTGCCTCAATTTCTGGCAATACCGCTTCCATCATCACTTTTCCGTACCCTTTACCTCGTAATGCTTCAGGAACTACGGTTGATGTGATGTGCATGACATTATTCTCAAGCTGATAAACCACCTTGGCTTTATAACCTTGTTCTAAACCAACCCAAAATGTGTTGTTTTCAACTTCATGAGTTACTTTATGCATATCTTGCTCTCTAATTTTTGTTACGGATTGATTGAATCAAACTATATCACTGAATAGAATCAACACCATGCGGAAGTGCTCTGTCACTTCACGCCATTACCTTCTCAAATCAGGTACGACAATAATAATGAGAAATATGAGCCCTATTGCCAGAGACGGCAAACTACCTCTGCAAAGCAAGAAGGCACCCGAACGTCAGGCAAGTACACTAAATAGCACCGATGCAATGGCAATGGTCGAACATGGCAGTGAAGTAAGTTTAAACGTCACGACACCTGTTGGTACCAAGTTTATTACAACCAGCACATTTGTCGGCTGTCACTCAAATAATACCGCATTGATAGAGGTTCCGAACATCTCCGATGAGGACTTGAAATTCTATTTTCAAGAAGGCTTTTGGATCAATGTAAAAGCGTACTCTCATCGAGGGGAAGGTGCTGTCATTCCATTTCGGGCGCAATTGCAGCACCGACTCGGCGACCCGTATCCAATTTTAGTGCTAAGTCTACCTAACACCATGCAGGTCTTTCAGCTTCGTAAAGAAGTACGTTACGAAGTGAATTTGAGAGCGCGCGTTTGTTTAGAAGCCTATCGAACTGAATGCGAGATAAGAGATTTATCTCGTAGTGGGTGCCGCTTTGTGACATCACCAATGAGCCGACCACTTCAGGTTGGTGATCGCGTTTCATTGGACCTAACCATGCCCGGTGAAAGCCACATGCTCGCGCCATTGCGAGGTCGTATTTGTAACTTACAAAAATCGACACACCATGCTCGCTATGGAATGGAGTTTGATGAGGTTGGTAAAACCAACGCTAAAAGTCTCCTGAGTCACCTAAAATTTGATGGGACTAAACTCACACTAAAAAGGTAGCTTTGATAACGAGCACCAAGCATCGGCCAGTTTTGATACCCGGAAAACAAGAAACCCCTTACTGTAAAGTAAGGGGTTTTGTTTACTAAGAATAAGGCAGAATCTTAGATAACAGTTTCGACTTAGAAGTCGTAACGTAGACCTAGCGCTAGCTCATCTTTTTCATCAGCACCTTCGTTATCCATTAGATCGAAGTTGTATGATGCGTAGCCACGGAAGTTAGGCTTGAAGTAGTAAGTAACATCAACAGCTAGGTTTTCTACAGTATCAGCATCTTCTAGCTCACCTTTGTTGAACGTAGAAGTAAATACAGTTTGACCCATAGTGTATGATGCAGCTAGTTCGTAGCCTTTGTAATCCGCAGACTCACCTGCAACATCCACGTCTGCGCCTGTGTAGTTACCAGCGAAGTAGAAATCACCTACAGAGTATGCAGCAGCAAGCATGAACTCATCACTATCGTTTTGGTCTGCATAACCAGCACCTAGTTCAATACCAGTATTAGCAAATGCGTAGATACCAGATAGAGAGAAGCCATCTTCCTCGTTGTCTGTAAAACCTTTTGCATCTGTTGTGCGATCAGCAAAGCGGTAGCTAGCACGTACAGCTAGTTGCTCGAATTGGCCTTTGTAAGACAGCATGTTGTCTGTACGGTCAGATACTGGCAGTTTAAGTGCTGCAGTGTTACCGTGGTAAGCCATAATATCGGTAAAATCAGTAAGAACGAATAATGCACCGTCGTTTTTACCGTAAGTTACTTCACCGTATTTACCGCCTAGGCCTGCATAAGCATAACGAGTTTCAAGGTCACTGTTGTTATCTACGGCACCTTCTTCTTTTGTTTCGAACTCACCTTCCCAAAAACCAACACCGTATAGGTTTTCATTGATTTCCTGTTTGCCTAGGAAGTTAAGACGGATGCGAGTACGGTCTTTTGCCTTACCATCCATCATAGAAAGACGCGCTTCAGCGCGGCCGCCCATCTCAAGAGAAGTGCCATCTTGGTTGTATAGTTCTGAAGCGACAACTTGAGATCCTGATGCCATTAGCGCCACTGCTACAGCTAAAGTTTTTAATTTCATTGTTATTTTCCATATCATTGTTTTATATGTATTTTCTCACCAGAAAAACAGGACTTTTCTGTACCAACGAGAAAACTGGCGGCATAGTAGCAGCTGTTATTTTTCACGCAACGCGTTGAATAAACAGCACTTATAGAAGAAAACACCAAGTAAAATGACGATATGAATACCTCTCAACCATCAAGTTATCGGTTGAGGTAAAAAAATCGTTCGCGTCAAAAAAAAATTGACGCAAAAAATGTAAAAACAATCTCATTATATGTGATTTTGCTCGCAAAATATTTTCACTAAATGACTGTTTTAGATAGACTTCCTGATTTTAAATCAGTTTCTCACAAACAAAAAAATCCCCAAGCAATAGCTCAGGGATTTATACATTTTGTTAGGCGAATAGCGAATTAAAGCTTAAAGAAGCTCAATTGCTCTTTCTGCTTCTCTGCAAGTAATGAAAGCTCAGTACTCGCGCTTGCGCTTTGACTAATACCCGCCACATTCTGGTTAACGAGTTCAGACATGTTAACCACGTTGCGGTTGATGTCTTGAGTGACTTGAGACTGCTCTTCGGCTGCGGTTGCCACTTGCGTGTTTGAATCGTTAATGTTGGCTACCGACTCGGTAATACCAACCAATGCCTCATTCGCTTGTTGCGTCAGTTCGTTGTTACGACTGAGCATATCAAGGCTGACTTGCATGCTGTCATTCGCAAGCCCAGACTGCGCTTGAAGTTCTTCAATAATCGTTTGGATCTCTTGAGTCGAGTCTTGCGTGCGTGCCGCGAGCATACGTACTTCATCCGCAACAACCGCAAAACCACGACCAGACTCACCAGCACGCGCTGCTTCAATCGCAGCGTTCAATGCGAGTAAGTTGGTCTGCTCAGAGACACCGCGAATCACTTCAATAACGTCGTTGATCTGAACCGACTGCTCTTTTAAACGCAGTACCACTTGCGCTGCATCGTTCAATGCCTGAGACATCTGTGCGCTTGCTTCTGCACTCTCTTGGAAGATAGCCAGACCTGATTGCGCAAGACCATCAGCTTCGCGAGCTGTCGAATCCGCAGACGTTGCATTATCGCTCACGTTGTTTGCCGTGCTAGCAAGTTCATTAACAGCCGATGCAACTTGTTCGATCTCGGCTAGCTCTAGCTGAGCATTCGCTTCTGCTTGCGTCATTACTGCGGCAAGCTCAGTCGATGCCGATGCAACCTCTTCACTGATGCGAGTAAGCTGGTCGACCGTGTTATAAAGCTGTTCTGCTGTTTGGTTAACATCTTTGCTCAGCTTCGCAATTTCGTTATCACCATCTACATCTGCGCGAACTGATAAGTTGCCCATTGCCAACTGACGCATCACTTCTTGAAGTTTTTGAATAGGCGTAACAATCATGCCTGATAAGATCCACGCCCCGACCAATGAGAACGCAAATACCGCAAGAACTGTCAGCATAGCGTTGTTTTGTACACGCTCATTCTGTTGATGGCTTCTTATGGTTGACTGCTCTGCTTGGTCATTCACATGCTTCGACAGAGTATTGATTTGTTGAACCATTTCTCGGCCAACATTACGGTACTCTTTAATGAATGCACGGTACTCACTGTCCGACTTCAAGCCTTGATCGTACTGGTTAAAGAAAGCCACTGAGCGCTCTGAATATCGAACATAGGCTTCGATCGCTTGGCGAACTTTAATCGCATCTTCACGAAACAGATTACGAGCTTCAATCGCACTTAAATCAGCTTCAACCTGCTTTAAGCCTTCTTTCAATTCATTAAGAAAATTTTCACGACGGGAAGCGTCGTAGATAGCGTAAACCGCTGTAATACGAAGTGGATAAATTTCATCGTCAATACGCGCCAAAGTGTCTTTATGGAAAACCAAAGACTCTTGGTTGGAAGCAATAACATCTTGCTCAGCTTGAAGATTGTTTTTAGTAATCCACAAAGCAATAAACAAAACAATCGCGGTAAATAATACCGGAACCAAAATTTGCGTTCGTACTGACAAATTTTTCAGTGATAACTGCATGACTGGACCTCAGTTGTATGCGTGATGCCTATATCCAAACGAACTCAAGCAACTCTCAATACTGAAGCTGCATTTCGGTTATTTGAATATCTATGCTTCCTTGCGACGGGAAAGTTCCCAGACGAATAAACAAGTGGCGAATATTAGAGGTCGATCACACTTTTGTCTAGTACAAAAAGTCCCCATTTTCAATCTGTTATTGACAATATCCCGACAGTAGTGTCGGGATATTGTCGTTATGATAAATTGTGATCACTTATGATGAGATACATTCACATTTAGGACGGTTTTAGGCTATTTTCTCAACGAATTGAGCTTAGCTTGAGCAAGGCCAAAAATCGTATCTATTGGATAAGAACCTTCATCGGTTGGCTCACCGGCGACTTTCCCCGTGAACAGCTCGATGGCTTCAGTGACATGATCAATCGCCCAAATATTAAACTCACCTTTTTCTACTGCTTTCACGATGTCGGAACGGAGCATCAAGTTGTGAACGTTAGATTGCGGGATAATGACCCCCTGCCCTTCATGACGACCTTTAATCACACACACATCGTAAAAGCCTTCAATTTTTTCGTTCACACCACCAATCGGCTGAGCTTCACCAAACTGATTCATCGAGCCTGTAATCGCAATGTCTTGTCGGTTTGGTTGCTTTGAAAAAGCAGACACCACAGCACATAGCTCTGCCATGCTGGCACTATCACCGTCGACACCACCATAAGATTGCTCAAACGTAATCGTTGTGGTTAATGGTACTCGCGCCGTTTTACCAAACACGGAAGACAAGTAGGCCGATAGAATCATCACGCCTTTAGAGTGAATACTGCCGCCCAAATCCACACTGCGTTCGATATCGATAACATCCCCATCGCCGTAACACGTCGTCGCGGTGATGCGATTCGGCGCGCCAAACATGTAGTCGCTGGTACTTAATACCGAGAGGGCATTCACTTGACCGATAGCCTTCCCTTCAGTGCGAATCAAGGTTGTACCGTTAACAAACGTTTCCATCACGTTGTCGCGTAATCGGCTCACTCGCATTTCTTGGTTCTTGAGCGCCTCTTCCACATGACCGATACGGATCATGTTGGAGTTGGCTTGACGAGCAACGTAGTTTGACTCACGTAATAAATTCGCAATATTGGCAGAGTGGAGTGATAGCTTGGTTTGATCACCAGACAAGCGTGAACTGTATTCGATAATCCGTCCCATGGACTTTCTATCACAGTGCAGCATATTGTTGTCGTTCACGACGCTAGAAATAAAGCGCGCATAGTGCAGTTCCGACTCTGGCGTTCGCTTCATCTCATCTTCAAAATCCGCTGTCACTCGGAACAACTCACTGAACTCTGGATCGTAATGCTGCAGCAATTGATAAGTTCGGTAGTCACCAAACAGAATGATTTTAATGTCGAGCGGGATAGGCTCGGGATCGAGTGATACCGCCCCTGTCAATGTCACTTCTTTTTCTAGGGAGGTAAAGCTCAATTGACGAGCACGCAGTGCGCGCTTCAAACCATCCCAAACGTAAGGCTGTTCAAGCACTTTCTGTGCATCCATTAACAGAACGCCGCCATTCGCCTTATGCAAACTCCCCGCACGAATCAGCGAAAAGTCGGTAAACACGGTTCCCTTGAAAGTGGCTGTCTCAATCGAACCGAAGAGCGAATGGTAATTAGGGTTTTCTTCAACAACGATAGGAAAGTCACTGCTGTTGCGGCTTACCAATACGTTCACTTTATAACGACGTGGCAATTTTTTATCCAACGACGCCGTCGCAATTTCGCCTTGCTCACCACTTTGATCAAGGAAGATATCTGCGTTTTCAACAATATCTTTTTGCAGCTCAGTTAAGTACGTTTTGATTTCAGAATATTCCGCGTAATCCACTTTGAGCTTTTTAATGAAGTGAGTAATCACATCGAGCGTCACTTCATCATTAAGCTTTTTGATTTTGTCGCTGTAAGTTTCTTCCCACTCTGTGAGTTCACGGACCATCGAACGTAACCGCGCTTCGAGTTCATCAATGGCATCGCTGAACTGCTCTTGCTCTTTCTTACTTAGTGCATCAAAAGACTCTTCCGTATGAAG
This sequence comes from Vibrio chemaguriensis, assembly GCF_012275705.1. Lineage (NCBI taxonomy): Bacteria > Pseudomonadati > Pseudomonadota > Gammaproteobacteria > Vibrionales > Vibrionaceae > Vibrio > Vibrio chemaguriensis. The sequence continues at coordinate 48,225 of NZ_SHOE01000010.1, forward strand.
CTCATCACCATTCATGGCAACAAACTGATAATCGCCTTGTGTGGTAAGCGTCAAGCTAATGCCTTTCTCTTTTGCCTCTCGGCTAATGCGGTCCAGTTCGTTTTGTTGCTTCGCCGCTAATTGGTTTTTTAATCGCTCAGCGCGGCTAAAGTACATTTCATTGTCGAACGCTAGGGGTAAAGCATTCAGTAGTTTGCCCATTAAGGCCTCAATATCAACACGTAACTTATTCCCGATACCACAAGGCAGCTTCAATACCTTGGGTGTGCGGGTATCTTCAAAGTTCGCAACGTAACACCAATCAAACAAGGCTGCTGCATCGTGCTGGTGACGATTCAGATAGCGCAGGATCATGGTGCGTTTACCTAGCCCATTCTGACCAATGGCGTAGATGTTATACCCTTTCTCTTTGATGGACATCGCAAACTCGACCGCTTTTTGCGCGCGCTCTTGGCCCACAATCTCATCAATTGGAGGTAACTCCTTGGTCGACTTACATGGCATATTCTCTAGATCTGCTACAGAATATAGCTGCTTAGCTTCCAATCTTAGTATTGCCATATCCACTTCCTTTTTTCTTATTTTCGTCATTTGAGTGTAGAGATTATTTGCTTAATTTTAAGTGATTTACCTTCCACCCTAGTTTGATTGGACATTTTATGAGCACAAAAGTGATATCAACACGCACTTGCAATTGATAATCAATTTCATTTAATATCAAAGCAAATCAACTCTTGTGGAGATGGACATGAATATTGAGCAATGCTGGATGCGCTACTTGAAAGCAGAGCAATTGATGGAACAAGGCCACTGGCCCGAGGCACATCGTTTATACGACGATGTACTCAGCAATCTACCCAACCACATTCATTCGGCGCTCGAAAATGCTCAAACCAAACCTTGTCAGTTTGTCTGTCTCATCACCGGGCTGAGAGATGCGTGCGTCGCACAATCGGAGATTCTCAACAAACTCGGATTGCAGCACGATGCTTTTTCAACACTCAATCAAACGTACGCACTGTTCCAATTCTTGCAACTAGAGAATCATGAACTTATTGAGCGTGTGGGTCATTTACTTGGTCAACAAAGTGAAGACTTGTTAGCTCATATGGCGGCATTTTGCTCTGCTCAACGCAATGCTCAATGGATGATTGAGCTAGACCATGTGACGCGCGCACATGAGCAGTTTTTGCATTTGCAAGCGATGAGTTCGGCAAAGCCTTCGCCTTCTCACCTGTACAATTAATCTAGAATCCAAGCAATGAGGTCTGCCAGACTTAGCGCAGCCCATTGCTTGTGTTTCATTTGCTTTATCAACCACAAGGATCTGTGATGTCTTCTAAAACCATTCTTTCGGTGAATAACCTATCGGTCAGCTTTACGACAAACGATGGGATCGTCGATGCAGTAAAGAATGTTAGCTTCGATTTAAAAGAAGGCGAGACGCTTTCCATCGTTGGCGAGTCTGGGTCTGGCAAGTCAGTATCAACCAATGCATTGATGAAACTATTGCCAGACAACGCTATTTTGCATACGAACTCATCCATCATGTTTGAGGGTAGCTCCATCTTGGATAAAACGGAGCGTGAAATGCAAAGCATTCGCGGTGATCGTATCGGTATGATTTTTCAAGAGCCGATGACCTCACTGAACCCATACATGCGGGTGGGGATCCAAGTTGCTGAGGCCATCATGTGCCACCGTCCAGTGGATAGACGGAAAGCCAAAGCGAGAGTGTTAGAGCTGTTTGAACTGGTTCACATGCCAGAGCCAGAGAAAGCGTACAGCAAATATCCGCACGAGTTTTCTGGCGGTCAGTTGCAACGCATCATGATTGCAATGGCATTGATTAACGAACCCGATATTTTAATTGCCGACGAACCAACCACCGCGTTAGATGTCACGGTTCAAGCAGAAGTGCTGCACCTGATTAAAGAAATTCAGGCTCAGATGGGCATGGCAATCCTATTTATTACTCATGATTTAGGCGTCGTAAAACACTTTGCCGACCGTGTCATTGTGATGTGTAAAGGGGAAGTCGTCGAAGAAGGCGAAACGCAAACACTCTTCGAAGACCCAAAGCACGAATACACACGTATGCTGATCAACTCGATTCCAAAAGGCAGTAAGGACCCTATTAGCGAGAGTGCTACACAACTATTAAAAGCTGACGATATACGAGTCAAATTCTTGATAAAGTCGCATTTTATTGCCAGTAAAAATGAGTACTTCGAAGCCGTAAAAGGCATTTCTCTTGAGCTCAAACAAGGGGAAACACTCGGGATTGTTGGGGAATCCGGTTCAGGCAAGTCTACCCTCGGCCGCGCACTGATAGGCCTCCTGCCATCCACAGGTAAAATCGAATACAAAGGCCAAGATATGGCTTTGCTGACAAACAAAGAACGTTTTGAGCTGAAAAAAGACGTTCAGATGGTGTTCCAAGACCCTTATGGTTCGCTTTCTCCTCGTATGACTATCGGCGAGATCATCACTGAAGGATTAACTGTCCACCAGCCAACGTTGAGTAAAAAAGAACGTATGCAGAAAGCACGCGACGTGCTTCGAGAGGTTCGCTTAGATCCCGCGTCCATCAACCGCTATCCGCACGAGTTTTCAGGAGGCCAGCGTCAGCGTATTGCTATCGCGCGAGCACTGATCCTTGAACCTTCGTTTATTTTGCTTGATGAGCCGACCTCTGCATTGGACCGCTCGGTTCAACTGACTGTGATTGATCTCCTGAAAGATTTGCAGAAAAAGCATAACATTGGCTACTTGTTTATTAGCCACGATCTATCAGTCGTCAAAGCCCTTTCTGATCGTGTTCTTGTCATGCAAAAAGGCGAGGTCATGGAACAAGGTACAGCCGAAAATATTTTCCAAAACCCTAAAAATGACTACACGAAAAAACTGATAGATGCCTCATTTGATCTTGAAAACAGTGAAAATCAGCACAATGCGGCTTAGGTTCATCACAGTTTCATATTCATAAACTAGGATTAAGAAAAGGTGATGATTTCATCTTGTCTTAAGAATGGCATAGCTGCCTTTCGGTTTGGCCGCCGAGACTGGTTGGTTCAAGAGTCAGACTTAGTCAACCTGACTCAAATACTGGTAAACAGTATGAATTGAGTTCCCCCAACCATGAAAAATGCCGCGACAGAGTCGCGGCATTTTTTATTCTCAGAAGCTTCGAGTAACTAAGGCATTAAATCGACTCAATACCCATATTGTATAACGTAAATGCATACACGTCTGTGGTGAGGTCAATTTGCTTACTCAACGGCATCCCTGCACCATGTCCAGCATTGACATCAATGCGTATTAATACTGGATTAGCGCCTTGCTGCTTGTCTTGCAGCTCCGCAATAAACTTGTACGAATGTGCTGGAACCACACGATCGTCGTGATCGGCAGTTGTCACCAATGTCGCAGGATACTGCACGTTTTCTTTTACATTGTGAACAGGAGAGTAGCCAAGCAAGTATTGGAACATCGCTTCGCTTTGTTCAGACGTGCCATAGTCATACTTCCAGCCTTCTCCAGACGTAAACGTGTGGTAACGGAGCATATCAAGCACACCTACAGCTGGCAGCGCCACCTTAAATAACTCAGGACGTTGCGTCATACACGCACCAACCAACAAGCCGCCATTTGAACCACCACGAATCGCTAGACGCTCGGAGCTAGTGTAGTCGTTTTCAATCAGGTATTCCGCCGCCGCAATAAAGTCATCAAACACGTTTTGCTTTTGCTGCTGAGTGCCTGCGTTGTGCCAGGCTTTACCGTATTCACCGCCGCCTCGCAAGTTGGCGACAGCGTAAATACCACCCAACTCTAGCCAGTTGGCCACATTGCCAGAAAACATTGGAGTGAGGCTGATGTTAAAACCGCCGTAACCATACAGCATGGTTGGCGCACTGCCATCAAGCGCGATGCCCTTCTTGTATGAGATGATCATCGGAACTTGCGTGCCATCTTTTGAGGTGTAGAACACCTGTTTTGATTCATACTCACTGCGAGCGAATGGCGCTTTTGATTCTTGAAACAGCGTCGATTCACCAGACTCAACATCAAATGAGAAGATCGTCGGTGGCGTCACGTAGTTAGTAAAGGTGTAATACAGCGTTGTTTCTTCTTTTTTACCCGCTAGACCATAAGCCGTGCCCTCTCCCGGCAGTTCAACATCTCGAATCCACTCACCTTGATAGTTAAACTGCTGCACTTTAGAAAGCACATCCACCATATAAGTCGCAAACAGATAACCGCCACCTTTGCTGATTTCTAACGGCTGTTCTTGTTCAGCAATCACATCCATCCATTGCGCTGTTCGGGTGTTGTAGCTGACAACTTTGCCATTCGGCGCATCTAGGTTGGTGTAAAGCAGCAAGGTTTCGTCTTGACTATCAATCAAGTAGGTGTCGCCTTGCGTTGTATCACGAAGCGTCACAATCGCTTGGGACTCAGACTGTAAATCGATATAAAACAGACGATTACCCGATGTGGATTCTGCGCCAGAAATAATGAGGAAGCGATCGTCCGTCGTCGTGGTACCAGACACATAACGGTGAACCTGCGTATCCAACTCACCGAAAATCACTTTATCTTCAGACTGAGGTGTACCAAGTTCATGATAATAAAGCTTGTGATGTTCAGTTCGCGCAGATAACTCACTGCCTTGCGGCTTATCATAGCTTGAGTAATAGAAGCCTTTGCTGCCCAGCCAAGAAATCGACGTAAACTTCGCATCCACAATCTCAGGCTCTAACTGTTCTTTGGTTTCCGCATCAATAACAAAGATCTTGCGCCAGTCACTGCCCCCTTCCGAGATGGAATACGCGACCAAACGATAATCTTTCGAGAAGCTGACTTCGCCAAGAGAGGTCGTGCCCTCTTCAGAGAACGTATTTGGGTCAAGGAAGACTTCGGCTTCTCCCTCGCCTTTACGGCGATACAATACGCTTTGGTTTTGCAAACCGTCGTTTTTGTAGAAATAGGTGTAGTCACCACGTACAAATGGCTGGGAATATTTTTCGTAGTTTTGGCTGTTCGCGACCAAGTCACGGATTTGTTGGCGGTACGGGATCTGACCCAGGAAATCGAATGTTACCGAGTTTTGACCCGAAACCCATTGTGCGGTTTCTTCGCTGCGATCATTTTCTAACCAGCGATAAGGGTCGGCAATGTCGTGGCCAAAGTAAGTGTCCACGACAGAATCTTTACGTGTTTTTGGGTAATGCATAACGTCCGTGTTACTCCGTCGTTTTTATTAAGTTGTTTATCTTCAATCGTTTTATTGCGGTGATTACCTTAGAGCACCCAATATTGATTTCAACGACATTGTTTTAAATCTATGAAGAACCTAGAAATAATGAGATATCGTTAAGTAACGATCACGAATGTGCTCAATAAGCAGTTTCACTTTATTCGGTGGTTGACGAGTAAACGGGTACACCGCATAGATACCCAACTTTTTACCCACTAGTTCAGGAAAAATATCCACCAGTTGACCATTGCGAATATCGTGATACACCAAGCATCGCGGGACGTAAGCTATACCATGACCGCCCAGAGCGGCTTTACGTAATGCGGTCGCGTTATCAGTAGAAAAGCAGCCCGATACTTTGATGATGTAATTTCCGTCTTCGCCTTTAAACTCCCAATCTGTTGCACCTGTGGTTTGGTAAGCGTATTGCAGACAATTGTGCGTGGTGAGATCAATAGGCTCGATCGGCTTCCCATTTTTAGCGATATATGAGGGGGACGCGCACACCACCCATTGAGAATCGAGAATATGTCGAGCAATTAAGCTGGAGTCGGCTAGGTAACCGGTTCGAATGACTAAATCGTAACCATCAGCCACTAAATCGACAAAGCGATTATCCAATGACATGTCCACGGTCAGGCCCGGATGAAGGTTACAAAATTCGGCAACAGCATCAGCAAGTATCAAATCTCCAGAGATACACGGCACGGACATTTTTATGTGACCGCTCACATTCTCTCCAAAGCCTGCAACAGCGTCCATAGCCTCCTGAGTGGCCTGCTTCACATTTTTAGCACTGTGGAGTAACACCTTACCTGCTTCGGTTAAGGTCAATTTACGCGTTGTTCGATATAATAGCTGCGCCCCTATCTCTTCCTCCAACCTTGCCATTCTTTTGCTAACTACCGAATTTGTAAGGTTATTTGCCTCTGCAACCTTACTAAAACTGCCCAGTTCGATTACTTGAGAAAATAGGATTAAGTCGTCTGCTCTCATACGATTATGTCACTTTTGGAATTAATTATTTTCATTATTTCCCTATATCAACAAAAAATAAAGGAGTAAATTCACGCCAAATTAACAAAACCATTACAACAAAAAGTCACCTCTACAGCGGATTGACACCGTTCGAGAAGTCAGCGTACGAAGGATGTACAAATGAGTGAAACCCTACTTGCCCTAGTGGCATTTTCGCCAATTGTTGTTGCCGCCATCTTATTGGTTGGTCTCAACTGGCCTGCTAAAAAAGCCATGCCTGTTGCGTTCGGTTTAACCGTCGCTATTGCCCTAATGTTTTGGGATATGTCAGCCAATCGCGTACTGGCTTCTGTATTCCAAGGGCTAGGCATTACTGTCTCTGTTCTATGGATCGTGTTTGGTGCCATCTTCTTGCTCAACACTTTAAAACACACTGGAGCGATCACCACTATCCGTAATGGATTTACCGATATTTCAGCTGACCGCCGTGTGCAAGCCATCATCATTGCTTGGTGTTTTGGCTCATTCATTGAAGGCGCATCAGGGTTCGGTACCCCGGCAGCAATTGCTGCGCCACTACTGGTTGCAATCGGCTTCCCTGCGCTAGCCGCTGTCCTAATGGGCATGATGATTCAGTCAACGCCTGTTTCATTCGGTGCGGTGGGTACGCCAATCATCGTGGGTGTAAACAAAGGTTTAGACACCCATAACATCAGTGAGTCTTTGGCTGCACAAGGCGCAACATGGGAAATGTACCTGCAAGATATCACCGCGCACGTTGCTGTGATTCACGCTGTTGTAGGTACGATGATCCCTGTATTAATGGCGATGATGTTAACACGTTTCTTCGGCAAGAACAGAAGCTGGAGTGAAGGTCTGGATATTCTACCATTTGCTTTATTCGCAGGCGTCTCTTTCACTGTGCCATACGCGTTAACCGGTGTGTTCTTGGGCGCAGAATTCCCTTCACTAATCGGTGGTTTGGTTGGTCTTTCTATTGTTGTTACCGCAGCGAAAAAAGGCTTCTTAGTACCAAAGACTAAGTGGGATTTCGAAAGCGAAGACAAATGGCCTGCTGAATGGCTGGGCTCGCTAAAAGTCGATCTAAACGACAATCCAGGCAAACCAATGAGCATCGTAAAAGCTTGGGTACCATATGTAATGCTGGCAGTAATTCTAGTCGCAAGCCGCGTAAGTCCGGAACTGAAAGGCTTTGTACAAAGCGTAAGTTTGTCGTTCAGCAATATTCTTGGTGAGACTGGTGTGAGCGCCGCTATTCAGCCGTTGTACCTGCCAGGCGGCATTCTGGTGTTTGTCGCACTGCTTGCCGCAATGCTACAAAGTGGCAGCGCAAAACCATTGCGTGAAGCGTTTGGCGAGTCAAGCAAAACACTGATTGGTGCGGGGTTTGTCTTGGTATTTACCATCCCGATGGTCCGTATCTTCATCAACTCTGGTATTAACGGCGCAGACCTAGCAAGCATGCCGGTCACAACAGCGAACTTTGCCTCTGACCTTGTCGGTTCTGCGTTCCCAGCACTAAGTGCCACCGTTGGTGCGCTGGGTGCGTTCATCGCTGGCTCAAATACGGTTTCAAACATGATGTTCAGCCAGTTCCAATTCGAAGTGGCACAAACACTGTCTATTTCGAGTGTGATTGTTGTGTCGCTTCAAGCCGTTGGTGCTGCCGCAGGTAACATGATTGCGATTCACAACGTTGTTGCCGCATCAGCCACCGTAGGCTTACTTGGCCGTGAAGGCGCAACATTACGTAAGACTATTATCCCTACGTTCTACTACATTGTAATGACGGGCATTATTGGTTTGGTGTTGATTTACGGCCTCCAAATGACGGATGTCTTGATGAAGTAACGCGAAACGCAGGGTTTGTAGCCCTGCCTAATTTGACACAGCTGTCAGCACTACTACCCCGACATGTTGATTTAGCTTGCTACATCAATCCCCCCGGCAGCTGTGTCATCCTTTCCAATTTGTATAACTGATTGAGTGATTTAACAAAATTTTTCAATCAATTATGTAAATGAGTTACCAACATCACCAGTTCAAACGTAAGTGAACAATAGGTAACTATACTCATTTTGATGCCTTCACTGCTTTGCGATGAAGGCTCAACGAAAGAGCAAATTGCTCCACAACTTTGCTTAGAATAACCGCTAGGACACCATTATGATTATCTCAGCTTCTACTGACTACCGCGCTGCCGCGAAAGCCAAGCTTCCCCCGTTTCTATTCCATTATATTGATGGCGGCTCTTACGACGAACGCACGCTGAAGCGTAATACTGACGATTTGGGTGATGTCGCTCTTCGCCAACGCGTCCTACGCGATATGACAGATTTGAGCCTAGAAACCGAGATCTTCGGTGAGAAACTGGCAATGCCAATCGCGCTAGCTCCTGTTGGTCTAACTGGTATGTACGCGCGCCGAGGCGAAGTGCAAGCAGCAAAAGCGGCCGAGAAGAAAGGCATCCCGTTTACTATGTCGACCGTTTCGGTTTGTCCTATTGAAGAAGTCGCACCTGCAATTGAACGTCCAATGTGGTTCCAGCTTTACGTGCTTAAAGACCGTGGCTTTATGAAGAACGTGCTTGAGCGTGCAAAAGCAGCGGGCGTCACAACGCTGGTGTTTACCGTTGATATGCCAGTTCCTGGCGCGCGTTACCGTGACATGCACTCAGGTATGAGTGGCCCTAACGCAGCCATGCGTCGTGTATTCCAGGCGATGCGCCACCCAAGCTGGGCACTGGATGTGGGTCTACTTGGTAAACCGCACGACTTAGGTAACATCTCAACGTATCGCGGCGAACCAACAAAACTAGAAGATTACATCGGCTGGTTAGGCGCAAACTTCGACCCGTCTATCTCCTGGAAAGATCTTGAGTGGATTCGTGACTTTTGGGATGGCCCTATGGTCATCAAAGGCATCCTCGACGAAGAAGACGCCAAAGATGCGGTACGTTTCGGCGCGGATGGCATTGTGGTGTCTAACCATGGTGGTCGTCAGTTAGATGGCGTACTTTCAAGTGCTAAAGCACTACCAAGCATTGCAGATGCGGTAAAAGGCGATCTTAAGATCTTTGTTGACTCAGGTATCCGTACTGGTCTTGATGTGGTTCGTATGCTCGCGCTGGGCGCTGACTGCACACTGCTTGGTCGTTCATTTGTGTACGCATTGGCTGCACAAGGCGGCGCAGGCGTTGAAAACCTACTGGATCTGTACGACAAAGAAATGCGTGTAGCTATGACGCTTACTGGCGCGAAGTCTATCGCGGATCTTTCTCGCGATTCGCTAGTGAAAATCCCATAATCTTTGCAAGCGAGCAAAACAGAAACGAAAAAACGAGCCACTGTTGGCTCGTTTTTTATTGCTCTTCAACCCGATAATTTGACGAGCAAGCTAGCTTACTTGGTGAACGTACTCGATCACGACTTGGTTTCCGTCGATAAACACGTTACTGATATCGCCATCCACCGTCACACGATTTTGTAAATAAACCGTACCAGATGCAGATAGATCACGCTCCGTCAAAGACGGAATCACCTGACCAGGACGTACATGTAGCTGCTCGCATAGCTGTTTTACAAAACCTAGCGTCAGTGGAGAATTACCACGTAACAAGCCAGAAAACTCGTGTAGACTCAAACCAAGGCGCTTCGCCATTTCCATTTGAGTGATGTGCATTTTGGCTTTTTGTGACATCCAGATGTCGTAGAGCGCGTTTCGATCCAGCTCTGTAAATTCCATATCTGCCTCCGCTAATTCAAGAGCCAATACACTCTCACACTTACTTAAGATAAATGTTAGCGATAAGTCAGAGAAGTTATAATTGATCGTTCAAATATCAACGCATATCGGAGATGATGAAGCTCCGCGCACGAATGGAACGGCGGCTCATCACCCAGTTTCGACCACTCACTTTTCACCTCACGAACTAGCCTACCTCAGGCGATTTAAACATAAGTAAATGATTTAAAGGAAATCACTGGGGTGAAGGAGTAATATCTGCTACCTTTCCTTCCATGGTTCACTAGAAAGAAGTTACATATGTCACAGTGGTTTACCGATTTGCAAAGCTATATTGAAACATCTCATCAAGATTGGAGTGGGAGTGTCCTTTTCATTACACTCGCCAGCTTTATTGCTTGGATAGCTTGGCGACTGATCCGCTCTCGTCTCGCAGTACTAGTAGAGAAAACCCCTTTCCACTGGGATGACATGTTGCTTGACGCGCTAAAAGCGCCAGTCAGTACACTCATTTGGTGTTGGCCTGCAACCGTCTCTATCGGCATTATATTAGAGAGCGAGCTCAACGATAAAATAAACTGGTTAAGCACGCTGAAACTGATTTTGGTGATCAGTATCTTCGTCTGGACCGTTATGCGACTCATCACCAATGTTGAAGAGTACGTCCTAGAACAAAAAAACCGAGATGAAACCACAGTGCAAGCGATAGCTAAAGTCGCGCGCTTGTTCTTTATTACCGTCGGAATTCTCACTGTGATGCAGGCGTTTGGCTTGTCACTGTCAGGATTGCTCACCTTTGGTGGTGTCGGTGGTTTAATCGTTGGTTTAGCGGCGAAAGATCTGCTGTCGAACTTCTTTGGTGGCCTTATGATCTACTTCGATCGTCCGTTTAAAGTTGGCGACTGGATCCGCTCTCCAGATCGCCAAATTGAAGGTACGGTAGAGCGAATTGGCTGGAGAATGACCATCATACGAACTTTCGACAAGCGCCCTCTTTATGTGCCAAACTCTGTGTTTAGCAACATAGTCGTAGAAAACCCATCTCGCATGCTAAACCGACGCATCTACGAAAAAATTGGACTTCGTTACGACGACGCCGAAAAAATGCCGCAAATCATTACAGCGGTGAAAGAGATGCTTAAGAATCACAAAGATATTGATGCACGCCAAACGCTTATCGTCAACTTCGATACGTTCGGTCCATCGTCACTGCATTTCTTCATTTATACCTTCACAAAAACCGTGAATTGGGTGAGATACCATGAGGTTAAACAGGATGTTCTTCTTCAAGTAATTAACATCATTAAAGAACACGAAGCAGATATCGCCTTCCCAACTCAAACACTCAAGCTCGACCCAGTTCAAATGATAAAAGCTGAGGAGCAAGAAGATCACGGCTTCTAATTTCCATTAATACCAATAACAAAGCCCGCTTTATTCAAGCGGGCTTTTTCATTTTTATTTGCTTGGATTGGTTAGTGTTGCATTAACACCATACGAGCATTCAATGGTTGGATGGGACGATTGTTTTTCCCCATCACTTTCGTAAACGCTTTAATCTGCTCAGGGGAAATGGTTTGTGCTTCTTTCATCACTAACCAACGTACCCCTTCAGAGCATGGTGGTGTCGTTAGTGAGCCATTAAAGCGATAATACGCTTTGTCTTTTGGAAGCAACGCATCCGCTTCAAATGGCAATTTAATCTCTACACCTTGATCTTTACTTGGTATGTTTGCCAGTAACTTCGCTAAATCTGGGTTCGCTTTTCCGGATTGAAAAAACACGGCCACAACCGCCAAATGGCCAGTTGTATCAGCATGCACAAAGTGCGCTTCTAAAGGGTATTCTTTGCCATCCACATGGTTTTCTGACGGGGTATGGAAGTGGAACTGCTTTAACGTGAATGCATTGCCATCAATCAACAGTGTGTTGTCACCCTCTAGGCTGGTTTGCAGGGTGTGGCCGTTATTGAGCAATGAGATTGCTTTGCCATGGTAGTCGAACTGCAATTTGTCTAACTTCGCTTCTGCTGCGGAGACAATATTAATTGGGCTTTGGTTTTGACCTTTGGAACATTCAGACGCAAACTCGCCCCAATGCTCAGGCCCGTGACTCCCCTCGTAACCCCAGCTTGCTGCGTAAGCTGTTCCTGTAAATACCAACGCCAAACCTAGTGCTGCCAGTGACTTCTTCATAGTTTTCCTTATTCCTTCAAGTTAAATGTTGTGAAAACAAAACCATACTAATCGCACAGAATTAAGCGGGAATAGAGTGAAAACTATGATTACAAAAGTTTTTTGGAATAGATGCCTCTAGTTATGCAATTGATATGATGCTCAAAATTGAACATCAACGATTATCGAGTCGGTATAAGTGCCAGCTGGTGGGGTGTTTTTTTGTACAAGAAAGATTTGTGGTATTGCCCTAAATCACTTGGAACTTCAGGCTGGAAATGTTGCTGTGCATGATCTAGAAAAAGACTATGGACATTTGTAAAATGAGGGCTATATGTTCTATGTTACCGCTTATGTTTACAACATATCGCTAAAAAAAACGCCCCTTTCGGAGCGCTTTCTTATTTGAGCAGATTATTCCCAATCAAGGATAACTTTGCCAGACATGCCTGAACGCATGACATCGAAGCCTTCTTGGAAGTCATCAATCTTGTAGTGGTGCGTGATAATTGGTGATAGATCCAAACCAGATTGAATCAGTGAAGCCATCTTGTACCATGTTTCGAACATTTCACGACCATAGATGCCTTTGATAACTAGGCCTTTGAAGATCACTTGGTTCCAATCAATGCCCATATCTGATGGTGGAATACCGAGTAATGCAATACGACCACCGTGGTTCATTGTGGTTAGCATTGAGTTGAATGCCGCTGGGTTACCAGACATTTCTAGGCCTACGTCAAAGCCTTCTGTCATGCCTAGTTCAGCCATTACATCTTCAAGCTTCTCTTCAGCAACATTTACTGCGCGTGTTACACCCATTTTACGAGCTAGCTCTAAACGGTACTCGTTTACGTCTGTGATAACCACATGACGAGCGCCGACGTGTTTCGCAACTGCGGCGGCCATGATGCCGATTGGGCCAGCACCAGTGATGAGCACGTCTTCACCGACTAGATCGAAAGAAAGCGCAGTGTGTACCGCGTTACCGAACGGGTCGAAGATCGATGCTAGATCGTCAGAAATCTCGTCAGGGATCTTAAACGCGTTAAATGCAGGAATCACTAGGTATTCTGCAAATGCGCCTTCACGGTTTACACCCACACCGATCGTGTTGCGACACAAGTGAGTACGACCGCCACGACAGTTACGGCAGTGACCACAAGTGATGTGACCTTCACCAGATACGCGGTCACCAATTTCAAAGCCACGAACTTCCTGACCAATCGCAACCACTTCACCCACGTATTCGTGACCGACAACCATAGGAACTGGAATTGTCTTTTGTGACCATTCGTCCCAGTTGTAGATGTGTACGTCTGTACCACAGATAGCGGTTTTCTTAATTTTGATCAGAATATCGTTATGGCCAACTTCAGGTTTATCAACCTCAGTCATCCAGATGCCTTCTTCAGGCTTTAGCTTTGATAATGCTTTAATTTTCATAATGTAACCTTAATTAAAGGCCCTATTATCTAGGACCTAGAGTCTTAAATAAGACCCATGTCCTTACCAACTTCGATGAACGCATCAATTGCACGATCTAGCTGCTCACGAGAATGCGCTGCTGACATTTGAGTACGGATACGCGCTTGGCCTTTTGGTACCACAGGGAATGAGAAGCCGATTACGTAGATGCCTTTCTCTAGTGCTCGCTCAGCAAATTCTGCTGCCACTTTCGCATCACCTAGCATGATTGGAATGATCGCATGGTCAGCGCCGCCCATTGTGAAACCAGCAGCTTCCATACGTGCGCGGAAGTGTGCTGCGTTTTCCCATAGACGGTCACGTAGGTCACCGCTCTCTTCTAGTAGATCTAGAACGCGGATAGAAGCGCTTACGATTGCTGGTGCAACAGAGTTAGAGAATAGGTATGGACGAGAACGCTGACGTAGCCAGTCGATCACTTCCGCTTTACCTGATGTGTAACCGCCTGAAGCGCCACCCATTGCTTTACCTAGCGTACCTGTAATGATGTCGATACGGTCAACCACATTGTGGTATTCGTGCGTACCTGCACCCGTTTTACCCATGAAGCCAACCGCGTGAGAGTCATCAACCATGGTCAGTGCGCCGTATTTTTCAGCTAGGTCACAAATAGCTGGAAGGTTCGCCACTACGCCGTCCATTGAGAACACGCCGTCAGTAACGATAAGAATGTGGCGTGCGCCTGCTTCTTTCGCAGCAATCAGTTGTTGCTCTAGCTCTTCCATGTTGTTATTTGAGTAACGGAAGCGCATTGCTTTACATAGACGAACACCGTCGATGATTGACGCGTGGTTTAATGCGTCTGAAATAATTGCGTCTTCTTTACCGAGAATGGTTTCAAACAGACCTGCGTTTGCATCGAAGCAAGAGGTGTAAAGAATCGTATCTTCTTTACCTAGGAACTTAGACAACTTCTGCTCAAGCTCTTTGTGGATGTCTTGAGTACCACAGATGAAACGTACTGAAGCCATACCAAAGCCGTGTTCGTCCATACCCGCTTTACCCGCTTCAATTAGCGCAGGATGGTTAGCAAGACCAAGGTAGTTGTTTGCACAGAAGTTTAATACTTCTTCACCGGTAGAGATTTTAACAGCCGCTTGCTGCTGAGACGTGATTACGCGCTCTGATTTGTAAAGACCTTCAGCCTTCACTTCTTCAATTTGCTGCTGAATCTGTTGGTAGAATGCAGAAGACATTTGAAATTCCTTCCTGGTTATTTTGGCGAGTATCTACTCGTTTAGAATTAGGTTGAGCCTTTATGTGACGGGCATCACGGGCTATCACTTATCAATTAATTGTAGTGTAATTCAAGGAAGGAAGAAGGATTATCCCTTAAGGTGGAAAAGCATTAATGAATCCAAGGCACGAATTCAATTAATGCTTTCCTATAATATTGTAATAAAAGGAGTTATAGCCCAGTTGGTTGTTTAAGTAGTGCTTCAAAGTCTTTGGCTGGTAACGGGCGGCTATAGTGGAAACCTTGCCCGAACTCACAGTTTAAGTCTTTTAGATAATCGACATGACGCTGTTCTTCAATGCCTTCAGCAACAATCTTAAGGTTCAGCGCTTTCGCCATTGCAATGATCACGTTGACGAGCTCACGATCGGAGTCGTTTTCGAACATATTTTGCATAAAGCTGCGATCAATCTTAAGGCGATCGAACGGAAATTTCTGTAAGTAACTCAACGCAGAATAGCCAGTACCAAAGTCATCGATGGTAAGCTTAGTGCCTAACGCTCTTAAGTTATTGAGCATGTCTAATAGCTCTGAGTCATGGTTAAAGAGAAGGCTCTCTGTCACCTCAATATCGAACTTATCTGATGGAAGACCAGACTCCTCAAGGCTCTTCTTAATAAACGCAAGTAAGCGATCACAATACCTAAATTGAACACTGGAGAAATTCACAGAAACAAACAGCGGCGTCAGATTTTGCCATTGCGCCGCTTGGCGGCACGCTTGCTGGATAGCGAATTCACCAATTTGATGAATCAAGCCATTTTTCTCAGCAATAGAGATAAACTCTTCAGGATTTACGAATCCGTACTTCTCATCATTCCAACGCATTAACGCTTCTGCGCCAACAATTTTACCACTGCTTAGCTCAATAATAGGTTGATAATACAACTCTAGTAATTGACTAGAGATGGCATTTCTTAGTCGATTTTCCAAATCCAAATAGCGTTGCAAGTCTTGGTTCATATTGTGGTTATAAAAGCAGAAGGCATCGCGTCCATCTTGCTTCACGCGATACATCGCCATGTCAGCACAGGCGAGGAGCTGCTCGGCATTATCTCCATCATCCGGAAATACGGACATTCCGACGCTGCTACTCAAGAAGAATTCATGATTGTTCCATACAAATGGATCGTTAAACGCCGAAAGCACGCTTGAAGCAACGCGCTTCGCGGTGTCATTATCAGGCAAGTCAGGAATCACTAATAAAAACTCATCCCCACCAATTCTCGCCAATAAGTCTGTTTTTCTCGCGACTTGATGCAGTCGTTGAGCACTAAGTTTAAGGATCTCGTCGCCAACAAAGTGACCCATTGAATCGTTAATCTGCTTAAAGTGGTCTAAATCAATAAACATGACCAATACTTTTGAACCACTACGTGACGCTCTAATCAACTCCAAAGCCAGTCTCTCAGAACCGTAGCTGCGATTAGGCAAGTTAGTCAACGTATCGTATTTAGCTTGGAAGGCGAGTTCTTTTTCAGACGCTTTTCGGCGTTCAATTTCGTTAGTTAGTTTTCGGTTCTGTTGAGAAAGTATGTCTTTTCGCTTTTTCTCTTCTTCAAGTTTAATTTTCAATTCAATTCTATTATTGTTTGTGATGAACGCATAACACAGCGCAATAACAACCATAACAGCAAGAATACTCAAACCGAGAATGAAGATCCGTGATGTGAAAATATCTCGCTCACTCAAAGGCTCAAACCAAGCCATCAATTTGAAGTGATGTTTTTCAACAGGCACTTCAAAATATATTTTTCCATCAACGGCTTCAGATATTAAATAATTCTCATCTTTATTATGAGAATACGTTTTATTTATTGTATCCCATACGACCATCTCAACGTCTTTTATTTTGAGCACCATCCGGCTATAACTGTCTTCGTGCTCTTGATTAGTGAGCTGATCAATAACAATGTTTTTATTGAGATCTGCAATTAGAAAGGCAACTGGCTTTCCAGAGAACTTGACTTGCTTAATGACTTGAATACGCACGTCGTCGTTATATCGAGTTGCACAAACCTCTTCGGGATGCCCATGTTGAGTCATTAAGGTTTGGATATCCATCTTCTGCTCTATGTTGTCTTCAGAGCCCGTCGTGACAATCGTTGTGCCATCACTTCCTACCAGTGTGAGCTTTTTATAGATTTGGCTGCTATTAATTAACTTACCATCTATCTTTTCATCGAAACGACGCTTCAAGTTAATTAAACTCGCTCCTAATCCGTACTCCATTGACATGCCAGAGGCTAAATTAGCAAAGAATGTTTGTACTGTTTTATCTGTAGATAAATTATCAACATCCTCACTGGCAATGGTAAATAAATTATCGAGTGTGCTTGCGTAACTTTTTACTTTTAAACCAAGTTCCCTATGTTGGGATTCTTTTAATTTATTTTGCCCCAAACTTGTCACAACAATAAGCATAGCTAAATAAATAGAGACTAATATTGCGCTTATTGCAATAAATTTTTTACTGGATATTTTTTTAACGGCCTTTTTCATCGGGTTTTCTTACTATCTTCTATGAAGTAATCGTTATAAAAGTAGTAAATAGATGGATAGTATTTTTTTACTAATTTTTCGTAGGTTCCATCTTTCTTTATTGAATCTAAATAACGATCAAATGCTTTGCGTAATTCCGGCGAGTTTTTCCGGAATGCAACAGCCATTTTCTGATTTTCGGATACTGGACCAATGACTTTTATTTCACCTGGCCATTTTTCTAATGCAATTAACGTATCGGCGACGTCTAGTAATGTGCTTTCCGCATCATTTTTCATTATCGCTGGCACCATCTCATTAAGAAGACGAGCCCCATCAGGCAGTATGACTTTTGCGCCTGTGTCATATAAGTCATAAAGGTTAGGGTCCAAACAAGAGTGCTCCAACGCCAACACTTCGCGACCATTAATAAGCTGCTTGACGGTTTTTACATCTTCATCAACCGAACCACTTGGTTTAATCGGACTCAGCGTGGAATCTGTTCTGGAAACTAACCAAACGCCCGACGGGAAGTAATCTTGTGAAAAGTCTAAAACTTCAGAGCGCCAGTCAAGAATGGTAACGCCATTTGCGATCAAGTCACCCTCGATTAGAACACTTTCTCCCACAACGGCTTGCTTATTATGGTATTGAACATCTTGGCCCGTCAGCTTACCGACCATATCACTCCACTGAGCTGGAACATATTGGTACTTAACGCCCAACGACTTGGCAAAGCCTTTTACTATCTCTACATCTAAGCCAGTCAAGGTTTCCACTTCACCTTGTTCAATATAAGAAACGAAGTTAGCGTACGGCACACCAATATGGCGCAACACTCCGCGATCACGGATCTGTTGTAAGTCGTCTGACCAAGCGGAAGAGGACATAACAGAGGCCGCCATAAGCGCCATCGCCGCTAAAGTTCTTTTGAATGTTTTGACTGACATAATAATATCCTTACCTTTCACAAAGCGCCCAATCATGGGCGCTTGAGTGATAAACAACGATGTTAGAACGACGAGTAATACAAATTCGTCATCGCCACCACGAGCCCTTCAACATCCTGCTCGTCATGGAACAAGTGCGTGGAGATACGGAGTGCGTAAGTATCAAAGTCATCATCTTTATGCAGCTTAAAGCTGGTTGTTCGAATGATGTAGCCATATTCTTCACGCAGACGATCTCTGAATTCAGTCAATATGTCTTCATTCGTCACATCAGAGAATGGGTTAACTGTGGTTAAGCCACTCGTTAAACCTTCCACGTTTGGTGAGTACATTTGGGCTTGTGGCAAGTACTCTTGAAGTAAGGTTTTACACAAACTACCAAGACTTAGAACACGTTCCTCAATGCGGTCACGGCCAATCTCATCCCACATTTTACAGCTATCAACTAACGCTTGTTTAGCAGGATAGTTGTCGTTCCCGATGTACTGCATCTGTAACTGCTTGCCTAAGTAATCCGCATGAGAAAGTGAAGAGTTGATCAACCACAACGGGTTATCACGATCACTCCAATACTCATTCAAGCGATTGGCGTTATCACGTACGTACAAAATACCGGTTGCGCCAGGACCACACTGCCATTTGTGGCCAGAACCTGCATAGAAATCACAATCCATATCATGGAAATCGAGGTCAAACATACCGACAGTATGCGCTCCATCTACAAGCGTAGGCACACCATATTCTCTCGCTAAAGCACAAATGGCTTTGGCTGGTAACGCCGTTCCCGTTTTATAGGTGATATGAGAGAACATGATGAGGCGAACGTTTTGATGCGCATCAAGCGCGTCGCGGAAAGCTTGGATGTAATCTTGTTCAGAAACGTCTTCAGTACCGGTAAATACTGGTAGTTGAATTTCAACAACATCGACGCCAAAACGATGTTTTGCGACGTTCATTGGTGATGTTGCAGCCATATGCTCATGGTGCGTCGTTAGAATCACATCGCCTGGTTCAAAGTGTAAACCGTTAATGATCGAACATAGACCATCAGTAGTATTGCGGCTGAGAATGATTTCTTCTGGGTTAGCACCAAAGCCAGGCGCTACTTCTTGAACCATCTCAGAGACATAAGGCCAAGAGCCAAATTTGCCCTTCATATCCCAAGGATACTTAGCCACCAACTTGTTGTTATGCTCATAATCTTGAAGAACTTGTCTTGGCATAGAACCCGTTGTGCCAATGTTCATGTAAGTCGTACGTTTATCCAAAACGAACTGTCGTTGCACTTTACGCCAAAAGCGCTTATCGTGTTTTCTACCTAGCCCGCGGCTGCTCCAATCAATTTTCTGTTCTCGTGCTTGAACTGCGCCCGAGAAAGCGGAAGCACTCACACCAGCAACAACAGCTCCTGTTGCGCCTTTCAGAAAATTACGGCGGCTGCTATTAGTCTGAATAGATTCCTTGTCTTTCATCTTTTTCAATCCTTGTCGGAAATTAGCCATATTATTAATTTTAAGTGCGTAACTATCTGTTACTAAAACATTATTACCCATTAAAACCAGAGTTTAATTTTTTCCTCTGCCATTAAGTGACTTTAGTTCCAATTTTTTATCTTATTTGATGATATAAGCAACAGTTTGACCACAAACCTATAAACAACCATATTCACATTAAAATATTCATTAAATTGATTATTTTTTATAGAAGACAATTCCGACAACTTCTTTATAAAACAATTATGAGCTTTGTTATAAAGTCATTAAAAATTTAACTTTGCGTTAATTTAAAAATATTCAGGCTATTTTTTGATTGACGTCTATTCTTTTTATATCTGAACAATCTCAATATGTTAAGTCTTAATAATGGAGAGCTGGTTTCGCAGATAGATACCAGTTTAAGACCATAGAGTGAGACACATCACTCTCTGACATAAACCCACCGCTCAACAGACATAAGGAAGAGAAGTTTTCACTAATATGTGCTTGAGCGTACAACCAAAAAGAAGGAAGTCCCATGTTAAAAGGATTGCTATGCATTTCAGTTGCTGCCACTCTCGTAGCCGCTCCTAACGTACTTGCGCAGACTGTAGCGATGAACGATCTCAACAGCAAGAAGAGCGCTGGCACCATTGAGATTTCACAAAGTGACTATGGCGTGGTATTTATGCCTCAGTTATCAGGTTTGTCATCAGGGGTGCACGGTTTCCATGTTCACACTAATCCATCGTGCGATAGCGCGGAGAAGAATGGCAAAACCGTCCTTGGCGGTGCAGCAGGTGGTCACTATGACCCCAGCAACACAGGGAAACATGGCTACCCTTGGACCGATGACAATCATTTAGGCGACCTGCCTCCACTCTACGTGGACATGGATGGTAATGCTAATCAGCCCGTTGTCGCGCCTCGCCTAAAATTATCAGATTTAAAAGGCCGAGCATTAATGATTCATGCTGGTGGTGACAATCATTCCGACCATCCTGCTAAATTAGGCGGCGGCGGTGCGCGCGTTGTATGTGGCGTTATTAAGTAGTCATTCGATAAGCCAAATTCGCGCTTCTCCTCAGGCAGCGAGAAGTGCGAATTTTTGTTGATAATCAGTGTCCGTCTCACACGTCTCTAAGTAGCTGTGGTGCAACATTAAAATTGACTGCACTATCTTTGTACCAATTCCTAATGCGCCACCGACGGCATCTTTATCAATTCGGTTGACAAAAGTGAACAGGATTCGCGACTTATCCTCACTCAAATGCGCTTGGCAATGCACTTCCGAGCCGATTGGGCTGTGGCGCAACGCATTTTCAAGCAGGTTCAATACCAACCGCTCTAAGAGTCCTTTATCACCCACAGTTTGAATCTCGCTATCGATATCCACTTTCAACACCACTTCTTTACGAGAAAACTGGCTCTGCATCGTTTCAGCACATTCTGCCATCAACGCGCCAAGATCCACGGGGCGGTACTCGTAGTTTGGCATTGGGGCTTCTTTACGGGCAGCGTCTAATAAAGAATGCAATTGAGTTGAGAGCTTCTCACAATTTCGGAACGCGACATCAATCAAAGGATCAGATTCCGGATGTTTCAAACGCCACGTTTCCAAATAACCAAGCACACTCGATAACGGCGTTTTTAAATCATGACTGAGCTGCAACAAGCTCTGACGACGATGAGAAGACTGATACTCCAACTGTAAAAACTGCTGCTGAATGTGCTTCGCCATCATCTGATAAGAGTGCGCAATCGGCACGAGCTCCGGCACTTGGTGAGTAAAGTCAGGTTGCAGGTGAAAATCATGTTCAGCTTGCTGTTGAAGTTGCTTGGTCACACGCTCAATCGGGTTCAACAGGCTACGTTTGACCAGCACATAAGCCCCGAGAGCAAAGCCTAAAATGGACACTAAGACCAATCCTGCCAGCGCGATGTAAGGGGTATCGACTTGCGCATTGGCAATGGCGTCATGTCGGGTACTGCCAATCACCACATAGAGATAACCGACCGTAGAGCCTAATTCCTCTATCGCCGCAACAGAAAACACTTTGTGTTCACCGCGATTACGAGGATCTTCGCCTAAGATGGGAAGCGGTTCGTTGTTTAAAAATTGCTGAATGGGGTTCAGATCCACCGAGTCCATAAGCTTTGCCCCATCAGGCGCAGCATGGGTGGTGATATTGCCTTGGCTATCGAGGAAATAGATTTCAAAATCAGGGCCGATCAGCATAAGGGTATGAAAGATCGACTTGAGCGCTTTAGGGTTGTAATCCGTTCCAATCATCAGCGGATTATCGTCACGCATGTGGCTGGCTAGTTCTTTATGCAGGCTTTGCTTAGTGCGTAACTCAATGGTTTCTTTTTGCCAATTGTAAGTCAGTGCAATCACCACCGCCGCAAGACAGAACCACAAGCTAGTAAATACTACCAAGCGAGATTTGAAGCTCATCCTATCGCCTCCTTAAACAGCGGTGTTTTTGAAACACCCGTGATGATTGAAAAATGACGGTGAAAACAACTGCCAACTTACTGTCTGGCTTGATGTTTTGACTTGCTTTTTTGCATTAGTGTCTTGGCTGAAACTTATACCCAACGCCCCACACGGTTTGGATGAAGTGATGATCTGAATCAGACAAAGACAATTTGCTGCGTAAACGGTTAATGGTGCTACACACCGTGTGGTGATAACCAGAATGACTGGTGTTCCATACGTGATCGAGCAATTCATCTTTACTGTAGACTCTGCCCGGACGAGTCGCGAGAAACTGCAGCAAAGTAAACTCTGTCGCGGTAAGAGTGACATCCTTGTCGTTTAGGGATACTTGGTGCAACTCCGGAATGATTCTTAGCGGACCAAAATCCATCGCTTCGTCGAGTACTTCATTTGCTACTTTGGCCTCTGCGGTTTGACTGACTCGGCGCAGCACGTTACGTACTCGCGCTTGGAACTCTAATACACTAAATGGCTTAGTGATGTAGTCATCAACGCCCGCTTCTAAACCGTCAACCTTGTCCATTTCGCCGTCTCTTGCTGTCAACATAAGCACTGGGCTCCAATCTTGTTGCTGCCGCAAATAATGGCAGATGTCTAGACCATCACCATCTGGTAAACCTCGGTCAAGGATCAATAAATCAAAGGGTTGTTGCTGGTACTGCGTTTTAGCATCGGCGACATTTGTGGCTCGCGACACTTGGTGTCCTTGAAACTTGAGATGCATCTGAACCAGTTCTGCCAAATCATCGTCATCTTCCACCAACAAGATGTTCGCGACTAAATTGATTGCCTGTTGTTCCATGGTCCTTTCCTTGCCTTCGAGTATCCTCACTTTGCACATGACCGGAACAAATTAGAAATTCTTTCAAAAAAGGTTCCGATGACGCCATGAGGGATAAAGCGCTCGGCTACAAGCGCTTTGGAAAGGAGACGTCATCGGAGCCTGTGTTACTCGACTCGAGTGATGGTGACTTTCGCACCTGGGTTCAAGAAACGATGGTTCGCAGAGAGTGCTGAGTTTGCTAATCCATCATCTTGGCTAACTACCCCCGCATGGAAGGCAACAACGTCATTACTGTCATTACGAGCGGCATTGAAGCCCTCACCGCCACCTGCTGGGCCCGGAATGGTTGCGGCAAGTTCATCGTTCAGTTCCGTGCCAGAATCCCAAACGTTCATGCTCATTTCATAGCTTTCACCTACTGCGAGCGATTTGAGCGATAGCCCCGTTTCGCCAACAAAGGCATCGTTGGTATTCACAAACATAGACGCCACAGACAAGTAACCGTAACGACGAGGGTCGACTGTGATGGTGACTTCGTCCGATGCACCCGGCAACACCAATCCATTGCCCGAAATACCTTGGTAAACACTGTCATTGCTGTTCATCAACTCAATCAGCTCGGCGTTACTACCGCCTTCGGCAAGATGCTCAAGTTCAACAGATGCAGCTTGGCCAATTTCAAACAATTGGTAGTCACCATTGTGAGTGAGTACCGCAAGCGGAGACATAGGTTGATTCGCAGTCAAGTTAGCCACGTTGACGGTGTAGCGGTACGATTTCACTACGGCGTTATCATCATCGCTTGGACAACCGGCGAGCAAGCCGACTGAAGCTGCTACTAGTAAGATTCTGACTTTCATACATCCCCCTTACTTCACAACGATTGTGATGGTTGCAACTGGGTTTAACCAACGATGGCTGCTGCTGTCTAGGTCACTGATGCCGCCAGTTGGGTCGCTATCACCAAGGTTACCCGGATGCACGTGAACTTTGTCGTTAGTTGCCGTTGCTTCAACGCCTGTGCCGCCAGTACCAAAGCTAATGAAAGGTGGGGTTGGCATGCTAGACGCAAGTTCATCGTTCGCTTCTGTACCGGCATCGTAACTTCTTAGCGTTGCTCGGTATGTACCCGCTTCCGTTGGAATCTTCCAACTATCCAGACCGACGAAACCGTCATTGGTTGGCAGCAGCATCGCGCTCAGAGAAAGATATCCGTGGTCGCCACTGTCCAAGGTGAAGGTGGTTGCAACACCCGGATTCAAAATACCACCAGCAGGGTTCTCAACCACCGCACCACCAGCGTTACCAATCACACTCGCAAGACCAGAGATATCACCACCTTCTGCCATTGCTTCTAGTTCTGGCGTTGCAGCTTGACCCGTTCTGAACATTTGAAGGTCAGAGCCATGTGCGGCAATAATAAGTGGCGTAAAGTAAATGCCTTTGGTTGCGTTGGTTACGGTGATTTCCAATTCCGCCGCATTCACTGATGCAGAGCCGAGTGCCATAGCGACTGAAGTCATGACGAGTCCGAGTTGGGTACGTTTTTTCATTGTGATTCCATCCTTTAATGAGGGTTGAACTACCCAAGCCCATGTGTACGGCTTTACTTCTTTGTTCGTGACTTGAGTAGGTTAAGCATTACGTTTCGAACGTTTTGCGTTCTTGCCTCTAAGAATGACGAGCAAATCTATCAGCAACTTCATCGAATTCTCATAAAATTCTCACAAGTTCTGTTCGAATTCTGTCAGCAGCACTTTTTTACTCTTAATCAGCTATTTACACGTCGCGCTTTCCCCTCCTACAATGCGATATTCCCTGTTTAAATCACGATTCTCACCATGATTCATAACGTTCTGTCTGCCTACTATGGCGAAATCTACGGCATCGCTTTTTTCAACCACTACTTGAGCCATTACGCCCAAAGTGAACAACAAACACTGTGGCAAACCTTGATTGAAGTGGAAGAACTCACCGCAGAAAAGCTCAAACCTGTACTGCTGACAAATGGCATGGATATCGAAAGTCGACACCAAGAGATGCTGGATAAAGGCTTGGCAGATGCAACCAAGTGGATTGGTTTACCATGGCAAGAGTTGGTGGCGACTCTTCTGAAATGGGTGGAGCCTTATGAGGTCAAATATCGAGAGTGGCATGAAGAAGTGAAAGCTTCAAAACAGTATTCAATCGCTGAGCGAGAAGCTATCGAATTGATTGCAGACCACGAAACGGCCATTTATCACTGTTGGCAGCAATACCATACTGGTGAATCTGGCTTGCCTGCACTCAATGCATTTTTGGCAAAATATCGTTAAAGCGAGACGGTGACACTTGAACCTCGTGAAACCGTACCAGACAATATCGTTATTCCGCTGCGCAGAACTGAACAATTATGGTTAATCCAAAACTCATTGCCCTACTTCCTGATCTTGCTTCGTTTATCTTGGTGGTAAACGAAGGCAGTTTTACCGCTGCAGCCAAACAACTCGGCGTGACGCCATCGGCTTTAAGTAAGTTGATCACACGGTTGGAACAAGCCCTCTCGGTCAAACTGTTTGAGCGCACGACTCGTAAGTTGATCATCACTCAAGCAGGACAAAAGGTTTACGACCAAAGCATCGCAATGGTGAATGCCGCCCAGCAAGCCGTTGAGCTATCTGCGGAAGATCATGCCGAGCCAACAGGCGCACTCACAGTTGCAGCCCCTGAAGCATTTCTTAATTCGGTTCTTCAGCCATTTGTGTTGCCATTCCTAGAGCGTTATCCAAATATTCAGCTTAAGCTGCGTGCAGCAGATGGTGAGATTGATCTTTTCCGCCAAGGTATTGATGTCGCATTTAAGCTTACCGATAAACCCGATGAGAACCTGGTACTCAAAGAGATCAGCAAGACCAATCTTGTTTTGTGTGCCTCTCCAGATTACCTCACCAAACACGGTATGCCTGAGCATCCCACTGAGCTTGAGCAGCACGACTGCATTTACCTTGCCGAGAACGACAAAGACAACATCTGGTCATTCTTTAAAGAGGAAGCCTTTCATTCCATTGCCGTGAGTGGACGCTACGCCGTCAACCACTCTCAAATGCGCTTGAACGGGGTTAAGTCTGGCTTGGGAATTGGGATCTTCCATGACTTCGTGATCAAAGACGCGTTAGAGCAAGGAGAAGTGGTGGAAGTATTGCCGGATTGGATGATCAAGAGTAACTACCACGGCGCTATCGCGATGCAGTATGCGCAAACCAAATACATGCCTGCTCGTCTGCGCGTGTTTATCGACTTCGTTAAGGAGCATTTAGTCTCCGAGGACGCTAACCATGCTTGAGGATACTAGCCATGTTTGAAGAGGTTAACCATGTTTAATGCCATTCATCACGTCGCGATCATTTGCAGTGATTATCCAAGGTCAAAACGCTTTTACACCGAATTGTTAGGGCTAAAAGTCATTGCTGAAAATTACCGTGAAGCCAGAGACTCCTACAAGCTTGACCTCGCTTTACCTGACGGCAGCCAAGTTGAATTGTTTAGCTTTCCGGACGCACCAGAGAGACCGAGCTTTCCTGAAGCTCAGGGGTTACGCCACCTTGCTTTTCAAGTGGATGATGTCGAGCATGTTAAAGAATATTTAGAGACGAGAGAAATTGAGGTAGAGCCCATTCGCATCGATGAATTTACAGGCAAAGCGTTTACCTTTTTCAAAGATCCAGATGGCTTGCCGCTAGAAGTTTATCAACGCTAACTTTGGTGGGGCACGAGGAACTGGCGTTTCAAATCGTACACTTAGAGCCAAAAAAGTGTAGCTTTCAGAAATGACCAAGCTCAGTTGTGGAAGTATTGGTGTAGTTGGAAGTGAATCATGATGAAAGGTCGAGAAGTGGCTAAAAGGACAAGGTTTGCCTTTATGGCTGACGGCATTGTCACTTTCTTCGATTTGAACCAATTCAAAACCGTTAAGCGTACATAGCGTCGCCCACACACCCATGCTGTTACCATGAGCATTGATAACAGGCATCAGGGTCACTAGCACCCAACTTAGAGCACTAGCAAATAGCATGGAGCGATAAAAAGGAATTAATCTACGCATAACGGTGACTTAACAAATTTAATTCAGCGTAACTAATTCTGAGTGCTAGCTCAAAAACAGGATCAATAAGTGGTTGCCACCTCACAGCTTTTCTTCAATAACGCAATTGACAGACACAAAAAAGCCCACCAAAACGGCAGGCTATTTTCATATTCTATTGTCAGCTTTTATCGCGATTAGCCGAACAGCTTACTCCAAATACTTGGGTTACGCTTGTCGTGGTATTCTTCACGTAGGCTATCAATTTCACGTAATTGTGCTTTCGCGTCTTGCAGGTTACCAGCGTCTAAGTCTGCCTCAATCTTGTCTAACGTTACCGTTAGTTTATTAAAGCCTTCTAAGTAGGTATCGAATTTCTCTGGTGGATAGTTGCCGCGCTTAGATTGCTCGACGATTGCTTGCAAGCTATCAATTGCAGACTTCATGGTTTCAACATCCGACGCTTCTGCCGCCTGTTTGAATTCCATCTTCATCTGCTTCATGTTTTGTTTTAAATCAACCGCTTCTGCCATTGCGTATGTTGAGCCAAACGCAATCGCACACCCTAGGACTAAAGGACGTAACATTTTCACTTCTCCATTTATAGTGCCGAATTCTGTGTCGGCTTTATTTACCCAAGTAACCCACGCCATAAAAGGCGACAAACTAGCTTAGTTGAGTATTTCCGGGTCGCAGTGTAAAGCAATCTTACGCCAGGTGCATACCTAAAATGTAATCAAGTTTATGCGTTGCGAATGTCGTCATACTCTGGAATTGGCTTACGGCCTCTCAGAGCTAAGAAAGACAAAAACTGCTGAGCGGTGTGAGTAATCACTTTTTTGCTATCGATACCCACTCTATCCATTAGCTCTCCAACCAAATCCAGATTACCAACATCATGACAGAAATGCGCATCACTTCCCGTTGTGAAGAAGACACCGAGATCTTTACCGATTTGTGCAATCTCGTGGCAACGGTCTACGCTACCCACTCGGCTATTCCCTTTTAGCGTGGTGTTATTGATTTCAATCGCAACATTATGCTCTTTCGCGCACGTTAAAACGGCCTGAAAATCAAAGTCGAAATTTGGATTCCCAAGATGGCCAAGCGCATCAATACGACCGTTTTGAATCACATTAATGAGCGCTTCCGTATGAGTTTCTTTGTTTGCAGGACGAAAAACAGGTTCATGGAAACTTGCAATAACCCAATCTAGGTTACGATCGACACTCAGCGGAATATCGATGTCGCCTTCGGTATTAAGAATGTTGGATTCCACACCCCGAATGATCGCGATACCGTCTAAAAATCGAGGCAGGATTTTTTGGTTGGAGAAAAACCAGTAATGCGGCGCGCCCGGCATTGATTCCGCGTGATCAGTCGTACAGAACATATCCAAGCCGTTCTCTTTCGCCAATTTTGCATTTTCAATCAAGGTGCTGTACGCATGACCACTGGCGTACGTATGTGTATGGGTATCAACTTTAAATTCCATCATCCACTCTCTTAGGTGCGCTATCTTGCATGCTATTGTATACCTACACGTGACGTACCGTCAGCCCAAGATGAGTATCAGACTTAAGCTTGCTCCTCACTGATGGCTTTTATTAGGGGCAACGCTTTTTCCCATCCGTGATTAAACATAGAAACAAAGTCGCTGTGCGTATGAATGGTGACATTGAGTAACAAACGATCACTATTGGTGTCGATCTGATAGATCTCTCGTGATCCAATCCACTTAGATGCTAAATCTCCATCCAGTTGCTGCCTATTATCCGGATTAAAAATAGCAATGTGATGAAATTCAAGACGCTGTTGCGGTTGCACGATATCGATAGTCGCTCGCGTTCCGCCCATATCGGGATCAAAAAAAAGTGATGTCTTGCCCTTCTTCCCATATCCCATCAAATTGAGACTGGGGTGAGAAAGCCTGTGCCCAGCGTTTGTATAACTCAGCATCGGTTAGCACTTCCCACACCCGTTGCGGTGTAGCTGAAATCTCAACGTAATAATTTAGCGTAAGCATTATTTCTCTCCCTGAACCTTTCTTGACGCTAGTTCATTGTCAGAAAAAATCAAACCTCACCTCTGATTTGCCTTACTTAATCCTCTATTTTCCGACAGGCTAAGAGGTTCTCGCTTGTAACCTACCACCACGATGCGCCGTAAAGTGAACCCAACATGTGTTCAGTATGGTTGCGAGCACGATTAAACTCATCCCGATAATTTGGCTTTGACTCATTCGGTCATCAAAAAACGCACTCTGCCAAACCGCGGTGAACAGTAGGTTAGTAAAAATAAGTGGTGCAAGTTGAGAGCCGCTGCTTGCCAGTTGATACGCTTTGGAGCGGAAAACTTGGGTGTTAATGATCATCAGGGACATCACACCGAGCCACAGCATATTAGAAGAAACAGTAGATTCCATCACATTGGCTTTGAGGAAAACATCGATGTCGTTAAACAACGTTAGCGGTAACAGAAATACGGCAGCAAACCCAAACGCCCAAAAGTTGATTTCTAATGGCGACATATCAGTTTTACTCACTTTATATAGCGTAAGCTGAGAGCCGGAATTGAAGAGTCCACTAGCTAGACCGAGTAATAAATCCGAACGCCAAGTAAACCCCCCACCAACTCCCGCCAACATAACCACTCCAGTAAACGCCATTGCTAAAGCCGCCAATGTTGAAACGCGAATGTGGCCTCCCATAAACAGCTTTTCAACCAAAGGAATAAATAATGGGCCAGTGGCAAACAATACCACCCCTTCTACCAGCGTTAACGTTTGTAGTGACGCGATGAAACACAACTGTGATAAGCCGATACAGAAGGCGCGAAGCAAAATCGGTTTTAACGTCCCAGCTTTAGGAAAGGTAAGATTTTTGAAACGAAGTAAGACAAGCAAAATAAGTGCAGGAGCCAAAAAGCGTAAGAAACTAAACAGTGTGACGGAAAGTTCACCTGTCAACTGCTTTGCTAACAACCCAGTAACAGATAAGCTTAACGTAGACATCAGCATGAAAAGAATAGATTTATTTACTGCATTCATTCGATACTCCTTAATATGTGGAGTATTTTATGAGATATCACTTATTGTAAATAGCGAGTAATATTAACCATTAATGTAAGAAAAACTTACAGGTTAACTTACCTCTCATCATGTTACGGTTTCTAAAATATGCGTAAATTAGTCCCTCTAAAATCCATCTATGCATTTGTCGCTGTGGCGGAATCTGGCAGCATGACAGAAGCAGCGCAGATATTAAGTGTGAGTCATTCGGCGGTGAGTCAGGCGATAAAATCACTGGAGACTCAGGTCAACAAACCTCTGTTTGATCGCGTAGGCAGACAAGTTCAACTTAATGCTGACGGTAAAAAATATTATCGAAAGGTTGCGCCAGCTTTAGAACAAATTGTCGATGCCACAGAAGCGCTAATCCAAGACCAAAACTTGCAACGTATTACGCTTAATATGGTGAATTCCTTGGCGCTGCATTGGTGGATTCCGCGAATGTCGAGTTTGCAGGACTTTGCTCCGCAATTAGACGTTCGTTTATCAAACCTGTCTGGCAGGTTTAATCTAGAGCAAGAAGGTATCGACGCTGCCCTCGTGCATGGAAACACCGAGGAATGGCAAGATTATTACTGTGAAAAGCTCAGTGAAGATGAACTGGTTTTGGTGTGTAGCCCTGAATTGATAGCTAAGACGAAAGACTCAAATATCGCTCAACTGTTAAAGCAGTATCCCATCATTGAAGTCACTAACGAACGAAGAAAAAATGACTGGAACGTGTGGCAGAATGCGACTGGCATCCTGCGACCTAAAAGCAAAAAACCAATCACTTTTAATATGTCGATACAAGCCGTGCAGGCGACGACTCGTCGTTTAGGCTTATTGGTGACTCATCGCTTGTTTGTGAAAGATGACATCAAATATGGCCAGTTAATCGAGCTGGGTAAACCCGTCATTAATCCTAACCAACAGTTTTACTTTGTTTGCCCACCACACAAGCTAAAGCTGGAATCGTTTCACCTTCTGCGCTCGTGGTTGCAACAATCATTCAATTAAAGAAACCTTTTGTTAAGCACATTCATTGAAAAATTAGTATAAAGTTAGAAAGAGCACTTTTCATCCAAGGATGGTTTATGAAGCGGTATCAAATATGGTTAAGCGTACTCTGCCTCGCAGTACCCATGAGTGCAGTCGCTGAAAGTGAAGACGCTCATTCAGAGCAAGGCATCTCAACGGCAATCATAGGCGGCCAGCAAGCCACTCAAAATCAATTGCCCTTTTTCGCACGACTCATTCTACACAAAACTGGCGCTAATCAATTTGCCAACATCTGTGGCGGCACGATTGTTAATGACCGCTTCATTTTAACCGCCGCTCACTGTGTAGAGCCGAGTGTTTTTTCTGACGGATGGACAATCAATGATCTACGAGTTTTAGTAAAAAACCCGACAATGAATGATGTGTTTGTTGATGAATTCAAAGATGTTCGCTCTATCACTATTCATCCAAATTACGAGCCTAGTGATTTATGGATTAATGATATCGCCGTACTTGAACTTACCCACCCGATCACCGACAACGTTCAATCCATTACGTTGCCGCAAGATTTTGGTGATTACAGCAGCCAATCGGTTTATCAGATATTCGGTTTAGGGCAAACCTCGACCAACGATGAAAATGGACCAAGTTATTTGCGATGGGCGGAAGTAAAACCACTCACCGATGCGCAATGTGCTTCTTTAGTGACCGGGTTTAATGCTCAAGAAAGCTTATGTGCCAATGGGTTTCCTGAGCGCAGTTATACCGGTATTTGTAGCGGTGACTCTGGTGGCCCTCTCACCTATCAAGACAATAACGGAATGTATCAACAAATCGGTATTGTAAGCTATGGTTCTTCTGTTTGTGAATCCGCTGCGATTCCGAGTGTGTTTACTGAGGTTCTAAATTACACAACATGGATTGAAGCCCAAACCAGCTCGGGAGTGAAGACTCGTTACAATGCTCTCTTAGCAAGCACAGAAGATTATCATAGTGAAGGTGATTCCGGCTTTGAACCAGAAGATACCAACACATCTGGCTTTGAGGATAATGGCAGTAGTGGTGGCGCACTTGGCTCAGGGATGATCATGCTTGGGGGCTGGTTTGGTTGGCTAAGACGCAGAAGAAATTATTCGCGCTCCTAATAGCTTTGACAAGACATCATAATATCTTGCGCTTAACACGAGAGTTGATGATGTCTTCTATTATTTTTTGCTCTTTTTTCGCTTTTTCATAATTTTGCTTAGCACGCCATCGTTCGAGCACTTTTTCTAACCCTTGAACACGAGCGTGTTTGTGCTCCAGCGTTTTTTGTACAGACGCGCATTCCGCTTGCATGACGGCTTGTTCATGCTCATGGTGGCGAAGCATTTTTTGCAGCATTTGATCGACACGATTAAAGTTCATCAGCGCTGCGCTTGTCAGTGTTGGAACAGTTCTTGTTGATTGTCCCGCATGGCCTTTCAATGCTGACAATTGTTCCAACTGCATTGAAAGATGGGAGTGACGTTGGCGCATGGCATCAAGTTGCTGACCCACACGATCACGTTGCTTTTCTTCCATTTGTTGCAGCTTACCCACTGCTTTTAACTTGGATTTCATCTCAACGATACCACTCCCATTTGGTTAAGCACTTTGAAAAAGCTGCGCGAGCTCAGTCAAACTGGTTGGGTAATCCACTGACTCATTAGCGGCTTGTTGTAAATACGCACGTAAGTTTGGATACATAGCAACAGATTGATCTAATTCAGGATCTTGCCCCGGTTGATAGCCTCCTAACGGCAACAGTTCTTTCACCTGAAGATAGTTGGAGTACATCTGGCGGAAATTATTCGCGATCGTGCTATGCGCCTCCTGTGTACAGGTGCTCATACAACGGCTGATAGAGGCATTAATATCAATGGCAGGATAGTGCCCTTGCTCGGCAAGTTGACGCGATAATACGACATGCCCATCTAAGATAGCACGCGCAGAATCCACGACAGGATCTTGCTGGTCGTCCCCTTCCGCCAACACGGTATAAATTGCGGTTAGGCTACCGTGCTGATTTTCACTGTTGCCCGCACGCTCAAGGAGTTGCGGTAACACGCTGAAGACAGAGGGCGGATAACCGCGAGATGCCGGAGGCTCGCCAAGCGAAAGAGCGATTTCACGCTGTGCCATGGCGTATCGAGTGAGAGAATCCATCAACAACAGAACATCTTTGCCTTGATCTCGAAAATACTCGGAAACGCGATGACAAAGCAGTGTCGCTCTTAACCTCATCAGCGGGGATTCATCAGCAGGAGCTGCGATGATAATCGCCTTCTTGCGCGCCTCTGGGGTTAAGTTTCGTTCGATGAACTCGCGTACCTCTCGGCCTCGCTCACCAATAAGACCGACCACAATCACATCGGCTTCGGTGTTTTTGGTGATCATCCCCATTAGAACACTTTTACCGACACCACTGCCCGCCATTAAGCCAATGCGTTGCCCTTTTCCGACGGTCAAGAGTCCATTGATTGCGCGCACCCCAACGTTGAGTGGGGTATCAACAGGACGTCGCTTCAATGGGTTAATCGGTTTTGGTTCAAGTGAAACACGATCTCCCCCTTTAAGCGGTGCCCCGTCATCCAACGGCTCACCTAAACCATTCAGCACTCGCCCTAACCACTGAGCACTTAACTGCACGGTACTGTCACCGTCCAGAGGAATGACTTTCGCACCAGCAAATAAGCCACCTAAGCGCCGAATAGGCATTAGGTAAGCAATAGTGCGCTCAAAGCCCACCACTTGCGCTTCGATCATGTCGCCTTCTGCGGTTTCTACAAGACAGCGCTGCTCCAGTTTAAACCGGCACCCAACGGCTTGTAACATTAAGCCGTTTACTTTAATCAAGCGCCCTGTCACGCGAGCAACAGGGATTGAATCGAGCGAAGCCAATGCTTCGCTCAAACGCTCACTCAATAGCTCATGGCTTAAGGTATTACTCATGCTCTGATTCTACCTGCGGAATACTAACTTCATCCAAAAGGTGTTGTTTTACATTGTCCATACAGGCTTCTAAACGAGAGTCGCAGCTTGCATCCGCCTCTGCATCATCGGTCACTAGTTGGCAGCCACCAATCGGAAGTTCCGTATTAGCCACCAGTTTCCAAGATTGTGGCAGATCAGCATTAATGTGAGTAATTCTTTCTAAATCCTGCGGATTTAAATGCACGGTTACGGTTTCCGCTTTGCCTGGCATGGCAGACAATGTCTCATCCACCAAGGCAAGGATCTGTTGAGGCATTAAAGTGAGCTCAGCACGAATCACTTGCTGAGCCACTTTTTGTACCAGCTCACAAATCATATGGCGTTGCTGTTGCTCTTTTTCGTCTTGCCAGCGAGACAGCGCATGAAAGAGCTCGTTCACGGGTTTCGCCGCCTCTAGAAAACTCTGTTTTCCTGACTGCTCACCAGACACAAAGCCTTTTTGGAAGCCTTCTTTTTGTCCATCTAACAGGCCTTGTTGCTTACCCTGCTCGATACCTTGACGTAAGCCTTCTTCATGCCCTTGTTGTAAACCTTGTTGAAAACCGGCTTCAAGCTGTTGTTGAATATCAACTTGCGGCTCTTGCCAACCTTGGTTATCTAGCCCGAACTCGTCTTCTATAGCCTTAGGCTGCGCCAAAGGCGGAAAGCGGTGCAAACGGTATCCACTCGGCGGCAGTCGCATCGTACTTGATTTTGTCTCTACCATGACGTTACTCCACCGTTGGCTCTTCATAAAGAAGCAACTGAACTTCACCAGATTCATCCAACTCACGCACCATTTGCATGATGTCTTGACGCGCTTTTTGAACACGACTTAGCGCAACAGCCCCGCGCGCTTCCATATCGTCTTCCAGTGCTTTCACCATACGCTGAGGCATAGAACGTTTAATGGCTTGCTGTAACGTAATTTCTGAACCTTTGAGTGCAACTGCCCACAATTCTAGTGGGATCTGCTGCACCAGCATGTCCATGGTTTCTTCACGCTGACGACCAAGAACCATAAAGTCGAACATATTCTCTTCAATGGCATTAACGACATCTTCATCATGCAACTTCAGCATTTCCATCAACGACCCGCGATCACCTTCAAAGCGGTTAATGATGTCAGCAGCTTGCTTGACACCAGATAGCGGTGTGCTTTGGCTTGCAGATACTTTTTCAATGCAGCGCTCAACGAGCTCATGCAAATCAATAGCAACTTGATGATCGATGTCTTGCAGCTGAGCAATTCGGAACAAGATTTCGTCATGGTAATCTTGTGGCAGGTGCTTCAACACCGCTGAAGAGCTATCAGCTGGCAAATAGGCAAGAAAAATCGCTTGCATTTGCGGGTGCTCATTCACAATGAAACGAGCAAGCGTTTCTGCTTCTACCCACTGTAAGCGCTGCATATTGTTGCGAATTTCATCACCATACAGCGTATTCAGCAGCCCTTTTGCCAAATCATTACCCAATGCTTTACGTAGCGTATTAGACAAATATTCTTTAGAAGCTCCACGAATGCCACTGTGCTCACGAAAGTCTTCAAAGAAAGTTTGAATAACGCCGCGAGCGGAATCGCTCTTAATGCCATTCAACTTCGCCATTGCACGAGTCACCCGCTGGGTTTCATCACGGCTAAAGTGCTGTAAAACCTTCGCAGCGGCATCCTCGCCCATGCCTAATAGCACGAGCGCGGTTTGTTCTACATAACTAAGCGTCTGCTTTGATGGAACTGTGTTCATTGATGTTTACCCATTGTTTCAGTATTTCGGCTACGCGCTCTGGCTCTTCATTGGCAATAAGCTGTAGGTGTTTCAATTGAATCTCTAGTGGCGAACCGGCTGGAGGCAGCATGTCGCTGTTTACATCTAAGCCGGAAGAGGCTGAGATACCTTTTTCTGATAGACGGCGATCAAGCACTTCTTCATGCTCACGCTCTTCACGCGTTTGCAGGTTGTCATAATCAGGCTCTTCTTGCGGCTCTGCAAAGTCTAACTCTGGTACTGGCTTATCAACGCCTGTGAGGTGCATGATCAATGGGCGTAGTACGAAGAAGATCATCGCCAAGCCTAACAAACCACCGATAACGTAACGTATTGGCTGCTGTACTGTAGGGTCTTGCCACCACGGCAGCGCAGGAGGCGCATCAATTTCAATTGGAGTGAAGTTGAAACTCATCAAGCTTAAGCTGTCACCTCGTGCCGCAGAAATACCGACAGCATCCATGATCATATTTGAAATCTGCTCTTTATCTGCTTCACTCCAAGCAACACCATCCGGAGAGGCTTTCGAGTTCAACAGTACCGACACGCTCATTTTCTCAATTTGACCTTGTTGGTATTGAGTACGACGAACACTACTCCCCACTGCATACTGACGGTTTACTTCAGAGCGTGCGTTGGTGTTTTGGCTATCGTTCGTTTCTACTTCTTCACCAGTTACTGGCGGTTGGTTGCT
This sequence comes from Vibrio chemaguriensis, assembly GCF_012275705.1. Classification (NCBI taxonomy): domain Bacteria; kingdom Pseudomonadati; phylum Pseudomonadota; class Gammaproteobacteria; order Vibrionales; family Vibrionaceae; genus Vibrio; species Vibrio chemaguriensis. Next base: position 84,888 of record NZ_SHOE01000010.1, read on the forward strand.
TAGAGAACCTGGTACGCCTAGCGCAATTTGGTCAACTGAGTTGTTGTGAATGGTGTGCTCGTTACGTACGACAGGTGCGTTATCCAAAATCTCTTGCGTTTCTTCAACTTGGCTAAAGTCCATATCAGCAGCGACTTGCACACGGAAGTTACTCGGACCCACAATTGGCGTAAGCATGTCTGCTGCGCGTTGAATGATCTGCTTCTCAACGTTCTTTTGATATTCAAGGTATTTTGCATTGACTTTACCTGCTTCCGCCGAAGCAACATCTGCACTGAGTAAACGGCCATATTGGTCGATAACAGATACAAATTCAGGCTTCATCGCCGTCACGCTACCAACCACTAAGTTGATGATTGCTTCAACTTGCTCAGACTTGAGGTCTTCGCCAGGTTTCAGCTCAAGCATCACTGACGCTGAAGGGTTCTCGCTGTTTTGACGAACAAATAAGGTTTGACGAGGAATAGCTAAGTGAACACGCGCATTCGCCACTGAATTCAGAGACATGATAGTGCGTACTAACTCACCTTCTAAACCATGACGGTAACGCGCCGTTTCCATAAATTGGCTTGTACCGAGAGAGCTGTCTTCTTTAAGCGAATCCAAACCTGTCGGCAGTTTGGCTTTAACACCTTTTGACGCAAGCAACATGCGAACTTTCGCAACTTCGCCTTCTGGCACAAGAACTTGGCCATTTTGCTCTTGCATACGGTAGCTCACACCTTCACTTTCTAATACCGAGACAATCTCTCCGATATCAAAACGTTCTTGTTGGCTATACAGTGGACGGAAGCTTTGTGAGGAACTCCAAAGAGCGACCACAATGATTGCCGCAACAATCGCAGCGAGTACGGCAGATAACACTAGGTTTCTCTGGCTACTCGACCAGATTTGCTTCAGCTTCGTTGTTACATCGTCCATACTATTCGCAGTAGAAAATGTCTGTGCTGAGCCGGAGGTCATGGCTGTATTTCCGGCGACTTGGGGGGTTAGTTCTGACATGAATTACACCGGCATCTTCATAATATCTTCAAATGAGGTCACGACTTTGTTGCGCACTTGCATCAAAGCATTAAATGATAAGCTGGCTTTTTGGCTAGCGACCATCGCACCAACTAGGTCATCACTTTTTCCTGTTTCTACGGCCGTCATTTTTTGACTAGCCACTGATTGATGTTGATTCACTGTATCCAACACATTTGTCATCGCTTGTGAGAACGATAATGGTGCGTTTAGTGATTGTTGATCTAAAGGATTTGCACTCACGATAAACTCTGGCGGCTGCACTTGTGCCTGCATCGCCTGCATTTTTGACAACATAAGTTGCTCTGCCGAGACCGCATGAGTAGGTTGACTTGCCATCTATTTTTTCTCCTATTAGGCAGCCGAGCCTAGTGCCGACTGTAAATCAATACCATGTTCTCGCATGGCTGCGAGTTTGTAGCGTAGCGCTCGAGTTGATACTCCAAGCGCGTTTGCGGTTTTCGTTCGGTTTCCACCAAACTGACGTAATTTTTCTAAAATAAATTGATATTCGGCCTGCTTCTTCGCTTCTACATGACCAAAGCTTGAAGCTGGCTCAGCGGATGGAACTGGCGCAACAAGTTCAATAGGCAGCATCAGATCATGGGCAGTAATGTAGTCACCATGACGCATGACCAATGCACGCTGAATGACATTTTCCAACTCGCGAATATTGCCTGGCCAGTGATACTGACTCAGTGCACTGATCGCATCTTGGGATAGATGACAGCGACTGCTATCTTGATACTTTTCAATAAAGAATTGGCTGATCGGTAAAATGTCTTCTTTTCTTTCACGCAAAGGCGGCCAGTGCAGAGGCAAAACATCCAATCGATAATAAAGGTCTTCACGGAATGCGCCTTTTTGAACTTCTTCACGTAAGTCTTTATTGGTTGCCGCAATAACACGAATATCAAGCTTCACCGCCTTGTGGCTACCTACGCGTTCCACTTCACGCTCTTGAAGAACGCGTAATAACTTGGCTTGAACTGCAGGGGACATTTCACCGATTTCATCTAGCAAAATCGTCCCGCCATTCGCTTCTTCAAACTTACCGCTTTGAGAGTTAGTCGCTCCTGTGAAGGCACCTTTGACATGACCAAATAGAACCGCTTCTAGCATCGACTCTGGAATGGCGGCGCAGTTAACCGCCACAAATGGACCATCAATACGTGGAGAGTGCTCATGCACATATCGAGCCAGCACTTCTTTACCCGTTCCCGATTCGCCTGTAATTAACACACTGGCGCTGGTGCAAGCGGCACGATGCGCCAATTGCAGTACCTGCTTGCTTCGCCAAGATTCCGCAACAATGTTGGCCATTGGCTTACCTAACGCTTCAACGCGCTTCAGTAAATTAAGCAGCTGATTCGCTTCAAATGGGCGTAATAGATAATCGGTTGCTCCCGATTTCATCGTCTCAGCCGCCAAGATTCCCTGCTCTTGATCGACAATAGCGATAACAACACCAGAGTTACGTTGCTTTTGGTGGCAAGCAACAAACTCGCGGACACACATGTCCGGTAAAGTAGAGCTCACAAGAGTGATTTCTGCTCGCTCTTCAAGTAATGCGCCTCGGCCAGTACGAGTGTGTTTTGCGGTGTAACCTGCATTTTGCAACACATCCAATACTGGTTGAGCAAGAGCTTCATTCGGCTCAACCAACAAAATTTTCGTTTTCGTCATCATTGAACCTTAACTTTCGTTTGTTGATTTTGTTGTTGTACATCAGGGTGGTGTTTCACTGCCGTTCGCTCGTTATCTCTAACTAGGCGCAACGTTACACGTCGATTTTTCGCTTGGCCCTTCGTCGAACTATTGCTGGCAATTGGGTAACGAGAACCATGCGCTCTTGTTTCGAGCATCGATTTATCAATACCAAGTTCAACTAAGGCCTCGGCAACTTGCTCTGCTCTAGTACGTGATACTGAAAGGTTCGCCAAGCTAGAACCAACGTTATCGGTGTGGCCATCAATTAAGATCTTGGTCACACGATCATCAACAGATACATAGCTATTTAGCGCTGCGAGCGTTTCTTGCTGCTTACGACTTAGCGCCTTCTGACCAAAGTCAAAAGACAGAACAAGATTTCGTGCCTCTGAAAACGAAAGCTTAGGCAAACGCGCTCGACAGGCATTAAATGACTTGAGCGCGTTTTGAATTTGAATAGTCGGAATCACAACCTCCGACAAAGAGGAAGCATTACTTCCCTTTAGTGACAACGTCACCCAATTACCAGTAGCAATTGAATCCATGAGTTCATCAGCACCTTTGCTGAAGACAAATCGTTGGGATGGCTTAGTAAAATCAAGGGTGGCAAACTCTTTTCTATAAAGCTCACTAGACCATGGAGCACTTTGACTTATTAGAGCAATCGTTTTCCATTTATTATTTTCATAATGTATATCGGAAATAAAATAAGTTTTATTGTTAGGTTCCGAACGGAAATAAAACTTCCCATACGGCGTGCTTGAGTGCAATAAGTTGCATTCAAAGTTATTTCCTTTATATGTCCACTTTGAAAGGTCCATGGGGATGGTCACAACCTCACCTGAATATGTCACCTTAGACACTAGCAAACTGACAAAAATAAATATTTTACAATTTATTAAACCGTTAGGGTTCATGTATATCTTACAATTCCATGACCTTATCAATTTAATTAAATATGCCACTAAGCCGTGATAACTGGCATAGCTAATCATGTTAATTACCTATTCTGAATATTGAAACTGGTTACAAAATACTCACAAGAGCATAGCCAAACCTTTGAAATCAAGATTTAAGCTTTAAAAACAATGTCTTATATTTTAATTATCTAAATTAGCCGTTACACCATGAAGATGGTTTTAAAAAGTTAATAACAACTAAAAACGCTTAATATTTTTATATTTTCTTATTAAGCAATTTATAAAGGAAACTAACCCTTTTTAAATTTTATTAAAAGATTAAGACTATATGCTCAAGGCAACATGTGAACTAAAGTCACAATCTTAGAGTTTGAAACTAAAAGATCATTAAAATTTCTGTGTAGACTACACGCCATTAAGTTAAAACAGTTTCGATTGTTAACGCACGGTAAAATATAAATGGAAAATAGAGTTAGCGAGCCTATTTCTGATATTCAACTACTTGATGTAGAATTATTAGGCAAACCTATTCATATCATTCGTGAAAAGCTTGAAGGCTTGATTTCAGAGTCTTGTTCCAGCCTTACGATTGAATTACAAAATTGGCTCAGTACGAGTAAAGTGGAAGCTAGCTTAACCTCTGTAGACTTGCATCGCTTTACACCGATAAAAATGGATAAAGACCAAACGTCAACCTATCAACACCAAGAGGGCGGCATGGTATTTGTTCATGGAGATGCTCACACGTTAATAAAACTGGCGGATCGGTTCTATGGCGCCAGCACTGAGCGTTCAGCAACAACACTGACAGCAAGTGACCTCCGCTTACAAGAGCGAATCAGTCGTATCATTATTGGTTGGCTTGCACCAGGTGAGATGTGGGAAATGGGTGAGTACGAAGCGCCCCGAGGGATTGGAATTAACGTGCAATTAAACATCGCGTTTGACGATCACCAAGGCTCAATTCATCTCAAACTAGATAGCCACCTTATTCAAACACTGATCGAGCAGCTTGAACTGCAGCCCGATACGGATTTGTACCAACCATTCTGTCGCTCTTTAGAGGCAACGCCTGTTCGACTGAATGTTGTTTTAAGTAAAAAGAAGATGCCGTTGAGCGACGTTGTAGGCTTACAACCTAACGATATTTTACCAATTGAGCTTCTTAATACGGTTCCAGTCAGCATTGGTAACCAATCTTTATTTACAGGTCGTATTGCTGAGCAAGACGGCCAACTTGTTTTGATCTTTAACCCTGATAAGGAACCGCAGCGATGAGCGAAGCGCCAGAAACGAATGCATTCGACGCAGAAGAATTGAACTTTGACGACTTTCAATTAGAAGACTTTGAAGCTGAAAGTACGCTCCAACAAGAACCAGCAACTGCGGAACGTGATCTTAGCTTTTTCAAAAGTATTCCCGTCACTGTCACGCTGGAAGTTGCAAGCAAAGAAATCCCACTTGGGGACTTAATGAAAGCCGGAGAAGGCACGGTTATCGAACTTGAAAAGCTCAATGGTGAGCCTTTAGACGTAAAGGTAAACGGCTCTCTAATGGGTCACGCTGAAGTCGTCGTCGTTAATGATAAGTACGGACTTCGTCTGATCGATGTACATGACTCTGCATTGAGTGGCGTTGGTCAATAATCTTAGGTAGGCATCACAATGAAAAATCTGAGCGCTTGGCACCGTTGGTTACCTCTTTTGGTACTGGTGTCACTTTTGTTTGCTTTCCCAACCATGGCGGCTGACAACGGCTTAACTATCCTGTCCGTTTCTGATGGCGACACACAGCAAGAATACAGCGTTAAATTGCAAATTCTGTTGTTGATGACGGCGCTCAGTTTTCTTCCAGCATTCATTCTGATGGCAACGAGCTTTACTCGGATTATCGTCGTCCTCGCGATTTTGCGCCAAGCCCTTGGTCTTCAACAAAGTCCTCCTAACCGCGTATTGGTTGGGATTGCTTTGGCATTGACCTTGCTGATCATGCGACCTGTTTGGAGCGATATTCATGAAAATGCATTTCAACCGTATGACAATGGTGAAATCACGCTAATACAAGCATTCTCTGTAGCAGAGAAACCAGTGAGAGAGTTCATGCTGGCACAAACTCATCAAAGCTCTCTTGAGCAAATGCTGCGTATTGCCAATGAACCACTCGACCAAAACGTTGAAGATATTTCTTTTGCGGTTGTCTTGCCTGCGTTTGTCATCAGTGAACTAAAAACCGCCTTTCAAATTGGCTTTATGCTCTTCATCCCCTTCTTGGTTATCGACTTGGTTGTCGCCAGTGTGCTCATGGCAATGGGTATGATGATGCTATCGCCTTTGATTGTTTCACTCCCTTTTAAACTGGTGGTGTTTGTACTCGTGGATGGCTGGGCAATGACGGTTGGCACATTATCTGCCAGTTTCGGTTAAATAGGAGCATGCTATGACCCCTGAACTAACCGTAACGTTATTTTCCGATGCAGTATGGCTGATCATTCTGATGGTTGCGGTACTGGTTGTTCCTGGCCTAATTGTCGGTTTGTGTATCGCCGTTTTCCAGGCCGCCACACAAATCAACGAGCAAACACTCAGCTTTTTACCACGTTTGCTCGTTACGCTATTGATGGTGATTTTTGCGGGTCATTGGATGCTCCGAAAAATCATGGAACTGTTTGATTTCTTATTCCACAACATACCGGGGATGATTGGCTAATGGCCATCACATTTGCAGAGCTCTCAGCGATACTCGGTCAACTCTGGTGGCCGTTTTTTCGTGTAGGAGCCGTATTTATTTCGATGCCCTTCTTTGGTGATGCAATCATTCCCGTTTGGATCCGTACCTTACTGGCACTTTCGATCGTCGTGATTACCGCACCATTGATGCCACCAATGCCACAAGTCGAATTATTCTCCATGACGTCTCTATTCCTTGCTTTTGAGCAAGCGATTTGGGGCGTGATGTTTGGGCTAATTTTGCACATGCTCTTTAACGTTTTCACCATGCTTGGTCAGGTCGTTTCTCTGCAAATGGGATTGGGTATGGCAATGATGAATGATCCTATCAACGGACTTTCTGTCGCCATTTTGGGCCGCATATTTCTTATATTTTCAACCTTGTTATTTCTCGCGCTAGAAGGACACTTGCTCGTCATTGATATCGTGATTCAAAGTTTTGTCGTGTGGCCGGTCGGTTCTGGCATCACATCGCTTTCTCTGCAAGGCGTTGTAAATATTTTCGGCTGGATGTTTGCCTCTGCTTTAGCACTAGCGTTGCCTGCTATTGTTTCAATGCTCTTAGCCAACATAAGTTTTGGTGTGATGAATCGCGCCGCTCCCTCACTCAACGTGTATGCATTAGGTTTTCCAATGACGATGCTTCTTGGCCTGTTCAGCGTATTAATTTCAGTATCTGGTGTGCCGGGTCGCTACACCGCGCTTGTACACGACACCATCAGACACTTGAGTAACTTTATGTTGGGGGGCGCATGAGCGATCAATCGTCTCAGGACAAAACTGAAAAAGCCTCGCCGCAGAAAGTAAAAAAAGCACGTCAGGAAGGACAAATTCCTCGTGCAAAAGAGTTTACTACTGCGGTGATATTTCTAGCGGTAGCGCTCTACTTTTACTCTCAGCTCAATAGCATTTGGGAAAGTATGTCAGGTATTTTTCGCTACAACATGATGCTGACGCGAGCCGACCTAGAAAACCCTAAACAGCTTGTCGAGCAATTGGGACAAAGTTTAGCGGTAATCATCGACATGTTATTACCGTTGTTTACCGTCATTATTATCGTGACCTGTGGTAGCAGCCTTGTACTAGGCGGTTGGATGTTCCGTCCGGCGAACGTGATGCCAAAGCTGAGCAAAATTAATCCTTTAAGTGGGATAAAGCGCATTTTTTCGACACGCTCAGTGGTTGAGCTCTTAAAGTCCACATTCAAAGTAGCCGTTATTTTCGGCATCTTATATGGCTATTTAGACAACCACTTACAGCCTCTGCTAGGTATGCAAAACTTACCTTTAAGCCAAGGCTTTTCCCTCGTGATGTCTATTCTCTTTGAAGGCTTATTGTTGATGGGGTTTGCGTTGTTGTTATTTGGTGTTGTAGATATTCCCTACCAACGTTGGGAGCACCTAAAAGAGCTGCGTATGACCAAACAAGAGCTGAAGGAGGAATTCAAGAACAACGAAGGCCGCCCTGAAGTAAAGCAGCGAATCCGTCAAATTCAACAGCAGTTTGCACGCCGTAAAATCGATAAGATGGTACCAACGGCTGACGTAATCATCACTAACCCAACTCACTACGCTGTCGCTCTGAAGTACGAACCTTCACTTTCTGATGCTCCATTTGTGGTTGCAAAAGGCGTAGACGAAACAGCCATGCACATTCAACGAATCGCCCGAGAAAACAAGGTGGAGATCATCAACTCACCACCGTTGACTCGTTCGATCTATCACACCACGGCGATTGAACAAGCAATCCCAAGCCAACTGTACATTGCCGTGGCACATATTCTTACTTACGTTTTGCAATTGAAAGCCTTCCGTAAAGGTGAAGGAAAAGAGCCAACTCCTTTGCCTCATTTTTCGATTCCAAAACATTTGCAGCACTGATTAACCCGCGTTTATCCAAGGACACGAAAGTATGCTTAACCGGTTAAAACAACTTCAAACATCAACCAAAGGCTACATTGGCATTCCAATTGTCTTGCTAATGATTTTGGCAATGGTGATTTTACCTTTGCCTCCCCTGCTATTGGATGCGTTGTTTACCTTCAATATCGTCTTGGCAATCCTAGTATTGCTGGTCAGCACTACCGCAAAGCGACCATTAGACTTCTCAGTTTTTCCAACGATTTTGTTAGTCGCGACATTATTACGTCTTACACTGAACGTCGCTTCCACACGAATCGTACTCCTAGAAGGACATAATGGGGGGGATGCGGCAGGTAAAGTCATCCAAGCGTTCGGTGAAGTCGTTATTGGCGGTAACTACGTCGTTGGTATGGTGGTGTTTGTTATCTTGATGATCATCAACTTCGTCGTAATTACCAAAGGGGGCGAACGTATCTCTGAGGTGTCAGCGCGCTTTACTTTGGATGCCTTACCGGGCAAACAGATGGCGATTGATGCCGACTTAAATGCCGGTCTTATCGATCAGGAAACCGCTCGATTGCGTCGTAAAGAAGTCGCTAACGAAGCCGATTTCCATGGCTCGATGGACGGTGCCTCAAAGTTTGTGCGAGGCGATGCTATCGCTGGTTTGCTGATTCTGTTTATCAACATCATTGGTGGTATCAGCATCGGCGTCTTTGAGCATGGACTCGCAGCATCTGACGCCTTTAAAACATACGCACTACTTACAATCGGTGATGGCTTAGTAGCTCAAATTCCGTCACTTCTATTGGCAACGGCTGCAGCGATTATCGTTACGCGAATTAATGATAGCGATAATGGCATGTCGGAAACCATGCAAAAACAATTGCTGGCAACCCCGGCGACACTGTTTACCGTCGCAGGCATCATGGCTGTGATAGGCATGGTACCAGGCATGCCACATTTGGCCTTTTTTGCTTTCGCGGGTGCTTTAGCTTTCGCGGGTTGGCGTCAAACGAAAAAGCCCGTGCAAGACTCCCAAATCGAGGAGGTCGAAGCACTTTCACAAGCCATGCAAGAGGACGATACACCACTTACGTGGGAAGACATTCCTCATGTTCAAACGTTGTCGCTTTCCCTGGGTTACCGTCTCGTCCACCTAGTCAACAAAGAACAAGGTGCACCTTTATCACAGCGTATTCGCGGTGTGCGCCGTAACCTATCTGAACAAGTCGGCTTTTTATTACCAGAGGTGCGCATTCGAGACAACCTAAGCCTTAAGCCGAATCAGTATACAATTTCTCTCAATGGCGAAGTGATCGAACAAGGCTTTATCGAGCCAGAACGTTTGATGGCGATTGCAGTCGGCGAAACGTACGGTGAAGTAGATGGTATTTTGGGCAGTGATCCTGCTTACCAATTACCAGCAGTGTGGATTGAACATCAAGACAAAGCGAAAGCGCTGAACATGGGTTATCAAGTGGTCGATGATGGCACGGTCATCGCGACTCATATTAGCAAGATAATGAAAACAAACCTTGCTGAGTTGTTTACGCACGACGATGTTGAAGCCATGACGCAACGTTTGACACAGCAAGCACCGAAGTTAGCCGAAGCCCTAGCCGCGGCACTTAACCCTGCGCAGCAACTCAAAGTATATCGCCAGTTGTTACTAGACCAAGTGCCACTAAAAGATATTCGTACGATTGCTAACACGATGCTGGAGTCCGCGGAAAACACTAAAGACCCGATTTTACTGGCATCTGATGTGCGTTGCGCACTAAAACGCACGCTCGTAAACCTGATTGCGGGACAGAAAAACGAATTAAATGTCTATGCTCTCTCTGATGAACTAGAACAAATGCTACTGACTTCGCTACAACAAGCACAATCTTCTGGTACAGTAATGTTAGACAGCTTCCCAATTGAGCCAAATATTCTTGGTCAGTTCCAACAAAACTTGCCACTGATAAGACAACAGCTCAAACAACAGGGATTACCTCCGATTCTTCTCGTTATGCCTCAGTTACGTCCACTTCTGGCTCGTTACGCACGCACATTTACGCAAGGACTGGCAGTATTGTCTTACAACGAAATTCCAGAAAACAAACAAATCAATGTGGTAGGAAACCTTGGTTAATCTTATTTCAACACATGCGATGTACGAACATTTGGTTGGTCTCGCAGTACAACATATCGTCACGGATGACGATCAATTAGTATTTGATGCTTTAAAGCACAATGACATTCAACACGCGTGCCAAGCCATTCGCGAGACTCAATCAGGCGAGGTAGAATTCCAACACCTGACGTTGAGATTTGGCACGCGTGGCGAACAAAGCGTCTATCAATTCGAACTCTCTGAACAAATGCAGTACTGCCTAGATTTGTTCAGCCTTTATCTCGCATTGCGACAAACACAGTTTCAGCTAGAAGCCTTTCACCCCGACTTAATCAGTAACGTCGTCGTGCCGATAAGAATTGACGCATTACTATGGGAACCAGGCATATACTTTCTCGAACAGATGATTCAGTTTCACTCTTCCGCTTTTCAACATGTGATTCCTTCTCTTCAAGCAGACAAAACGCTATGCGCCTATGATAAAGTCTCAGCGCTGATAGAGAAGTTAAGAGAAAACGCCTACTCACTTTGGTTTGAAGTCGCGACATCACAAGTGAACTTCGAACGAGTCGCTGACTTTAGCCCCGACATGATCAAACTATCGGTCACATTAGAGGATAAAGAAGAAAGACATGCTTTCCTACCGATTGCTAAGTTCTTAAGAAAGCACAAATACCCTTGGGTAGCCGGGCGGGTAGCGAGCCAAACAGAGCTAAACCGCTATCGCTTGTTAGGGGCCAATTATTACTTTGGTTATTTCAGTGACATCCCGACCTCCCTCTCTTTTCAATCTTTTGGTGAGGAATGACAGAATTTTAACTATTAATCTTTATAAAACAGCGCGAATTATTCGCGCTGTTTTTTTATTTATAACGAAGAACGACAATATTGATAGATGACTGCTTCCCTGATTAAGTCAGGCTTATTCAGGTTATTTGATGTTATATCTGTATTTTCATGGAATACAAGTCACTAAAAATCATCAATTTTGATCTTTTTTAGGAATTTTTTAATTTTCAAATTAATCATTAAAGCTGACCGACCGCCTCTAGTTAGTGACTAGGGAATATCCCGAGGCCTGAAAGATATAGTGACTAACTAAGGAGACTAAGATGGCTTTATCAATGCACACTAACTACGCATCGCTTGTAACTCAAAACACTCTGAACAACACAAGCGGTCTTCTAAACACCGCAATGGAACGTCTAAGCACAGGCTACCGTGTAAACTCAGCTGCAGATGACGCTGCTGGTCTTCAAATTGCTAACCGTCTAGAAGCACAAACGCGTGGTATGTCAGTAGCAATGCGTAACGCTCAAGACGGCATCTCTATGATGCAAACAGCTGAAGGCGCAATGGATGAGATGACTAACATCACATACCGTATGAACGACCTAGCAACACAGTCTTTGAACGGTTCAAACAGCGATAAAGACCGCGCGGCAATGGACGCAGAATTTAAACAGCTTACAGCTGAACTAAAGAACATCGTGGACAACACCTCTTTTGGTGGCCAAAAACTACTAGCAACTGGTGGTGGTTTTGAAGCTGGTGCAGTTACCTTCCAAATCGGTGCTTCTTCTGCTGAAACTCTAGATGTTGACGCATCTGCAAGCATCCAGAAAGTTGCAGCGACTCTTGCTGACGCAGCAATCACAGACGGTATCGGTGATACAACTAAAGCGAAAGCAGCTCTTGATAAAATCAGTGGCGCAGCTGGTCTAGTGGAAGATATCGGTGCTACTCGTGCTCAATTTGGTGCGAACATCAACCGTCTTGAGCACACTATGACTAACCTGGGTAACATGGTTGAGAATACTTCTGCTGCTAAAGGCCGTATCATGGACGCAGATTTCGCTGTAGAATCTTCAAACATGACTAAGAACCAAATGCTAATGCAAGCTGGTACGACAGTTCTGTCTCAAACTAACCAGCTACCTGGTATGGCAATGTCTCTACTTCGTTAATAACGAACTAGAAATAAAATATACCAAAATAAAAAGCCTCCCTATGGGAGGCTTTTTTATCACCTGCGAATATAAATATAGCTTTTATTCCCACGTTGCTCTTCCGGTACTCTAAAACCTATTTTCCGCATTATATTATGAAGCACTTTATTAAATAGCTCCAACTCAACTGTCTCGCTTCCCTGTCCTTGCTGATATGTTTTCAACTCAGGGAACTTGGATATCGCTTCTTGTAGGATACTTGCTAGTTCATCTGAATTAATATTTTGTTTGCTCAGTAACTTAGCACTAATAAACGTTTCGTAAGATCGAGCACATTTCATCAGTCGCAAAACAAATTCATTCATTTCTGCCGTTCTTATCTAAGTGTTAAACTAACGTTGGAAAAATATCTTCAAACACCAAATACATACCAAGTTAAAGATACCAAAAAGCGACATCCCACTATGTAGGAATAGTCCCAATAAAATAGCAGGAAGAACCTAAAATACCGCACTATTGATAGTTTACTTAAACTCCCTCCCCCCTAAAGTGGATTAAATAATTTAGTTTTTTAGTCGCCTTGTCTTATAAGGAAACACTAGATGTTTTCTAGAGGAAGGCGGAACACACTAGGTGGAAAATCTACTTCCTCTCAAATCCAGATAACATCGTAAGCTTATGTTTTAAAAGCCCATTTCAATTGGGCACGTATCTTGCGATAAGACATATATTCCAGGCATAGAGTTACGCCAATTACCGATGAGAGAGGGAATAAGCTCGTGAGTTCATTAGATCCAATATCCATGGCAACTAAGTTGGCTACGTACGACGTTCAACCATTTAAACAGCGCTATCAGCTACAAGCCGATAAATACCAATCTCAGTTATCTGCCTTGGGCAAAGTTGAAAGTGCAATGCGTGAGTTCCGAACTGCTCTCAAAGAGATGAACAGCAGTACTAGCAGCATCATTAAAAACTCAACAAGCATTTCTCAAGAAGGTTACTTTACAGCTAATGCTGACGCAAAAGCGCTATCCGGTAGCTACCAGATTTTCGTTGAACAAGTTGCAACATCACATCAAGTCTCTACAGGCATGCCTGCAGACCTTGACGCCACTACAGAGGTTCCGACTTCAGGAACTCTCGAATTCACCATCAACGGTGAAACGATGACACTTGATCTATCAACAGTCGATACCGACGGTGATGGTACAGCAACAATAAGTGACTTAGCGACTGCAATTAATAACGACAGCGATAACCCAGGTGTAAATGCAACCTTAGTGCGCTCAAACGGCCAGACTCACTTTATGCTTTCAAGCACTGAAACTGGTGTTGCTAACCAAATCAACGTATCGGCGTCTGGTACTGGCCAAGCCTGGTTTGAAGATGCATTCACAAACCTCAATCAGATAAGTGCTCCACAGGATGCTGTGATTTGGTTAGGAGCAGAAGGAACTGGGCTAAAACTAACAAACTCAAGCAATACGTTTGAAGGTGTTATCGATGGCGTAGATATTACCGTTACCAAGGCTCAAACCTCAGGAGAAACCGCTATTGGTTTAGGTATCGGAGCTGACGACGAAGCAACAAAAGAGCAGCTCAATAAGTTCGTAGAAGCCTACAACACATTGATATCTGCGATTGATGAGCACACGCAAATCGGCGGCGAAGATAAAAAGCGAGGCGCTCTGGCAAGCGATCCAACTATGCGTTCGATTGAAAGCCAGTTAACCAGCCTGGTTCGAGGTGAGCACGGCGGCATGCGCTTGAGCGAAATCGGTGTGACATTGGACCGCAATGGCAAAATGAAAGTGGACCAAGAAAAGTTTGCCGAGGCACAAAAAAACAACGGTGCGGGCTTGGAAGCGATGTTCAATGGCGACGGCGCTTTACTCGACTCTATTGATGCTATGGTCGAACCATTCCTCAAATTCTCTTCTGGAGCGTTCAAATCTCGTAAAGAATCGCTACAAGCAAACATTGATCGCATCTCAGATAAACAAACTACTTTAGAGCGTAAATACGACATGTCGTACAAGCGTTACCTAAAACAGTTCACTCAAATGAATACATTAATGACCCAAATGAACCAAACCATGTCAATGTTTGGCTAAGGCTTTAGGAGAATATCTCATGCTTATGGACTCTGGCTATGACTCGTACCAACAAGTCGATCTCGACGCGCAAGCGGCAGCAGCGAACCCACACCAATTAGTCATTATGTTGATCGATGGCTTACTTGATGAAGTTGAACGTATTCGTGGCCATTTGGCTGCGAATCGCTTGGCTGAGAAAGGTAACGGAATCAACAAATGCATGAACATCTTGATTGGGCTCACAAGCGCTCTAGATGATGAGAATGGTGGCGAAATTGCTGAAAATTTACGCCAGCTGTATGACTTCTGCCAAGTTGAGCTTTATTACGCCAGCGTGCAGAACGATGCGAATCGCTTGGTTAATGTCGAGCGTGTAATGGGTAATATTCGTGAAGGTTGGATGAATTTTGGACAACAAGCATAAAGTGTCGCCAGAGCGATTTCGTCATTTATCTCAGCTCATCCAATTCGCTACAAAAACAGCAGATTGGCATGCGCTTAAGCGCTATGACTTGCAGTTGCGAGAGCTATTGATCAGTCACAAACCTTTTTTGAAGGATCCTAAGCTTGCACCTGAAATTCAACGTGCCAAAACCGTTCATGCTGATGCATTCGCTAGATTAGAAAAGTCGAAGAACGAGTTAGAAAAAGAGATGAACATGGTCAATGACCATCAAGAGCGCGCTATGGCCTATCAATTAGCGATGACCATGGAGCTAACTCAATGATCGTATCTCCTTCAACTCAAATATCCGGCAATTCATCACCTGGCCATGAAGGCAACATAAAACAAGCAAGAGCTGTACACGGTTTTTCTCATAACCCTATGACTGAGCATAGCCAGTATGACGGCCAAGGTTTCGCCTCAGCTTCAACCGTGCCGAGTTTTCATCTTACCGCTCCAGCTTTGGACAGCGAAGAAAAGGCGTATGATCGTGGTTCGGATGCTGACGAACACTCGGCTTCTGAAGCAGATGCTCACCTGACAAGTACACTGGGTTCAACAGAATCACCTGATCTTGCTATGCAAGCTCAGGCTCTAACCCAGAGTATGCTCACTATGGCCGAAAAGCAGCCGGGTCAGTTCGGAAAAACTCCGCCTTTAGCGGTAGCTAACGACGTTAAGTCTACAACACAAGACTCAAATAACGCCTTGCTAAACACCTCTCCAAAGCAACAAGAGGTGCAACAAAGCCAACCGATGTCATCGAACTCGCGTCTATCAATCTCCAGTGCCGACTTTCAGACCCTATTGAGTCAACCAGCTCAAGGGCAACCAACGGCCTCACCACTCCAAGGACAAACACCAACGCCACAAGCCCCAAACACCGCCGTTGCCACGAGTCATATTCAAACTCAAGGCTCTGAGTGGGCGGCTGTGCGCGTTGACACCAGTGCTGGGAAATGGGGAGAGCAAATGATGCAAGTTCTGCATGACCGTGTGACTCTTCAAGCGCAACAAAATGTACAAGAAGCCAAAATCCGCCTCGACCCACCGGATTTAGGTAAGCTGGATTTACTTGTACGCGTTGAAGGCGACCGACTAAGCGTGCACATCAATGCCAATGCAGCCGCAACACGAGAAGCTTTAATGCAAGTGTCTGAGCGTCTACGCACAGAACTGCAAGAGCAGAACTTCGTCCATGTCGATGTCAACGTGGGCTCTGATCAAAGTCAGAGTCGCAATGACCAACATACAAATGAAGAAGACGCCACTATTTTCGCAGCACGAGAATCTGGTGCATTCCAAACTACAACAACAAACTATTCAGAACACTGGCTGAACACTCAAGCCTAGTTAATCCTCGAGGAAAAAGGTTATGACCAAACAACAAATGATCGCCCTGTTTATCGCCATGATCATCACCAGCGCCCTCGTTTCGGCCGCCACGATTATGGGCGGAATCTGGTACTTAAACAAACACGCTCAAGAGTCACCTGACTCTGGTTCCTTGATCGATGATTCTCCATTGTCATTTTTAGTCACAGAAGAACCGACAAGCAAAGGTCCTAGCTTCCATCCTTTAGACAAAGTCGTTTTAACCGTAAAAGGTAAAAAGCAAACTCACTTTGTCATGCTAGAACTAGCAATTGAAACACGCCGTCCTGAGCGTATCAAAGACATTGATGAATACATGCCAATGGTACAAAACTCATTATTAAAATTGTTTAGCGACAAAACATTTGATGAGTTACAGCAAGCGGGTGCCATTGATATTCTGCAAAACGAAGTAAAACAAACGCTTTTACTGGCTTTTGCTAAGACAGACATCGTTCGCGAAATCGACGATGTTTTGTTGACTAAATATGTTGTGCAATAACGGAGCACAACCATGTTAGACATGAATATACAAGACACCTATACCACAGAAGAGGAAGTGACGACGCCATCACGCCCAATTGACGAAAATGCACTGCTGCAACGTCATCAAGTTATGGTGAAACGCGTCGTTAACCAGCTACGTGTTCATGCAACTTCTCACTGTAGTATTGAAGATATGCAGCAAATTGGCCTTATCGCTCTAGTTGAAGCTGGACGCCGATACGGCGATGTTGACGATCCTCATTTCCCTGCCTTTGCCGTGTGTCGCGTTCGAGGTGCAATTTTAGACGAATTGCGCCGGCTAGATTGGCGCTCACGTAAAACTCGCCAACAGGCTCACGAACTCAACGACGTGACTCGAGATCTCACACGCTCTTTAGGTCGGATGCCTACGGATGCAGAAATCATCCAAGCCTTGGGGACGAATGAGCAGGACTATTACAACCGCCAAAATGCCGCCCTTGCGGGAGAGATGCAAAGCCTTGACCAACTGATGGAAAGCAGTGGTGATAGCTATATTGGCGGGCAATATGATGGCATGGAACATGAGCATATTCGTCGTAGTTTAGATAGCGCTTTAGGCAAATTGCCGAAGCGTGATCAATTGCTGCTTACTCTGTTCTATCAACATGAACTCAACTTACACGAAATAGCTCTGGTATTGGATCTGACACCACCTCGTATATGTCAGCTTCACAAACAAGCGCTGAAACAACTCAACCAATTAATGTCCTCTTAGGAGTCACAAGATGCAAAAGTTTTTTGGAGTCCTCACTATCCTGGTGTGCGTCTTCGGTGGATACATGTGGGCCGGCGGTAACTTAGGCGCTATCTGGCAACCAGCCGAATTCCTTATCATCATTGGCGCTGCTGCTGGTTCTTTGATCATCGGTAACCCACCTCACGTACTGAAAGAAATGCGTCGCCAAGTGCCTGCGACCATCAAAGGCCCGACAGAAGAGCATGAGTACTACATGGAATTAATGGCGCTGCTCAATAACTTGCTCGAGACAGCGCGCAACCGTGGTTATAAGTTCCTCGACTCTCACATTGAGTCGCCAGAACAGAGCTCTATGTTTCTCGCTTACCCGACGATTGCTGAGGATCATCGCCTAATTTCTTTCATTACTGATAATTTACGTTTAATGGCAATGGGACAAATGTCGCCTCATGAATTAGAGGGACTGCTAGAGCAAGAAATTGAAGCTATCCAAAACGAAATGCTTTTGCCTTCACGCTCATTACAGCGTACAGCAGAAGCACTACCTGGCTTCGGTATTCTTGCAGCAGTTGGTGGCATCATTATCACCATGCAGGCCATTGATGGCTCAATCGCTATGATTGGTTATCACGTTGCAGCAGCTCTCGTAGGTACATTCATTGGTATTTTCGGTTGTTACTGTGGTTTAGACCCACTAAGTAACGCCATGGCTCAGCGAGTAAAACGTAATATGACTGCTTTTGAATGCGTACGCGCAACCTTGGTTGCCTACGTAGCGAAGAAGCCGACATTGCTCGCCATCGACGCTGGTCGTAAACATATTCAGCTAGACATCAAACCAACATTCAACCAAATGGAGAAGTGGTTAGCTGAACAGGAGGGATAATGCAAAAACAAGAGCATGTAGTGTTCAAACGTGCCAAAGCACACAGCCATGATGAACCTCATGGCGGCGCGTGGAAAGTCGCGTTTGCTGACTTCATGATCGCCCTAATGGCGCTGTTTCTTGTGCTTTGGGTTATGCAGGTGGTAGACAAAGAAGAGCGTAAAGCAATTGTCGCCCACTTACATAGCTCAAGCGTATTCGACAAGAGTTACGGTAATCCATTTGATACTTCACAAAGTATCTCTCCTATTGACTTGGCACAGGACTCTTCTGTGCCAAGTAAACACAATTCCAACCACGTGGTAAGCTCATACTTTCGAGGTGACGGCGATGGGCCAGAAATCGACTCGTTGATTCCTGGTAACTTCGATACTCAGGAGCAACTTGCAGCGCTGGCGAAAGTCATTGAACGAATGACCGCTCAGATTAACGCACAAGGGAATGTCAACGTAACCGTGACCCCACAAGGCTTACGTATCGTCCTTCAAGATGATTACAAACAGCATATGTTCAGTCGTGGTGGCGCAGAGCTGACCCCTTTCTTCGAAGACTTATTACTTGCACTTGCGCCTGTATTTCAGCGTGTGAACAACCCACTGATCATCAGCGGACATACGGATGCGATTCCATTTAAAAAACGCTTTGGTCGTCAATCAAACTGGGCGCTATCTGCATCTCGAGCTGATGTCGCAAGAAATACGCTGGTTGAAGGTGGCATGCCGGATGATCGCGTCATGCAGGTCACAGGCATGTCGGATAGAGCACTGCTTAACCCTGATGAACCAGATTCAAGCGAAAACCGCCGTATCGAGCTGTTCGTTTTAACGACGCCAGCAGCCAAAGTACTCGAAACTCTTTTTGGTAACCACCAAGAAAGTGAACTGCAAAAAGCGAAAGATAAAGCCGAATTTAACCAACCAGTCATTCGACAAGAAGTCATCAATTACTCGGGTGATACGGCCACCAACGAAGTAAATATTCAAGAATTATAACCTCAAAAGGTCACCTCGCCTGATGGTGACCTTTCTAACTGAAACCTCTGTTACTGTGACTTTTTAGTTGAGTTCTATATGCACATAACACCTTCCGAAAACAAAAAACGCGATCTGTTGAAGAAAGCCTTTTTATGGTTAATTGTCTTCGACTACCTTTTATTGGCGTTTTTCTTAACTCAGCTGTCCAGTTTAACGCTTAACAGTGGGACCATGATTAGTATGCTGCTCGTCGTCTACAACGTCTTACTCGTTTCTCTGTGCTTTCAAAGAACCAATAAACAGGACTCTTATATTATCTACCCTGTTTTATCCGCGACGTTGTTGGCATTTGTCTGCTTTCTTTATTTCTTTTTTTTAATTTAGATACCAGACTCCACCATTGATTTGATTTTTAATGCTTTCTCGAAGTGGTCGAGCCGATGGGTCTGAATCCACCACGTAGCCGCCTCCATCAACTGTTCAGGATCATCATTTTTGTTGGCAAAAAACGCATAAAATGAGAGCCCAACCTGCTCACCTTTGCTTGCGATCTTTTTGTCACAGACCTCTATTATTTTGTCTCTCAATGAAGCTCTCATTTCTATTCCCTTACGCTAGTACATACTCACTAACCATACGGTTGAAAGAAATCAGATCAAACGAGCCTTTAATTTCAAAACGTACTCTTCCCACCTCACTCATGAAGAACTCAATTTCACAGTCTAAGTCAAAGGTACCAGACGTCTCGATAGAAAATGCATTGATCTTGCTATAAGGCAGCGACGTGTAATCCACTTTTGAGCCCGTAATCCCTTGCACATTCGCCGCAATCACTCGCTTGTTGGTAAACACCACTTGGTCGCGAACCGTTTTAAAGCCCGCAAATACCGACTCGCCATCAATAAGAAACTTGTGAAAATCTTCCCTAACTTTTGATACCTCAATGGGTTTAAGCTTAAACACTGACGAATTGTCGAAATCGATCATAGTCATTCCTTTTTAGTTGATAGCGAACAAACTCAACGTAGCAGATACACAGACCGTTGCCTATCAGTTAAGTATCATCTTTCGATTTCAAACCCAGGAAAAAATTCAACAAAGTGCGTTACTTCCACCCTTGCAGCCATAGCTCTGGGTCTTTCAGATCTTGCCAGTTCATCTCTTGCTCACGTTTACTCATAACGGCTTCAATAACACATTTCACAACATTGCCTTCTTCATCCAGCTCCATTTCTGTTACGACAAAGTGCTTCTCTTTATTTTTAGGTGACGTCGCCGTCCATTTGCTGTGCAATAGTTTCTTTGGGTGAATTCTATTCATCGCAGTATACCAATTTAACTTTCATCTCTATGTATACGACTGAATACCAAGAGAGAATCAGATTTTATTTTTAAGCATCCACGAAAGGGAAAAGCCGCAAAAGAGGTCATCCCCCAATGCGGCCTTACTTGCAACCCACCTAGGTCTTTTGACCGTTCAAACGAGGGTTTAAGTACTGACTCTGTAGCAACTGCAACGCCTTACCAACCAGCACAATCACCACAGCGCCGATCAGTACTGGCGTGAACAGAAAGCTCCACCCCTGCCCAGATGCCATGATCAAGATAGGATTTGCACCCGCAGGTGGATGCGTTGTCTTCGTAATCAGCATCGCTGACACACCTAACCCAGTCGCAATCGCGAGCGTGATTGGCGTGATCTCAACGTATTGGCTAAACGCAATACCGATAGATGCCGTAATGAAGTGACCAATGATCACATTTTTTGGTTGAGCGAGAGGGCTGCTAGGCACCCCAAACACCAACACCGCCGTAGCACCAAATGGCGCCATGAGAAGTACAACCTCAGTAAGAGATACCTCGGCGTAAGACAACACACCAATAGCCAATGTCGCACCAAGCCCCGCGACCAACGATAAAATTAAATTATTCATAAACACCTCAAAGTAGACCGAATTGTCTACAAATTAAAATAGACAAACCTGTCTACCTTTGTCAATATGTGTTTGTAGAACTTTTTGAGGACGTAGTTATGAACAAAAAGAAACAGTTATTGATCGATACCGCGTTGTCGCTGTTTTACAAACAGGGCATCAACTCCATTGGCATCAATGAAGTCCTTAAAGCTTCTGGCGTGGCTAAACGCACGCTGTACAGCCATTTTGAGAGCAAAGAAGCGCTCATCCTCGCCGCACTAGAACAACGCCACCAAATCTTCATGGCGTGGCTAGAGGAGAAACTGTCATCAGCACAATCGAGCACAGACGTGATCGACCAGTTGTTTACCGCGCTTAACGGCTGGTTTCATGGTTCTGAGGAAAAATTGGGCGAGTTTCGCGGCTGTTTCTTCATCAACACGTCCGCCGAATTCAGTGACGACAGCGGCGAGATTGCAACGTATTGCCGCCACCATAAACAACAGGTTCGAGAGCTAATTCAACGCTATCTCAAATCAGACAACACATCATTACTCGATGCCATTTGCATCATGAAAGAAGGCGCCATCACTACCGCTTACATGACAAAAGAGTACGACGACGTCACAAAGAAATGCGTGGAAATTTTGCGCAAGCTGTAACGGTAAGAAAGCAAAAAACGAATCGACCGAGCACCAAGCTGGCGAGAATGTTCAGAAATGGTAAGGTTATTTTATCAACCTAATGAGACACGCTTGATATGAAAATTGGCGAACTGGCGCAAAAAACGGGCCTTGCTCCCTCGCGTATTCGATTTTACGAGCGCATCGGACTGCTAAAAACCGTGACCCGTAAAGCCAACGGGTACCGCGAGTATCCGCAAGAAGCATTAATGATTCTGGACATGATCACAACGGGTCAGCAAGCTGGATTCAGTTTGAATGAACTAAGTGCGTTACTGCCATCCGACCTTTCTAACTGGGATCATCATCAGTTATTGACAACCTTGCAGCAAAAAGTCCAAGAGCTCGACGAGCTTGAGCGAAAAATCGCGCAGAGCAAAAGCAAGTTAAAAGAAGTACTTAAAGAGATTGAAGCTAAGCCAGATGACATGGACTGTGCAATGAATGCAAAACGCGTCATGTCTCAACTTGGTCAAACGATTCTGGCCAAAGAAAACCCTTCAAATAAAAAGTAAAACCGTCACCAAATCAAGTCAACGTTAACAAGCGAAGCTTTACTCTTGATGTTGGATTATAGATTCGCCAATTCCCCTGCCAGCCACTAAATTGAGTCTGTAAAAACCATTCGCCCTTAGCTCAGATGTGCCATCTCCTTGTTTCTATAATCAATAAAAAATCAATCCGATTTATCTTCAAAATATGGGTTGACCTTAAACCTAACTTTAATCTTAGGATGAATATCAAAGCAACACAGCAGGAGATTGGCGAATGCAAACGATATTGGGTGCAAGTGGGCAAATTGGCCGTGAGCTGGCATTAAGCCTAAAACGAGACTTTACGAGCGACATCCGTTTGGTGAGCCGCAATCCACATCGAGTCAACGAGACGGATCAACTGGTAAAAGCGGACTTGCTCGACGCGAAACAAACATCAGATGCCGTAAAAGGTTCTAGTATCGTTTACCTTACTGCAGGGCTACCAATGGATACTCAACTGTGGGTGGAACAATGGCCAACAATGATGCGTAATGTCATCGCCGCATGTAAAACTCATCAAGCAAAGCTTGTTTACTTTGATAATACCTACATGTACCCGCAAACGGATACGCCTCAACAAGAAGATGCACCATTTCAACCTAATGGAGAAAAAGGTCGAATTCGTGCGGTCATTACTGACATGCTGCTAGAATCGATGAATAAAGGAGAAATCGAAGCCGTTATCTGTCGTGCTCCGGAATTTTACGGCCCGGGGAAAACACAAAGCATCACTAATTCCGCCATTATCGATAATCTACTTAACCAAAAGAGTGCAAAAGTGTTTTTACGTGATGACACCAAACGCAGCTTAATTTATACGCCAGACGCAAGCCGAGCGATGGCGCTAATTGGGAATACGCCCGATGCTTACGGACAAACTTGGCATTTGCCTTGCGACGATCGTCGACTGACGTATCGGGAGTTTATCGCTGTTGCAGCAAAGGTTTTTAACGTTCAACCGAAATACAAAGTCATCAAGCGCTGGCAATTGTGGCTAGCTGGGCGATTTAATCAAACCATTCGAGATGCAGCCGAGCTTTTGCCTCGCTACGAATCTGACAACCTTTTTGTTTCAGATAAGTTTCAAACTCGTTTTCCAGATTTTCAAATCACCACATTCGAACAAGGCTTGACCACAATTCAACAAGAAAAAGCCAATGACCAGAAACCTCTTTAAGCAGGCATTGATAGGAGCTTTTTGATGAAAGATAACACACCGGCATCATCCCCAGATCGTTGGATCATATACGGAGCCAATGGTTATACAGGCGAGCTCATTGCGAGAGAGGCCGTAAAACGAGGTCACCACCCAATCCTTGCTGGTAGAAGTTTAGAGAAAGTACAAAGCCTAGCGGCTGAACTAGGGCTGCAAAGTCTTGCTTTTTCTCTTGAGGATAAAAGCAGCGCAGTCCAACACATTTCGGGTTCATCACTGGTATTAAACTGCGCAGGACCCTTTTCTTCGACGGCAAAACCGATGATGAAAGCGTGCCTAGAAGCAGGCGCACATTATCTCGATATTACAGGTGAGATCTCTGTGTTTGAGTTTGCACAAACGCTGCAATCACAAGCAAAGGAAGCTGGTGTCGTATTGTGCTCCGGTGTTGGTTTTGATGTTATTCCAACGGATTGCATTGCAGCCACATTGAAAGCTGCGCTACCAGATGCAACACACTTGTCTCTCGGTTTTGACTCTCGCTCTGGTTTTTCTCCGGGCACGGCGAAAACGTCTGTCGAAGGTTTGGCTCAAGGCGGAAAAGTGCGACTTAACGGAAAAATCACCACCGTTCCGCTAGCGTATAAAGTTCGTAACATTGATTTTGGTGACGGCGAAAAACTTGCGATGACCATTCCGTGGGGCGATGTTTCAACCGCCTATTACACCACGGGGATTGAGAATATTGATGTTTTTATTCCCGGATCGCCGAACATGATAAAAAACGCTAAACGAGCGAATTGGGTTCGCCCCCTTCTCGGCATAACCTGGGTACAAAGTCTCATAAAAAGCCGTATTGAAAGAACCGTAAAAGGACCAAATGAGGAGCAAAGAAACCAATTACCCACATATGTGTGGGGTAAAGCAAGCAACAAACTCGGACAAAGCAAAACAGCACGAGTACAAACGGCCAATGGCTACAGCTTAACCGTAACGGGATCTCTGGCGATTGTAGAACACCTGCTACATACAAAGCCTGAAGCCGGTGTATACACCCCCTCTAAGCTCATGGGCTCCAATTTTGTGTCGCAGCTTCCCGGCTCTAGTGGCATAACCATTGAAGAGTAAACCAAAAGGCACCAATCGGTGCCTTATGCATTAACCGGGGTTGAGACCATCACAACTCGTGTTCGGTACGAGCGATGATGTCATCCTGCGCGTCTGGTGACAGCGCGGTAAAGAAGGCTGAATAGCCCGCAACTCGCACGACAAGGTCACGATATTGCTCAGGGTTCTTCTTCGCTGCCAGCAAGGTTTCACGAGAGACGATGTTGTACTGCACGTGCCAACCTTTATGGTGATTAAAGAAGGTACGAATCAGCATCGATAGCTTGAGCTTATCTCCTTCTGAAGCGACAGCCGCTGGGCTTAACTTCTGGTTAAGCAGCACGCCACCTAGGATTTTATTGGCTTGAATTTTACCGACCGAGTTATACACCGCCGTTGGTCCCAAACGGTCAGAGCCCGATGCTGGACTTGCGCCTTCCGCCAGTGGCGTTTTCGCTTTTCGACCATCTGGTGTTGCCATCGTGGATGCGCCAAATGGCACGTTAGCAGAGATGCTCGATGTTCCCGCGTAGTAGCCACCACCAATTGGTCCGCGCCCATGACGTGTGTTGACAAATTGCGCCAACTCATCAATATAAACTTGGTAAGCATCGGCCAGCAATTGGTCGACATAATCGTCGTCATTGCCGTATTTTGGCGCGAAGTTGATTAAGCGTTGGCGAAGTTGTTCGTTCTCAATACCATCGAAGTCTTCTTCTAATGCTTTAGCCAGTTCCGTTTGGCTGATTTGTGCTTCTTCAAACACCAAATGTTTGATCGCCGCCAAACTGTTACCCAAATTGGCGATACCCACTTGCAGGCCAGATACCCAATCGTATTTCGCTCCGCCTTCTTTTACTGTTTTACCACGCGCCAAACAGTCATCCACCAGCGATGAGCAGAAAATATCTTGCGCTTGCTGTTCAAGCACGCTGTCGACTACGGTATCGATCTCAATCGATTTACGTGTGTAGTAGCGAATTTGCTCCGCCCAAGAGGCTGTGACTTGATCAAAACTCTCGAAGTTGCCTTTTGCTAGCGACTTATCATGCGGCAAGAAGGCTTTGCCCGTCGTTGCATCCACGCCTTCGTTGAGCGCAGCCAGTAAAATACGCGCAAAATTAATAAAGCTCATGCCCGTGCAACGGTAACCCCATTTGCCTGGAACAGCGGTTTCAATACAGCCAATAGACGCGTAGTTGTAAGCGTCTTCTTTCTCGACACCTAGCTTGATGAATTCTGGAATGACGATTTCATCGTTGTTGAATGCAGGCATACCGAATCCACATTTGATCACTTCAATACAGCCCATCAAGAACTCTTGATTCAGACCTTCATGATAGCGAACACTCAAGTTCGGTTGCGTGGAACGTAGCTGACCACAGGACTCTAAAATCGCCCAAGATAGCGGGTTTACGGCGTCTTCAGGTTCTCCATTCTCATTCAGCTTTTGGCCACCGATACAAACGTTTTGATACAGAGGAGAACCTGCCGATGCTTTTGAGTGCGCACCAGAGCGAATCTTGTTTACTTCAAGCAATTTCAACCAACAGCTTTGCAATAACTCAAGGGCGAACGCTTTGTTCATCGTGCCACTTTCAAGATCACGCACGTAGTAGTCGTTTAGGAACTGGTCCATTCGACCGAATGAAACAGAGTGGCCATTCGATTCAATTTGCAACATCAACTGAACAAAATAGCTCAGTTGCAGAGCTTGCCAGAAGTTGGTTGGCGCATGGAAAGCCACATGACGACAGTTTTCTGCGATTGTCTCCAATTCCGCTTTCCTCTCTGGTCGCGTTTCGTTTTGTGCCATTTCCAGAGCGAGATCGGCGTAACTCACCATGTGCTCCTGAATCGCAAGCAAGACAATTTCGACGGACTTATAAAACTGCTCTTTCTTCAATCCTTCATACGTCGACACGTCGTTATTAGCGCGATGCTGACGAACCTCATCCAGCAGACCGTTCATACCGATCTTCAGGATTTTTTCGTTATCCACCGCAAGGTGAGCGTCGCCCGAAGTCATGTTGCCTTCGGCTTTAATGATGGTGCTGGCTAAGATCTCTTGCTGCTCGTCGGTAAAGAGTCCATAGCAGCGATCTTGAACCGTTTTACCGCGCCAGTATGGCGTAATGGTGTGAATGCTTTGTTTGTCTTCTTCACTTACCGCAAAACCAGCCCCTGGTCGGTCGGCCAGTTCGTCGATTTCCGCTTCAATCCAACGCACCGTGTATTCAGGGAAGATCGGCGCAGCGTGTACTTTGCTCGCTTGGTTGCCTACAATCAGCTCGTCGTGCTTAATCCAAATGGTACGAGTGCGTAAGTGCTCTTGTAGCGCCAGCGCTCGTTGCACAATCACAGGTTTGTCTTCATTTGCCTGATACGCTCGAGTATAAGCCTCTGCGCGCTCAGTACAGATTGGCGGCGTTACGATGTTGACCAGTGCCAATTTGTGGGCTTTGATTCGCTCTGGAAGGGTATGTAGGTCCATGGTTAACCTCTAACAATCACGTTAAGTTGAGTATGTTCGCTTGCGTATTGCATTGCGTTTTCTAGCAGTTCTGGATTATTTAATGGTTTGTCAGAACACTCGTAAGGCATATCGAGCAAACGGTATTTATTGATGCCGAGAGTGTGATACGGCAACAAGTGGAGTTCTTGACAGCTTTCTAAAGAAGCAGCGAAATCAATGATCGCTTTGAGCTCATCAATGGTGTCATTGAAGCCCGGCATAACCGGCACGCGAATAACAATGCGTTTGGCAATTGGTGCCAATTTTCTAAAATTGTCTTTGATGCGTTTTAACGATCCCTTCGCCCAGAAGAGAAACTTTTCTTCGTCGGTGTGTTTAAGATCCGCTAACCAGCAATCGATATACGGCGCGACTTTTTCTACGTTTTTCCACGGAACATGCATGCACGACTCCACTGCCGTAGACACATGGTTTTGATGCAAACGTTCGGCAAGTTCTGCCACAAGACTTGGCTGCATCAGCGGCTCGCCACCAGAAAACGTCACGCCACCTTGGCTTTGATCGTAGAAAGGCTTGTCTTTCATCAACACTTCAAACAGGTTGTCCGATTTCGCCGCTTCTCCACATATGCTGAGCGCTTGTGTTGGACATACGTTTCGCAGCGCAATGATCTGCGCTTCGCTCATGGCTTTTCGATTGATGATGATTTGATCGTCAATGCGTCGGATACCATCGCTTGCCATGTCGCCGTTTACGGTTTGCTTATAAGCCGACACACAAAGCTGGCAGTCCGCCATACAACTGCGCTCATCAAACAACAGAGAGTGCTTTTCACTGCGGCTTTCTGGGTTTTGGCACCAAGGACAGGACAGACTGCATCCCTTCAGAAACAGAATGGTGCGAATACCATCACCATCGTGGGTCGAGAACCTCTGAATATTGAAATACATTACTGTCCGCCTCTTGGTTTGCTCTTCTACTTTTCACGCTTTTCTTTTGCTGAAAGCTTCACTTGATGATGAAATATTGGCACTTAACTTTTACTTTGTGAAATTATTATAGTTTCAATTGAAATTACAATTGATCAAAATCAAGATCTAAGCGGATTGTCAGATCTATAGTGATCCCATCATCAAAACGAAGATTTTGTATAAGGTAGAACCCATGATCGAACTCTATTTAGATACTGCTGACGTGGCAGAAGTAAATCGCTTTAACCAATGCCTACCTCTGAAAGGGGTAACAACAAATCCAAGTATTTTGGCGAAATCAGAACAAGGCTTGAACCAAACCTTAGCTGGCATGCAAGAAGCGTTAGGGGGCACACCCCGTTTCCATGCTCAAGTGGTGAGCACAACTGTAGAAGGCATGGTAGAAGAAGCCCGCCAAATCCATGAATTACCCTATGATATAGTCGTCAAAGTGCCAGCAACCGAAACAGGCTTATCGGCAATTAAGTTAATGAAAAAAGAGGGAATTCAAGTGCTCGCCACCGCTATTTACTCTGCTCAGCAAGGTTTCCTTGCGGCATTGTGCGGCGCTGACTATCTTGCGCCTTATGTGAACCGTATTGATGCGATGAACGGAAACGGTGTAGAAGTGGTCGCAGACCTGCAATTGCTACTGGATCAAAACCAACTGCCTGCAAAAATTTTGGCAGCGAGTTTTAAGAATACCCAACAAGCGATGGAAGTGATGAAGTTAGGCATTGAAGCGATCACCTTGCCTGTCGATGTGGCCGCGCAGATGTTTTCTCATCCAGCAGTTCAGCCGGCTGTCGATCAATTTGATAAAGACTGGAAATCCGCATTTGGCAACAAACTTTCATTTGAAAGTTAATCATAAAATTATCGAAAGTCCCGTTCCTCCTCGATCGAGGGGCTTTTGATATGGGAATCTCTGAAAAAAGGTAACATTCGTGCAGGCAACTGTTTATAGATGCGGCTTACGAAGAGATTCCCACCCCACTAGTCTCGCCTCTACCTTCACGCAAACTACTCTATTCGTAACATCACTACTGACGAAAAACGCTCGTTCCACAAGCAAAAAATTTTTGCTTCAAGCCGACAAACTCACAAGCGCGACGCATCAATAAGTCGGTAATTATTAATTTTACCTATTGGAAATGAACACTGTTCATTTATAATCAGCGAACCTAACGCAGTAACAAGGAATCCACTTCATGAAACGCATTGCGCTTCTCTTTGCCATGTTTGCATTACTTTCTGGTTGTAGCAGCATGTCGCCAGAACAATGCCAAACCGCAGATTGGTATCGCGTCGGCTACCAAGATGGCCGCTCAGGCAACAACCCAAACATTTTGTACGAATACATTAAAGACTGTCGCGAAGCAGGCGTAACGCCAAATCACGTTGAGTGGCAAGACGGTTTTGATAAAGGCACCATTCTTTACTGTTCGCCAGACAATGGTTACACGGTGGGTGTAGAAGGAAAAACCTACTATGGCGTTTGCTCTAACGATCTTTTCCTTAAAAACTATCAGTTAGGCCATCAAGAATATCAGCGTCAACAACGCATTAACGCGTTAGATGCGGAGATATCACGCCTTGATCATCAATTGGATGCAAACTTAGATAAAGACAACGCGAAGCGTATTAGAGAGAGAAGAAAACAACTGGCGCGTGAGCGTGCATCACTCATCTCGCCAGGAGCTAATTACTACTTTAACTTTTAGTCGCGACGGGCTACAACGCTAGAGTCATAAAGCGGCTATTTGGATCAGGTTGATAGTCGCCAAACGGCTCGCAGTACGCGAAGCCATGTTTTTCATATAGGCGATGCGCGGGTTCAAAAAATGCCATCGACCCAGTTTCCAAACTTAAACGTTGTATCCCCTGATGTTTCGCTTGCTCAATCACGTGATTGAGTAAGCGGGATGCCACACCCTGTTTTCTCGCCGACGGCGTCGTACGCATCGATTTCAACTCTGCGTGACCATCTTCTAGTTGGCTCATTGCCACACATCCCAATAGCAGCTCACCATCCCAGCCCGTCCAAAACGTGATTGAAGGCAACTTCAACTTGCTTACATCTAACGCATGCACGCTCTCTGGTGGCGATGTAGCGTACATGTCCTGTAAATGCTCTTCCAACAACGCAATCACCTGCGGCCGTTCTAAATTGTCGATTTCAATTCTCATATTTCCATCCTTGGTGTTTTAACTATCCAAATCACCTTAACTATATGTTTTAAAGTTAAATGTCCATCCAAACCTCAAAGATACCTAGGTTTGCACGAAACTAAGATGATTGAATAATAAAAAAGCCCCAACACAGACATCAAAACATCATGTGTTGGAGCTTCATTTGCATTTCTATGTAAGTCTATTCGTAAAGTGCTGGCGTACTTTGTAATTGCTCGCTAAATTTGAAAATATCGTCAATCGAGTCGATTGGATGACGGGTTTCTGTTTTAGCTTCATCAAAGAGACCAATGTACTTTTGTTTGGTATTGAACCAAAGGCGACATAATGGCTTCCTATTGTTGTCATCAAGCAGGATACCAAAATAACTTTGCGTATCACGGGCACACACTCGCTGTACATCAACTTGTTGTCGCAATATCGCTTTAACGACATTAAAACCCTCGATCTCTTCATCTGTCGTTTGAACTTTGGGTTTATCTTGAACGGATTCAACAGATTCTTCAAAAGCGTTAACGCTATCGTCAACCTTGATCGGTGCTTTATCATCTCCACCAATTGCAGATTTCAATCGAGCATTAATGCTGTCGTTCAAGAATTGTTTTAGAGCCTTCGTTGTAATATCCATGAACTGTGCTTTGACTTTTGCGGTTTGGACGCCATCGTACACTTTTGAAGTAAAGAATTTTACAAACTCCTCTTCAGGGTTCTGAAACTGTTCATGAAGTGCTTTTTTAATTTGATTGAGGTACTTGAGCTCGCCGGCAGCATCAACTACAGATTCAACATCAAAAGAAGACTTGGTAAGCTTTTTCACCTCGGGAATTACGTGCTCATCAAGATTGGCAAGATCCAAAGTCAAAAACGGCTTTTCATCCATTTTATTTGGAGCGTCTAAGTCCGTATAAAACTGATATTCAGATCCATTAGTTAAAATCGCAATACGAGCATTGGTTACTGAAAAATACCGAAACAATTGATTAGCATGTTTAGTGGCCAATGGCTCACCAAATTTTTTACACTCGATAAGAATTTGTACAACCCCATCTTTAATGAGTGCGTAATCTACCTTTTCTCCTTTCTTCGTAGCAATGTCAGCAGTAAACTCAGGGATAACCTCATTTGGATTAAAGACATCATAACCTAATACAGAGTGCAAAAATGGCATTACTAATGCGTTTTTTGTTGCTTCTTCTGTAGCTAAACTCGCTGATACTTGGGGAATTTTTTTGGAAAGAGCTTGAACTCGTTCTATAAAATCCATAAGACACTCCATCATATTGTTCATTTAAACACTTAAAGTATATATGACACTGGTATCTTAAAATGTTGTGTAGTTAAAAGTTTGAATGCCATATGCAAGCACTCACCCAACATCTAACTTAAAGCGGCTGTCTCATAATGTGCTGCGGTCCAACGGGGCCGCCGTGGTAAAGCTCATTGGTATCTTCAAACCCTGATTTTAAATAGCACTGATAAGCGGGTATGTTGCGGCAATTAACGGTGAGATAAAGCGCATCAAACTCGGGATAATGACGTTTGGCGAAATCGGCAAACTGTTGAATGGCTTGCTTGGCGATGCCTTTGCCTTGATGACGGTGATCCACCAGCAAAGCACGCACGCCTAAACTGTTTTTCGGGCAAAAATCGTATTTCTCGCTGTAAGCGGCATCAAATAGAAAAAAGCCAACCACGTCATCGTCTGCCAAAATCAGATGCGGAAGCTCTGTGGGTTCAAGACGTGTAAGCATTTCACCCACATCCGCGACCGTAAACTGCGATTGCTCTTCTAGCACGCTAAGTTCGCAAGTTTGTTCATGTCGCTCAGGCGAATACTTTTCAATGGTAATCATAATCTTCCTTGTTGTTTTTATGCTCAATTCATACAGGGTATGTCGTAAATAGAAATACCTAGTGTCGTATTTCCCACTCGCAGGCAAACGTTTAGCACTCTATTATCCTAGCCATTCGATAGAGAGGTTTCCATGTCCCGTTTTTTACTTTGTAGTTTTGCACTCGTTTTACTCTACCCTACTGCCATTGATTTGTATCTTGTTGGTTTGCCTCAAATTGCGTCAGATCTCAACGCCAGCGAATCTCAGTTGCATATTGCGTTTTCGATCTATTTAGCTGGCATGGCTACCACCATGTTATTCGCGGGGAAAATTGCAGACTCTGTGGGACGAAAACCTGTTGCCGTCGTCGGCGCGATGATCTTCGTGCTCGCGTCTTTTCTCGGCGGGATGGCTGAGCAACCAAACGCTTTCTTGATTGCTCGCTTTTGCCAAGGCATCGGGGCTGGAGCTTGCTATGTCGTCGCGTTCGCGATTTTACGCGACACGTTAGACGATGAACGCCGCGCGAAAGTATTGTCGATGCTCAATGGCATCACCTGTATCATTCCAGTGATCGCACCCGTGATTGGTCACTTGATTATGCTGAAATTTCCTTGGCCGAGTTTGTTTACCACGATGGCAGGAATGGGCATTCTCGTCAGTGTATTGGCCATTTTTGTTCTCAAGGAATCACTACCCAGCCAACAAAGTGAAGAACAGACAGCGCCAGAGAGCCATCAAGAGACTTTCTTCGAGCGATTTTTTATCAGTAGGCTGATCATTACTGCACTTGGAGTGACCACCATTCTGACCTTTGTTAACGCTTCACCAATTGTCGTGATGAGCATGCTTGGTTTTGATCGCGGTGGCTATTCTTCCATCATGGCAGGGACTGCGACGATCAGTATGTTGATTTCATTCTCGGCGCCATTGGCATTGGGGATTTTTAAGCAGCGAACTTTAATGATGACCTCTCAAGTATTGCTCGCTTGTGCAGCCATCGTGCTCAGTGCTGCCCATTTCCATGATGGACAATCTCATTACTATGTGTTCGGACTTGGGCTGATTTGCGCTGGCTTCGCTTGTGGCTTTGGCGTGGCCATGAGCCAAGCGCTCAGCCCATTCTCTCAACAAGCTGGCGTGGCGAGCTCACTACTGGGCATTGCTCAAGTTTGTAGTTCCGCATTTTATATTTGGTTTATGGGTTTCATCGGCGTTAGTGCACTGAATATGTTGGTGTTTATCTTAGTGTTAGGTAGCGTAATCAGCCTTGCTCTAATACTATTGATTCCAAAGCCTGTTCACGATATCCATTATGAAGAAATCCCTAGCGCGACTTGATTTAAACTTACTGTTCACTCTGCAATTATTGCTGCAAGAGCAAAGCGTCTCGAAAGCCTCGAAAAAGCTGAACGTTACGCCCTCTACCGTAAGTAAGTCGCTCAACAAACTTCGTCATTGGTTCGATGATCCTTTGTTTGTCAAAACACCTAAAGGTCTTGCGCCAACGCCTTTGGCGCAAAGCATGGAGCAAGATCTAGCAGAATGGCTGCAAATTGGCAGCCAGATTGCAGAAAAACGCAGCGATATTACGCCTAAAGGAGTGCGTTTTGATATCACGATTGAGTCGCCATTAGTGCTCACGGTGCTGGACAGACTCATCGTCGCTATCCACCAGCGATACCCTGAAGCGAAAGTAAAAACCAGTAACTGGGATTACGATTCACTCGACGCCATCATTCGAGGCGAGGCGGATATCGGTTTTACCGGCCGAGAAAGTCACCCGAGATCGAAAGAGTCGTTGGATCTTCTGCCGTATTTTTTGGATTTTGAGATTCTTTTTTATGACCTGCCGATGGTGTATTTACATAAAGATCATCCGGCATTACAGCAAGAGTGGAATCTCGAGACCTTTCTGAGCTACCAACACATCAATATTGTTTGGGAAAAAAGTGAAACTTGGGCGTTGGATGAAGTGTTAACGGAACTAGGGCTACAGCGCTCTATCGGGCTGACGATGTCCAACTTTGAGCAATCCCTTTTTATGGCAGCGCAGCCGACGCATGGCATGATCACCACCGCGCCGCACTATTGCAAAAGCTACACAGAAAAGCTGCATCTCGATTTGGTGTGCTTGCCAATTCCGTTAGACCAAACTCAACAAGACAAGTTACTGATTCCATTTACCATGATTTGGCATAAACGCAATGCGTACAATCCCAAATTGCTATGGTTGAAAAACACCATCAAGTCATTGTACAAACAACAATCCCTACCACAGTAACACTCAGGCTAAGGTCAGGTTTTCTTTGGTGATTTTTGATGGTTTTCTCGCTCTGACAGCTATAACTAATCACTTTATCAACTAATGAAAAAGGCCGTTTGACGCTACACTCAATCCATATTTCTGCGTTAAGGGCCAAGGATGTCGACCTTTTTACTCACTGCTATTACGATGCTGGCGTTCGCCGCCAATTCATTATTGTGCCGACTTGCATTGGCCGAAGGGTTGATTGATGCAGGAAGCTTCACTCTCGTTCGATTGATATCTGGCGCGATTACCTTAATCGCATTGCTTGTCGTGAGAGGTCAGTGGAAAACCGATCGGCCAACTTCTCGCTTTCGCTTTTTTGCTGGCGTGGCGTTATTTGGTTACGCTGCCCTTTTCTCTTTCGCGTACTTACAACTGGCGACAGGAACCGGTGCTTTGCTTTTGTTTGGTGCCGTGCAACTGACGTTACTGGTCATCTATTGGTGGCAAGGTGAGCGCTTTCAGTTTCTCGAAATCATCGGTATCGGCCTTTCGATTGTTGGCTTTGTTTGGTTAATGTTGCCATCAACCACTCGCCCCGATATCAGTTCTGCACTTCTCATGTTGATTTCTGGCGTTTGTTGGGCTGCGTTTACTGCGCTCGGCAAACAAGCGCCTTCTCCAAGTAGTGGCATCACGTGGGGATTTATCGCTGCATCTATGATTGGCATACTGCTATCGCCGTTGATGCTGTCCTCAATCCATCTCTCTCTGGGCGGAATCTTGCTCGCTATCACGTCTGGCGCCATTGCATCTGGCCTTGGTTATACGCTTTGGTATCAAGTCATGCGTAAGCTCTCTTTACTTCAAGCCGCAGTCAGTCAACTTTCCGTACCAGCCATTGCTTTGCTGCTAGGTACCGTCGTACTCCACGAGCCTCTTTCACTACACACACTTTTAACCAGTGGCATCATTCTTGGTGGCATCGCTTTGGTTTTTTTATCTCGATCCAAAAAAGCAAGCGAACAATCGGCAAGCCGATAAAAAATAATAACTTTCCCTCTCAAATACCCATTCATCATCTATGCTTTTTAAAGCAGCAAAGCTCATGCAGATGGTACGAGTGGCCTGCTTTAGTATCAGGCGAAGGATATAAGGTGAGAATTGGCTCACAAAATACAACGATTTTGTTTCAGAAGTGAGAATCGTCACAGATCGAGATTTTGCTCGTTTTAGCCGTTTCGTCAATAACGCCAAGGGCTAGCGCGAGATCGAGCCAAATACGCACTTTGTGTTTTGACAAAGGGTTTACAAAGCACACTTTTTCACCCGCTATATTCCGCCCCCCGAATTTATTCAGAACAAGATTCTGATTATTCACATAAGAAATTCATCAACTTATAACGATAAGCCTGAGCAAACTTTGACACTATGAACGACAAAATAAAATTCGCTATTAAAGTATCGCTTAGCCTGACTCTGGCTTATCTGATCCCGTTTGCCATGGGTTGGCCGCAAGCATCGACGGCCGCAACCACAGTGATGCTGATTGCATCCACAGGCAGTCGTCGTGAGTCACTCGCCAAAGGTACCTTACGCGTGTTCGGTACATTGGTTGGCGCCGTCGTTGGCTTGTTACTGGTGGGATTGTTTGCTCAAGACCGCTTGCTGTACATGCTGAGCGTATCGGTTGTGGTCTCTTTCATTTTTTACTTCCGTAATGCCTACCAAAAAGATCCAACGCTACTCATGCTGACCGGCGTCATGACCCTGATGATGTCCAATGGCGGTGACGCAGAAGGTGCGTTTCTTTATGGCGTTGACCGCGCTTATATGACGGTGTTTGGGGTGGTGGTTTACACACTCGTGGGGACTTTCTTATTCCCGACCAAAACAGAACAAAACCTAAGACAACTCATCGAACAACTCAACCAAGCACAACGCGCGCTGTTCACCGCTGTCTTGCAAAATTTCGAGCAAAAATCGGCAGGGCAAGTTTCTCCTCAAGAAGAGGGAGTCGAAAATCCAGAAGCTGAAGAGCCACAACCTAACGTGGATTCTCTTATCGAACAGATGTTTGCCGCCCAAAACGCGCTCGAACAGCGTTTTGCCACAGTCAGTGTGGAATGCAGCGACGTGTCGGCCTACATGAAAGAGTGGCGCTTGGCGGTTCATTTGAACAAGCAAGTAACGCAACAATTGACCGTCGCAGCGCACAGCCACTTTAGCCACCAGCAAGACCGTGAAAGCATCAGCAACTTTGATCAAGCCGTTGCGGAAATTGACGCGCTATTTGATACCTGCCAACAAGTCTGGGACGAAAAAGAACCCGCTTTTCGTGCTCAAGAGTTCAAAGTCGAATACAACCAAGCGTTGCTTGAAGACGCAGCGCACCTAGAGAAAGGCTCTGCGCTTATGCTGGGGCACCTCTTGGGGCTCATGCATCAAAACTTGTCGCGTTTAGCGGAGAGCATTAGCTGCATTGACTCTGTGACGAACAATGTCTCCTTTGACGTGCCGCTGCCGAAACCGAAAGGCAAGTTTCTATGGTGGGACGCAGAAAACTTTAAAACTGCGGTCAAAACCTTTGTTACCTATTGGGTTGCAGGACTGATTTGGATTTATTTCAATCCACCAGGCGGCTACTCGTTCGTGGTCTTCTCGACCATGTTTATGTCTTTGCTGTCGTTCGTGCCTGTGCACCCGATTTTGTTGCTAGTGCTTTTCACTTTCGGCTTCTTGTTCGCGGTGCCTTCTTACGTCTTCATTCTTCCGCAATTGGATCTCGGGTTAGAGCTTGGCCTATTCATCTTTATCTACACCTTTATCGGCTTTTATCTGTTCAACGGGCCAGTGACGATTTTCTACATGGTGGGCTTGTTTGTTCTCGGTTTAGACAACAATATGTTCTATCACTTCGGGATCCTCATGACGATCATGCTGCTGTTCTACATGGTGGTGTTCATGATCATTTTCGCGCACTACTTCCCGTTTAGCTCACGACCAGAACACCTCTTTTTGACCATAAAAGAGCGCTATTTTAGGCACACTCGGGATCTGTTTGACTCCTATCAGAAGCAGTCCAACTCGATTATCACGCCGCTCAAACGGGCCTTGCACTTGGTGACGCTCAACGTTTCATCGAAAAAGCTCAAGGTGTGGGGGTCGAAAATCAACCACAAACACTTTGACAAAACCACGCCAGAAGCGATTGGCGCGTTTAGCAAAGCGTGTGATGTACTCAGTAATCACATCAACATCTTAATGGCCGCCGAGAAAAAGTTGATGACCAATCCGCTGATTACTCAGCTTCGCCAACAACACCGCGATTCCATCATTCCTTTGATGGCGGGCGCTTTAGCCAGCCACCAAGCAACACAAGAACTCGACTCCGTATTCGAC
Organism: Vibrio chemaguriensis; assembly: GCF_012275705.1. Taxonomy (NCBI): domain Bacteria; kingdom Pseudomonadati; phylum Pseudomonadota; class Gammaproteobacteria; order Vibrionales; family Vibrionaceae; genus Vibrio; species Vibrio chemaguriensis. The sequence continues at coordinate 122,729 of NZ_SHOE01000010.1, forward strand.
CAATACAGTCAGGATTACCAAACATTCGAAGATAAACTGGAAGATTTTTTTAGTGAGTTGGATTTATCTGACTACGCTTATTCTGAGATAGCCGGTTTTTATATCTTGCTGAATTTAAAACGGAACGTGTTCGAAGCAATCAAGCATTGCAAGCAAACCTACGAGGATATCGATTGGGTGAACTTACAACAGAAGCGGTTTTAAAGGTGGGGATATGATGCTTCCAAAACTAACCAAACCAAGCCTCGCCATACTTTCCCTGCTCGGGCTCAGTGCGTGTACCACTGTGGGGCCAGACTATGTCCACCCACCGCAAACGCCATTGCCAAGCGATTGGTCGGTGCAAAAAGCCGCCAAAGATACGCAGCAATCCGAGCAACAATTACAACAGTGGTGGCAGCAGTTTAACGACCCGACGCTCAATCAATTAGTCGAGTTGGCGAATGAGCAAAACCTAGACATCGAAGCCGCGGGGCTGCGCATTGTTCAAGCGCGTTCATTACTTGGCATTTCGACCGGCTTGCAATACCCGCAAGTTCAAACCGTGTCAGGAAATCTAGCGCGTGCCTACGTGAATGATCAGGGTGTAAACAACGCCGCTCTGTCGTTTGATGCTGCGTGGGAAATGGATATTTGGGGCAAATACGCTCGAGGTATCGAATCTGCAGAAGCCGGTTATTACGCATCCATCGCCTCGTATCACGACATCATGGTCACCATCACCGCCGAGGTGGCGCGCAATTACATCAACTATCGCACATCCCAAGAACGTATTTTGCTGTCTCGCCGCAATATCGAGATTCAAGAACGCGTTGTGCACATCACCCAAGTTCAGTTTGATTCCGGCAACGTAACAGAGCTAGACGTACAGCAAGCGAAAAACCAGCTTTACACCACAAAAGCCGCGCAACCAAGCCTCGAAGTCGCGATGAAGCAATCGCGCACAGCACTGGCTTTGTTACTGGGCGTACTGCCTGAAGAAGTAGAGAAATTGCTGCAATCGGACGGTTTGACGCAGCAAATTGCTGACTATGAAGCGCAGTTCAAATCGACAGGCAGAAAATCGGCGCTATCGGGCACCGATGAGCACTCCATTGTGCCACGTCCTCCGCTTTTAGATACGCAAGTGGATGCTAACTTAGTGATGCGACGTCCTGATTTGCAAGTCTCCGAGATGCAAGCTCGCGCGCAAAGTGCGCAGATTGGCGTGGCGGAAACGGCTCTGTACCCAAGCTTTTCGTTGTTCGGTTCCATCGGTATCGACAGTACGGTTCCCGATGGCAGCAGTTTCAGTTTTAGCGATTCGCTCACCATGGTGGTTGGCCCAACGTTCAGTTGGAACATTTTCCAATACGGACGTGTGAAAAATAACATTCGCTTCGAAGATGCTCGTTTCCAAGAAACGCTGACCAACTACAACAAAAAAGTGCTGCAAGCCGTGAACGAAGTGACCAATGCCATCGAAGCGTATGACCTGTATTTGCAGCAAAAAGATTTACGTTTGCAATCAGTCAACTCTTCCATTCGTGCGTTCAACATCTCCATGACGCAGTACGAAAACGGCCAAATTTCTTTTGAGCGACTGCTCAACTCAGTCGAAAAAATGACGCGCGCGGAAGATAGTTACGCGCAAATTAAAGGCAATGTCGCGAACCAAGTGATCGCGCTGTACAAAGCGTTGGGCGGCGGCTGGCAGGCACAAACGGGGAAACCATTCCTTGAAGAATCCATCGCCAAGCAGATGCAAGATCGTACCGATTGGGATGGTTATCTGGATGAAGAAAACCGCACGTTGCCACCTTTGCCTATCGAAACACCGACGGAAAACGGCGATAAGAACAAAACGGAGGATCTCTAATGCCTCATGAACTCTCTTGGGGAGACATTTACTTTTCTCCCACGCTACTGGTGCTCTTTCTCGCCGTCACGGCAACGTGGATAACGGTGATGATATTGAACAAGACACGTTTGTCTCGCTTCATCGCTTTTCCGTCTCTGACGTTTATTGCCATCATGGTCGGTTATGTGGTGGCCATCGACAGCTTTTATATTCAATTTTAGGTGCCAAACAAGATGAAAAAACTATTCGTAATCGCACTCAATCTTGTCATTCTTGGTGGCGCAGCTTGGCTCGGCTATCAAAAATTTGAAGAGTATTTTAATAACCCATGGACACGCGATGGCCAAGTACGCGCGAACGTCATCAAGGTCGCACCGCGAGTGTCTGGCCCAATTGTGAATGTTTCGGTGCAAGACAACCAAGAAGTGAAAACGGGCGATTTACTGTTTGAAATCGACCCAACCACTTACGAAGTCGCACTATCTCAAGCCGAAGTGGCGTTGGAAAAATCCATCGTGAGCTCTCGCGGTAAAAAAATCGAATACGATCGCCTTAAAGACATTCGCGCGAAAGACCGCGGCGCTGTTTCTCACAAGGATCTGATTCGTCGTGAAATCGCTTACGAAGAATCGCTACTGCAAATCAAATCTGCAGAAGAGCAATTAAAATCAGCGCGCCTTAACCTCAGCTTTACCAAAGTTTATGCGACCGTCGATGGTTTTGTGTCTAACCTCGATATTCGAAACGGTACGCAAGCGGTCGCAAACCAGCCACTGCTGGCGCTGATCGACAAGAACAGTTTCTGGGTGTTTGGTTTCTTCCGTGAAAACCAACTCGCACAAATCGAACCGGGTAGCCAAGCACGTGTCACTTTGATGTCTCACCCAGACACGCCAATTGACGCAACGGTTGACTCTATCGGTTGGGGTATTGCGCCGAAAGACGGCACGGTCGGCTACAACCTTCTTCCAAACGTGAACCCTGTTTTTCAGTGGATTCGCTTAGCACAACGTATTCCGGTACGAATCTCAATCCAAGAACTTCCAGAAGATGTTGATCTTCGATTCGGGCTTTCTGCGTCCATCATGGTGATGAAAGATTCATCGGCAGAAAATGAACAGTAACTAAGTGAGAAGAACCATGGTCATTGGTAAAAAACTCAAAAACATTAATGAAGAAAACAACTTCTTCTATCTAACTTTAGCGCTGGTGATTTTGTTGCTAGGGAGTGCGATGGCACAAGTGGTGGGTGAAGGGACGATTGAACACATACTACAGGCGTTCACGGTTCTCACGTTCATTGTCTGTTTTGCCAGCCTTCGCTTCGACAAAATGTGGTCTCGTTTCCTCTATACCCTGTTTGGTGTTTGGGTACTAGTGATTGTGATCAAGACCGTTTTTAACATCCGGGAGATGAATGTAGTGATGCTTGCCCTCACCTTCGCGTTCTTTTTCGGCACTTTTAAATCCATCGCAAGGCAGATTCTTTTCACTGGCCACGTCAATAGCAACAAAGTCATTGGCTCAGTCGCGCTTTTCTTGCTGCTTGGTCTGATGTGGGCAATTGCCTATCTCATTCTTCTAGAGTTCTCGCCAACCTCATTCACTGGGATGGAAGCCATTTCTTGGGGGCAGAACTTCTCCAATGCGGCGTATTTTAGTTTCGTCACCTTAACCACGCTTGGTTATGGCGATATCAGCCCTCTAACGCCATTGGCTCAAGTCGTGGTGTATTTAGAGGCCATTACAGGTGTTTTCTATATGGCGATTGTTGTTTCAAGTCTCGTCAGTTCTAACATTGATCATCAGGTAAACAAAAATGGATAAACAATCGGTAAAAATCGACAGTAAGCTTTTCATCAGTAATATGGTGGAGTCAGCAATACGCATTGGCTTGATCTTCGTCTTGCTGATGTTTACGTACGACATCATCAAACCCTTCATTCTTCCCGTTATTTGGGGTGCAATTATAGCCGTCGCTTTAATGCCACTTACAAAAAAGCTGGAGCGTGCATATGGCGGTCGCAGAGGCCTGGCAGCCACGACGATTGCTTTACTTGGTATTGCACTCTTAGTCACACCACTTGTTATGGTGTCAGGTTCCATTGTGGATGGTGCAACGCATGCGCTTGAAGTATTGCAAAACGGGCAAGTGAAGATCCCAGGTCCAAAACCTTCCGTTGCGGATTGGCCTGTCGTAGGTGATAAGCTCTATGAGGTGTGGACCCTATTCGCGACTAACCTTGAACAAGCGATTCAAACCTTTATGCCGCAGATAAAGTCCGCGCTCACTTCTTTGCTAGGCACACTTGGCGGTGTATTGGGCAGTTTATTGCTTTCAATCTTGTCACTTGCGATTGCAGCAGGTTTTATGACGTACTCTGAATCTGCAGCATCAGGGCTAAGAACCATCGCTATTCGTACCGCTGGTGAAAACGCTAAAAGCTGGACCACGCTTATCGCAGCAACCATTAAAAGCGTACTGCTTGGCGTAGTCGGTGTGGCGGCGATTCAAGCGCTACTGATCGGTGCTGGTTTCTTTGTATTTGGCGTTCCGGCAGCTGGTTTGCTCACTCTGATTCTGATGATCTTGTGTATCGCTCAGCTACCAGCGCTGCTTGCCGTACTACCAGTGATTGGCTTCATGTACATGACTCAAGATACAACGACAGCCACCATGTTTACTGTCTGGGTAGTAGTTGCAGCTCTTTCTGAAAACCTGTTCAAACCAATGTTAATGGGACGTGGCGTCGACGTGCCAATGCCTGTGATTCTGCTCGGTGCCATCGGTGGTATGCTTTTCTACGGCATCGTTGGTCTGTTCTTAGGTGCCGTTATCCTGGCGATTTGGTATGAGTTATTTGTTTGGTGGTTGAGCATTGAGAAAGCACAACAGCAAGAAGAAATGGCAGAACAACAAGACGCTTCTGATGACCAATCAGAGCCTGGACACGGTGCAGGCATATAATAAATCAATAAGTTAGAAAGAAATTTAATCTATAACTTATGATATCAAACCGCTCTATTGCAGCGGTTTGATTCTATTTGGATCACAGTTTCCCCGTAATAAATGCGATAAAAATGACGTTCTTGTTAAATTTTCATACTTCTTACACTTGGGAGTTGCAATCGGGCAATGAACGATGCACTCTCGATGACCACTAATTTGCTTAGGATAAAAACAATGAAATTGATCAAGCCTTTAACTTGTGCGCTTGCTCTCGCAATGAGTGGCATGGCATTCGCAGATGTAACCGTGAGTGTTCCTGACAACGTTTCAGTACTAGCGGCTAACGGTGAAAAAGCAGACCTTTCGGGTGGTTTTTTCGCCTCGGAAAGAACACTAACGTTACCTGATGGCGTTAACCAAGTCGTATTTCGCTTCGCCCCTTACTTTAACCAAGGCAATGACCGTTTAAGTGTTGAAAGCGATGTTATCGTTACACGATTTGACGCTGCCAATGCCGAGCTGACGCTACAAATGCCAGAATACCGCAACCTTCGCGACGCGGAAGAAAAGATCAAGGACTTAGATTGGAAACTGGTTGATGATTCAGGCAACACCGTCGCTGTTGAGCAAGACAAATTGATCAAACCGGGTATGCAAATCGGTCGTGATTACGTGCGTGAAGTGGAAAGCTACAACAAAACAGGCGGCGTTGCTGCTATCGCTGTTGCTGGTGCAGCCGTTGCTCAACCAGTCACACTACCAGCAAAGATTCCTGAAGATATGAAACAAGCGAGAGCGACTGCGGTTAAGTCAGATTCGACAGCAGAAGAGATGCTGCACTTCTGGTACCAAAAAGCAGACGCAGAAACCAAAGCTCGCTTTAAAGCGTACGTTAATCAACAATAAGTCTGATTAACTCTATCGATATTAAAAAGCCACTTCATGTGGCTTTTTTGATCGAACAAGCTAGGACGCTTGAGCGACTTTGTTATTGGTGATCATCATGTCTTCAATATGGTTATATCAATTTAACCAAACGCTACCAGTAACGCTCATAGATGATATTGCCTCCTGTTTTAGGACGATACTTTTCCAACCCAAGCCCTTGTAAGACTGGCAAGGTATCTTTGATCATCTGCGGGTTCCCACACATCATGACAAAACTACTTTGAGCAGAGAATGGCACATCAGCAGCGTTGGACAGTCTACCCGATTCGATGAGTTCGGGAATTCGACCTTGTAACTGACCATCCACCACTTCCCTACTGACTATCGGGATGTACTTTAATCTGCCTTCATATCGTTGCTGTAGTTGCTCAATCAGATATTTATAGACCAGATCTTTTTCGTAGCGAACCGCATGAACAAGCACAATTCGCTCATTATGAGGTGGTAAGTTTATATCATCCAGTAGCGATAAAAACGGTCCAATACCTGTACCTGTAGATAGCAGCCACAGATCATGAGCCTGTTTAGGAATAGAGTCGTGGATTAAGTCACCATGTGCGGTCTCACCAACATAAATACTATCACCAGATTTAAGCTTTTGGAGCCTTGGGGAAAGTTGTCCTTGAGGGTCGGCTACTATTAGGAACTCCAACCAATCGAACTGTTCGCTTGGCGCATTAACCACAGAATAAGCACGGCTGATCGGCTTGCCCTCATCATCTAGCAAAGCAAGCTTGGTGAACTGGCCGGCTTTAAAGGTAAGAGGCGCGCCTGAGACCCTTAAACTGAACAGCTCGCCAGTCCAGTCAATGCGTTTTTCCACCTTGGCTAGATTGAAACCTTTCAGCTCAGTCATGAGACACCTCCTATTTGGTTACTCTTAGTTAAACTTACGCCTTCAACTCAATTATGTAAAGTTTCTAGTTTACATAATAAGATTGCCATTTCATTTCACATTTTAAAAACAATTTTATTACATATTAAATGATTACATCTAGAATAAATGCTCAAAGTGATAAGTCGCGTCGCAATTTGTGGCAATGCAGATAAAAAAGGAGCACTAAAAATGGACACACTGTTAAAAGACTTTCCCGTTATCACAGAGATCAAAGTCGCATGGGGTGAAATGGATGCTCTGCAACACGTCAATAACGTGGTCTATTTTCGCTACTTCGAGACGGCGCGTTTAGATTACTTCAACAAAATTAATCTGCTAGTCGACCTGCAAACCTCACAAATTGGACCAGTACTGAGCGAGACGCAATGCCGCTACAAGCTGCCTGTCACTTACCCAGACACGTTATTAGTCGGCTCGCGCGTGATCGACATGCAAGAAGATCGCATCACGATGGAATACCAAGTGCTGAGTAAGAAGTGGGGTAAGATTGCGACCATCGCGACCGCTACTGGTGTGATGTTTGATTTTAAGAACAACGAGAAAGCGGCCATTCCAGACCACGTTCGCCAGTCGATTTTAGACTTGGAAGGAACTGTGGGTAGCACGCATCATTTAGAGTAGCAAGAAACGAGAGATTAAAGGCGAGGTTCCCGACAGCGATTCTTCATCGCTGTCGGGAATAACGTAGGGCTAATCTTCTAGACTACGCGATAAGAGAACTAGCGTCATTCTAGCGAGCCATAGCGAGACTAAGAATCTACTGACAGCTTGCTGCAGACCATAGAGCGATGAATAAACTCAATACAATCTGAGGGTAGATTCTGAATCACGCTCGTTCCTCGCTGTTCAGAATGACGAACCTCGTTTAGGTTCTGACTCTAAAACACTATCTAAAAAAAAACATCCCGGACGAGCACAGGCGAGTCATTCGGAATCTCGCTTTAGACGTAATAGCAGAGCTACTCTTCCAGCCCACACGATAAGAAAAGTGGCGTCATTCTAGCGAGCCAAGGCGAGACTAAGAATCTACTTACCGCTTGCTGCAGGCCATAGAGTGATTAGCAGAACGTCTCGATGTATAGCGCTTCGACTTTGTCTCGCGCCCATTGCGTTTTACGCAAAAACTTCAGAGAAGATTTGATCGACGGATCTTTCTTAAAACAGTTCACTCGAACGCGCTCATACAGGCCATTCCAACCAAAGTGTTCAACTAGTCGGGTGACGATTTTTTCTAAACTCAACCCATGCAGAGGGTTATTCGGCTGTTCGTTGCTCATGTTGTTGATCCAGTAACGATGTAAGTGGCGGGCTAATCTAACTCAAAGTGACCACTTAACCTAATGTTTTCACCTTCAAAGGCGTTTAGCTTGAATTACTTTGCTCATCTCCCCTATAGTAGCTCAAACTTCACAAACATCCTTTTCACGATGAAAGCCCTCAACGACCTCAATATTTTTGTCGAAACCGCGCGCCAAGGCAGCTTTTCAAAAGCCGCTAACAGCATGGACATGACACCTGCCGCCATTAGCGCATCGATTAAGCGTCTTGAAGGGCAAATCGGTTTCCCGCTGTTTGTGCGTTCCACTCGAAGCCTGCGTTTAACCTCAGAGGGCGAACTGTTTTTAGACAAAACCACGCAAGCGTTGGCAACATTGCAAGAGGGGTTAGATCAGATCTCAAGTGCGCGTGGTGAGTTATCTGGTCAACTGCACATTACTGCGCCCTCCGATTTTGGTCGCAATATGTTGCTCGATTGGGTGGATGAGTTCATCGATCTCTACCCAAATGTTTCCATCAAACTAGAGCTGTCCGATAGCTTGACGGATATGTACACCAAGCCTGTCGATATTGCGATTCGCTACGGCGAGCCGGCCGACTCCAATCTGGTCGTGTTGGCATTGTGTGGGGCAAACGAGCGGATCTTATGTGCATCGCCAGAGTACGTAGCTACACATCCAGAACTCACCTCTCCTGCCGATTTAACGCAACACAACTGTTTGTGCTATATGGTCGCGGATTCGGTCTACAACAAATGGACGCTCACGCGTGACGGCGAGAAAGAACAAGTCGTGGTCAGCGGTAACTTGATGAGCAACGATAGTGACTTGCCACATCGGTTAGCGATCAAAGGCAAAGGCATTGCGAATAAATCGTTGATGGACATCAGCCGAGACTTAATCGAGGGAAGATTGGTGCGAGTGTTACCAGAGTGGGATTGCGGCCCAGTACCGCTCTACATGGTGTGCGCCGATCGTCGCTTACTGACGCCAACGATTCGGACTTTCCGCGACTTTATCCAACAAAAATGCTGCCAACAACGCGCCAACGTGCTGGCAACCTTCTGTCATTAGGCGATAAATCGAAGAGGACGAATCTGGGTATACTCAACCCAATCGTTCTCTTCCAATGTTTCAAGAAACGCCGCCATGTGCGGGCTTTGCAAATGCTTATCCAAGGCCTCTTGCGATGCCCAAATTTCTTGGAACATAAATAGGCCATCAACTTTTTCGTCGAGATACAACTCGTATTGGCAACAGCCTTCTTCTTTGCGAGTTGGCTCTAGTAAACCAGCAAGCAAATTCACCACCTGATCCTTGCTGTCCGGGCAGGCTTTCACTTCTGCAACTAAGTGGATCATCGTTTTATCACTCTTTTGCGATTTATATATTGATTGCGAGGTTCTACGTCACCTGCAAGTAAGCTCGAATTAGATCTCGGTGAATACGGTTTCTGCATCCCAGCGAGACTTTGGCGTTTTCGCGTTGAAGTCATCTTCCGCGTGGTAGCCAAGCGGCACGATCACAACGCTGGTGTAACCTTTTTCACGCAAGCCAAATTCTTCATCCAGCACTTTGGGATCAAACCCTTCAATTGGCACTGCATCGATTTCTAGCGTCGAAGCACCCAGCAACAACGTACCCACGTTGAGGTAAACTTGTTTCTCCATCCAATGATTCGCATCTTTCAGATCAAAGCGGTGCATGTTCACAAAGTAGCCACGACCACCACGCACAGCCGCTTTCGCTTCTTCGGTTGGGAATCGGCCATCTTTTTCTTCTTGCGCCATTAGCGCTTCAATGTAGTCGTTATCAATGCCTGTTTTCGCACAAAACACCAATACGTGAGAAGCGTTGAGAATCTTCGCCGCGTTAAACGCGTAGTTCTCTTGCGCCGCTTTAGCGATGCGCTGTTTGCCTTCTTCTGTGCTTGCCAGAATGAAATGCCAAGGTTGAGAGTTCACACTCGATGGACTAAAACGAATCAGCTCTTTAACTGCGTCGATTTTTTCTTGAGGTAGCTTGCGCGTTGGGTCAAACACTTTCGTTGAGTAACGAGATTTTGCAGCTTGTACGATATCCATGAGGTTCTCCAATTAATGAGTTTAAGCTGAGTAACAGCATAACCTCATGAGATAAAGGGAAAAACCGATTTCGATTAAAAACATTTTCAAAATAAATTTGAAAATAAAACGATAAGAAAGGCTTTGAGCGTTCTCACTGAACTTCTTCATCCTTTCAGCAATAATGCATGTTTGCTCGCAACCGAACTCAACTCATGCTGCCTCAAGATAACGTTATTACATCCTTTCTGTGCAAAAAGCTCGGTCACAATCACCTTCGAATTGCCGGCGAATATTGGCACATTGAGAAGTTGGTGGCCTTGCAATGCATGATGTTGAAAGAAGCGCCTAACCTCCAAGAAGGGCTGCTTTGGTGGAGTAAAAGTGTCTCATTATTCGACCGCCGTTTGTACGTCACATTGCAACATGGTGATGCCCAAATCCATCTGCAAGTAGAATGCAGAACGGCCGATATGCCAAATTGGGCGGAGTCGGTGTTTGGCTTGCTCAAAATGCAGTTGGAAATGCTTGAGCTAAGCGAATCAATACAGGTACAAGTTCACGCCAACAATCCACTCGCGGCCGATATTTTTCTAGGGGAAACGCGAGATTCTAAAACGAGTTCAAGCATGTTTGAACTGGTGAAACATGTTTATTTGCTGCTTTCTCACCAGCCCATTGAGCAACCAGAATTACTGAGTGTTTTGAACGCCTTGTTCATCAAAAACAGCAATTACGCGCTCAAGTTAGAGCAAGCGGCAAGGCAACTGGGCGTCTCCAAACGCACCTTGCAACGTCGACTGCAAGAGAAGCAAATGAGCTACTCTCAATGCGTTGATTTCGCTAAAAGAAAGCAAGCACTCACTTTGCTCGCCGATACCCAACTCACGACGCAGCAAATCGCCTATCAACTTGGTTACGAAGAACCATCGAACTTTCACCGCACTTTTCGTCGTTGGTATCCGTTTTCACCCATGCAGTATCGCCAACAATGTTTGGATAACCGAACTCAACTAAATCAACAACCGATCCGCTTGTACTACGCCAAAGCCAATACCTTCGACGATAACCACATCGACCAACCTGTCGGCAAAATCTGGATGGAAGTGGACAATATTGCGTTTGAAAAAGTGGTCTCGGTAGAATGCCGTGACCGTGATGGCGCATGGCGGCGCTACCCCGCCTTCTTCGAGCGTTTTTTAAGTCATGGCACCGAACTCTGGGCAACGACCGAACTTCCGGTGGCGCATCCCCTGACCTTTCGCCTGTGTTACGAAGTCGATGGGGAGCGTTACATTGAGAATAACCACCAGCGTGATTATGTAGTTTCTAAGGGGCTTTTAATTGGCGCAACGGAATATATTGTCCCGACTCGGCAACTTATTAACATTGGGGCGCAATATACGCTCTTTGTCGAACTGGCATGCCGACTTGAAAACGTTGCGAGGATAGACTGTTACGTCGATGATGACCCCACACCTCACGCAATGCGCTTGACCCAACACTCGCTACATTATGCTTGTTGGGTGCTACAATTATCGCTCACTCAAACTGCAAAGCAGTGCCGTTTCCGCCTTTATGATGAATCCGACAACGAGCTCGCGAAAGAGCATTACCCGATACAATATCCTATTGTGCAACCGCTCAATTAAAACTGTCGGTCAGATCAAAGTCGCCGCTTCGTGACATCATTTCACGTCTTTTTTGGCGTGAAATGACACCCTCAATTTCAAACCTTTGCTTTATCGTTTCTGCATTGCTGCATAACGGAGGCAAAAACTGTGTTTGAAACTCTACCTAACCCAATGAATAAAATAAAAATACTTCCTTTCGCGATCGCTCTTGCCCTTTCTGGCTGTGGAAGCGACGAAACCACACCAGTCGATACAGGCAGCCACGTGGCATCTCCTGATTGGCAAGATCAAATCATTTACTTCCTGATGATCGACCGTTTTAACGACGGCGACAGCGCTCTCAATGATCAAGGGCAAAACGAATTCGATCCGACTTCGGATAAAAAATTCAGCGGCGGCGACCTCGTTGGCGTGAGTGATAAGTTAAGCTACATCGAAGATCTCGGTGCCACATCGATCTGGATTACTCCGCCAGTTGCTAACCAATGGTGGGATGCAGAGCAAAACTACGGCGGCTACCACGGGTACTGGGCGCGCGATTTCCAAAAAGTGGATGAACACTTTGGTGACATGGAAAGCTACCAAGCCTTAGCACGCGAAGTGCATGCGCGTAACATGTTCTTAATTCAGGACATCGTGACCAACCATGTAGGCAACTTCTTTACCTACAATGATCCTTACAGTTATGATCCAAGCCTATCTTGCCAAGGCTTCCGTTTGATTAAAAATGCACTACCCACCGGGCAAGAACTGCCGTACCCACTCAACATGAACGAGTGTAAAACAAACGGCACAGGTAGTTACCACTGGACGCCAACCATCACCGACCACAACGATCCGGTACAAGAAAAAACCTGGCAACTCTCTGATTTGGATGACCTTAATACGTCCGATCCTGAAGTACGCGCTTATCTAAAAGAGAGCTACCGAAAATGGATTCGCGAAGTCGGTGTCGACGGATTCCGTATCGATACGGTGAAGTTTGTTGAACACGATTTCTGGAACGATTTCCTACACGCCGACGATGGTGTGATGACGCAAGCGGTTGATACCGGTCGTGACAACTTCCTCACTTTTGGTGAAGTATTCGAAACATCTACGCCTTACCACACCGAAGGCGAAGAGAAGATGCTGACTTACATCGGTGAAAGTGGCTCGCCGAAACAGCTAACCTCGGTACTGAACTTCCCATTGCAAGCGACCATGACGCGCGTATTTGCATCAGGACAACCGACCGACTATTTACGTTTCCGTCTTGAGAAAATGATGGAGATGTTCCCAAATCCATACATCATGCCGAACTTCATTGATAATCACGACATGCCACGCTTTCTGTCGCAAGGTAGCGTGAATGACATGAAACAAGCACTGATCACCATGATGAGCGTACCGGGTATTCCTGTGATTTACCAAGGTACAGAGCAAGCAATGTCAGCGGCGCGTGATGCGATGTTTGCTGGCGGCTACCGTGAAGACGGCGACTACGTAGACTCGTTCGACCAAAACAGTGAGATGTACTTGTTTATTCAAGAACTTGCCAAGCTACGCACTGAAAACAAAGTCATGACACGTGGCGAAATAAAAGTGATTGGCAGCGATAAAGCGAGCGCGGGCGTGTTCGCCTTTACTCGAACGTTGGATAACGACGAAGTCTTGGTTGTGATGAATACATCCAACTCGCCGATGTTGATGAACCAACTCGATGTAGAACAAGTTGGCGGCACCGTCTTCCAACAACAAATCATGTCGAACTGGGCAGACGCTCCAGAACAGTTAATCGCCGATGAAAACGGTCACGTAACCCTTGAGCTACCAGCCAAGTCTGCAGTGATTTACTCAAAAACAAGCAGCAATCAATCTGTAGATACCCCAGACCTCAACATCCAATTGGCGCAAGATTGGGAAGGACAAACCATCACTGGTGATATTGTTATCGCGGGTAGTGCAAACGCCAACGAGAAGTTGAACCTCGTCGTCGATGGTAACTTGGAAACAGCGCAAGCCATTAATGTAGGCGCTGATGGTCAGTTTAGCGTCACGCTGTCGACTCGTCACTTTGCTATTGGCGAACAACAGCACCGCTTCGCGATTTATTCCACCGAGAAAAAAGCAGGCATCGAGGACGTGAATTTTGTCTCGAACCTAAGCTGGTCAAACACGCCGGATGACACCATTGATGATACAGGTGATGCGCAAGACGGCACAGGCGGTCCTAACGGTAATTACTCGCTACCAACTGATCCAACGTTCGACAAAGACAGCAGCCAACTCGCAATCAATAAAGCAGAAGTGTTTACCGTTGGCAGTAACGTACGCTTGACCTTCACCATGGACAAAATCACCGACACTTGGTTGCCACCAAACGGCTTCGACCACGTGGGTTTCACTATCTTTATTGATTTACCGGAAGAAGCCGCAACCAACTTGTCTGAGCTACCGAAGATCAACGCTTCTATGCCAAGCGGAACCTGGAGTCGTAATGCGGTTGTTTTTGGCTGGCAAAGCTCGATTTACAACACCAAAGGAGCAAATGCGACGACATGGGGAGAAGCGGTCACGCCAGCACCAACAGTGACAGTAGACAAAGCCAATAACACTATTTCGATGGACTTTGCGAGTGACGCGCTGGGTCGACCTGATTCACTGGATGGCATTCGATTCTATGTGACAACTTGGGACTTGGATGGATTGTCTGCCACTTACCGTCCACTAGAACAAAACAAAGGCCCTTGGAACTTCTCCGGTGGCGCATCGGATGAGAGCAAGATTTGGGATGACTTACCAATCATCACCTTGTCTGAATAAACCGTTAAATAAGACACCGCCCAGCGTTTAGCTGGGCGGGTCATCAACCAAAGAATGCAGAAAGACACTTCTGCTCGTTTTTATTCTAGTTAAAGAATGATTTCACCCACAGCACCAAACTGTCCCAAAGCTGACCGAACCACGAGCCCTCTTCTACCGCTTTGCTGCTGACCAAGGGATAACTCGCCACGGTACTGTCATCGCTTTTCCAAACGACCTTACCAATTTCATCCCCTTGTGCGATCGGCGCAATCAACGGTTCATTTAACACCACACTCTTATCAAGCCCAGCCGTCATAGAACGAGGCAGAGTGAGATAGGCATCATTAGCGAAGATAGCCTCAACTTGATTGGCATTTCCCTTCCAAACGCGAACTTTAGACTCAACCTGCCCTTGTTTGGCAACTTGTTTGGTGTCATAAAAACGAAAACCATAACTGAGTAAATTCTTGGATTGGCTCGTTCGAGCCTGTTTACTTGGCGTGCCCATCACTACCGAAATCAACCGCATTTTCCCTTCTTTGGCGGAGCTCACCAAACTGTATCCCGCATTGCTGGTGTAACCGGTTTTGCCCCCGTCGACATCAATGGAATTGTCCCACAGTAATTTATTGCGGTTGTACTGCGTAATGTCGTTCCACTTGAAGACTTTCTCACTATATAGCGCATACACAGCGGGAACGTCGTTGATGATCGACTGCATGAGTTTTGCCATATCGGTGGGTGAGGTTTGGATGCCTTCACTATCGAGACCATGGGAGTTTACAAAATAAGTGTCTTGCAGCCCTAACTTCTCAGCCCAACCATTCATCAAGGCGACAAAGCCGCGTTCACTGCCAGCAACGTGCTCAGCCAGTGCAACGCACGCGTCATTACCCGATTGGATGATCACGCCGCGCATTAAGTTCGCAACACTAATTTCATCTTTCGGTTTGATGAACATTTTAGAAGATCCGGGAAACTTGGCCGACCACGCGTTTTCGCTCACGGTGACAACATCATCCCATTTCAAACGCCCCGCTTTGATTTCTTGTCCAACGACGTAAGCGGTCATCAACTTGGTTAAACTCGCCGGAGCAAGGCCTGCTCGCCCGTTATGCTCAGCAATAATGGCACCGGATTGAAAGTCCATTAATACGTAGCCTTTTGCCTGTAACTGAGGTGGGTTGGGCGTAACAACGGCAAAAGTAGGTACGCTTATTAAACAAGTCACAATAATCCATCGAGCCAGTGACACTTTCATCCGACTTCCTCCATGCTCTTACTTTGTCGCAACTCTATTGAGCATAGCTCACTCAACCAGTTGCACCAGTCGCTAATCGTTTCATTTTCTTGAACTTACATTGATTTGACCAAGGTATAGAACTGAAGAGGCAATTGGGAAATAGCATTGGTTCTTCGCGCCATTCGCAGTAAAGTAGCGCTACCCCTCAATAAGGAAATAAAGATAACAATGAACGCTCAATCATTTATCGACGCAGGATTGCATTACACTCCCCACAGTTTTACCGTTCCTCTGGATTACCAAAACGTGAGTAAAGGCACCATTGAAGTCTTCGCTCGTGCGGTTTGCCTAGTTGGCGATGAAGAATCGACCAAACCTTGGTTGGTTTACTTTCAGGGCGGGCCAGGCTTTCCCTCTCCGCGTCAAAACGGCAATAACGGCTGGGTAAAACGCGCGCTGCAAGAGTACCGAGTTTTGCTTCTCGACCAGCGCGGTACGGGCAATAGTTCGATGGTTAATCATCAGACTCTGGCTCATTTCACGCCGCAACAACAGGCCGAGTACTTAAGCCACTTCCGAGCGGATAACATCGTGCGCGACGCGGAATACATTCGTGAGCAATTTGGCGTCGAAAAATGGGCGATCTTAGGTCAAAGCTTTGGTGGATTTTGCTCCCTCACCTATTTGTCTTTGTTCCCAGACAGCTTGCTACAAAGCTACATCACAGGTGGCGTGCCATCAGTCTCGCGTCATGCCGACGATGTGTATGACGCTACCTTCAAACGTACCATGGAGAAAAACCAAGCGTTCTTCCAGCAATTCCCAAAAGCGCAACAACTTTGCCAAAACATTGCGAATCACTTGCTGGAAAATGAAGAGTACCTACCAAATGGTCAACGCTTCACGGTGGAGCAATTTCAGCAAATCGGTATCAACTTTGGTGTGAGTGATACTTTCTTGCCAACTTACTATTGGCTAGAAAGTGCATTGATTGAAGTGAACGGCAAACAACAACTTCGTTATGAGTTCTTGAACGATATGTTGGCGCAGCAAAACTTCCAAACCAACCCGATTTACGCCATTTTGCATGAATCGATTTATTGCCAAGGCTTTGCGTCGAATTGGAGTGCGCACCGTGTTCGCCAAAGCCGTTCAGAGTTTAATTATGAACCTGGCAAGCCATTTTACTTTACGGGGGAAATGGTCTTCCCATGGATGTTCGACCAATACGTCAACCTCAAGCCACTAAAAGACGCCGCAGAAATATTAGCCGCGAAAGAAGATTGGGCTGCGCTGTACGATCAAACACAATTGGCTCAAAACAAAGTGCCTGTCAGTTGCGCCGTTTACGCCGATGATATGTTTGTTGAAATGGATATCAGCCGAGAGACGCTCGCGTTAATACCAAATTCAAAAGCGTGGATCACCAACGAGTACGAGCACAACGGTTTGCGTGCCGACGGTGAGCGCGTTTTAGATAAGTTAATTGCGATGGGGAATCAAACCGCCGCTAATTTGAAATAAATACTATAAAACGCCTCTTCTAGAGGTAAGAGGCGTTTTATTCCTACCATCTTGTTTTCACGAATCTTTTACGCGCTTGGTCATACGCTTCGTCATCACCCGGTAGCCCATTTTATGATAGAAATCTTCGCCTTCATGGTTAAATGACGCCACGGTTAAGCCGATTTCTTCTATTCCTTGATCACACAAATCGCTTTCCATCTTATCCATCAGCGATAAACCTATTCCCAAGTTTCGATGGCTCTCTGAAACAATAAGCTCATTAATAAAGCCAACGCGTTTTTCTGGTGAAATCAGCGACTGAACGTTACGAACCGAGCCAGAGATAAAACCGACGACCTTTCTTTGCGAGCAAGCAATAAAAGCGCTCACGCTCCCGTCAAAATACTTTTCGAAGGTGCTATATGATTCTCTTAGTTGCGCCAATTCCTTGGGTGGACGATAGAAGTTCGGTTCAGCTTCATAGTGCGATGTATCGAGTTCAACGAGTAATTGTTTGAGCAAGGGAGCATCTTCTTCCCTCAGCCGCCTGATATAAAACTGCTGCATGTCCTTTCCTTGCCAACTGATCCGATTATTATTTTGTAGCTCTTGCGCACAACTTTAATGAAGAGCCGAAGAAGGAATCACAGTACAAATTTACACCAAAAGTG
Source organism: Vibrio chemaguriensis (assembly GCF_012275705.1). Taxonomy (NCBI): domain Bacteria; kingdom Pseudomonadati; phylum Pseudomonadota; class Gammaproteobacteria; order Vibrionales; family Vibrionaceae; genus Vibrio; species Vibrio chemaguriensis. The sequence continues at coordinate 140,546 of NZ_SHOE01000010.1, forward strand.
TCGAGTTCAACTTACCTTGTTCTCTACAATTTATGCTTATAATTTGAACACATAGCGATTTACCCGCGTGACGCTTTGCCGCATCAAAACACCGCTACATCCTGCCTAGCCATAATATCCGCATAATTTGTCCGTATTTCCGACTAATTTAGTCAGGTATACTTCGTGCCGCTAAAATTTTAAGGTCGTTGACCACCTGTATTTTTAAAGGAAACCTCATGAGTCAGTATGTAGTTTGTGCGCTGTACAAGTTTGTTGAGCTGAATAACCATCAAGAACTACGCGAGCCATTACTTGCGTTGATGGAAAAACACCATATTCGCGGAACATTACTGCTGGCAAGTGAGGGCATCAACGGCACTGTTGCCTCTGATCGTGCAGGTATTGATACGCTACTGGAGTGGCTAAACAACGAGCCTCGTTTGACAGGCACCGTATACAAAGAGTCGTATTCTGAGACCCAGCCATTCAATCGCACCAAAGTGAAACTGAAAAAAGAGATCGTAACATTAGGTGTTGAAGGCATCGACCCTCGCCACGTAGTGGGTACTTACGTGAAACCTCAAGAGTGGAACGATCTTATTGCTGATCCTGAAGTGTTTGTTGTCGATACACGTAATGATTACGAAATCGAGATCGGCACATTCAAAGGCGCTGTAAACCCAAATACTGAAACCTTTCGTGAATTCCCAGACTATGTAAAAGAAAACATGGACCCGGAAAAGCATAAGAAAGTGGCGATGTTCTGTACCGGTGGTATCCGCTGTGAGAAATCAACTGCTTACATGAAAGAACAGGGCTTTGATGAGGTCTACCACTTAGAAGGCGGCATTCTTAAATATCTTGAAGAAGTTCCTCAAGAAGAGAGCATGTGGGAAGGTGACTGCTACGTTTTCGATGGCCGTGTTGCAGTAAATCACCAGCTAGAAAAAGCAGATTACGATTTATGTAACGCTTGTCGTCTACCGATCACTGAAGAAGACAAACAGTCAGAATTGTTCGAGCAAGGCGTGAGCTGCCCGAAATGTCACGGCACACACTCAGAAGAACAAATTGCTCGATTCCGCGAACGTGAAAAACAAATTGTTCTTGCAGAACAACGAGGCGAGCAGCATGTTGGTGGCGAAAGTGCCAAGCAAAGAGAAGCTCGACGTGCCGCTAAGTACGCACAAAAAGAAGCTCAGCGTAAACAAGACTAAGCTCAACTCTAATTCTATTTTAAGCGAGCTGCCGTAAGGTGGCTCGCTTTTACTATGCACCAACACTCTTTCAATACAATTTTGTATCCCTCACCAAAACCTCTAGTTGATTGTCTCTTTTGCCTTCGGGTAGCCCCACCATCTCATCATAAGCACTTTGATGTACTAAAACCTGCTTATTTGCTTTGATATTCTTGCACTTCTTTTGCATCTCGATAAGGGAATGAGCCCTCAAAAAGATACCGTTGTCATCAGTGATGAATTGCGCTTTCCCATCAACTACGACAGATGCTTGATACAATGCGAGATCAAGCGAGTGAATGATCAATTTATCTACGTAGAAGAACTTTTCTAACTTACTCAGTGGTATCGACATATCTCACCTCCTTGTGAGCAACCTCTACGTTTTAATGAACAAAACCGATCATTAGGTGAGGTCTCTTCGGATCATTTGCGTACAACATCGGAAACAAAGAGGATTCCGATGCAAACAATCAATGTCGTGTGGTTAAAACGAGATTTAAGACTGACTGACCACCAGCCCTTAACACAAGCATTGTCGTCAAAGCACCCAACGGTACTTTTATATATTGTTGAACCGTTGCTGTTAAACAACCCTCACTATTCTGAGCGTCACTGGCGATTTGTTTGGCAATCATTGCAAGACATGAATGAGATGCTCAAAGCCTATGGACACCGCATCACGGTTCTGTTTGGCGATGCCTTAGCATGTTTTCAATCAATTCAAATGCAATATCAAATCAACGCTGTGTTTTCTCATCAGGAAATAGGGCTCAACTGCACATTTGAACGCGATAAGCAAATTGCCGACTGGCTGCATGAGCAGAACATCACGTGGTTTGAGTTCGAGCACGGTGCTGTTATTAGAGGAGCAAAAGACCGGCAGGGTTGGGACAAACATTGGGATTTGGTCATGAGAGCCTCCATAAGCCCTCTTGATCTGCAAACCAACTTGTTGCATTCATTGGATGCAGAATCTCTCGGCTACGCGTTTTCGCCACCGTCATCTTGGTTAACAAAATGCAAAGGAATGCAAACGGGAGGAAGCCAACTCGCTTGGAAAACACTGGAGGACTTTTTCAATCGTCGAGGTCGTGATTACTATCGAAGCATTTCTAGTCCCACAGCCTCTCGTACAGCCTGTACTCGCCTTTCTCCATACCTCGCTTGGGGTAATATATCCTTGCGTGAAGTTTATCAATACCTATTGAAACACTGGCAAGTAGCTGGGTTTCGTCGCAGCTTAATTGCGTTGTCTTCACGGCTGCATTGGCACTGTCACTTCATCCAAAAATTCGAGTCGGAATACGACATGGAGTTTTACTGTGTTAACCGGGCTTACGAACCGTTGATTAAACAAAGTAGCACTTTCGATGAAGAAAAGTTAGTAGCATGGAAATCTGGATATACAGGCATACCTTTGATCGATGCCTGTATGCGCTGTTTGCATCAGACTGGCTATATAAACTTTCGCATGCGTGCCATGCTGGTTAGTTTTCTCACTCATCACATGAACATGGATTGGCGAACTGGCGTGACGCATTTAGCGCAACTATTCCTCGACTTTGAGCCTGGTATTCATTACCCACAATTCCAAATGCAAGCCGGGGTAACTGGGACCAATACAATCCGGATTTACAACCCGGTTAAGCAAGCCCAAGAACATGACCCTGATGGCGCATTCATCTATAAATGGGTGCCTGAATTGCAAATGGTCCCCACCCCACTATTGTTCGAGCCCTGGAAAATGACACAGATGGAAACCGTCATGTACCACTTGAAACCGGATAGCCGTTACCTAGCGCCTATTGTCGACCTAAATAGCGCAGCTAAAGACGCAAGGGAGCGTCTATGGGCATGGCGCAAACGGGCCGATGTAAAACAAGAAGGCAAACGAATTTTAACGCGACACGTGAGACCATCGAAAGAAAGCAGGGCTCGTTGATCATCTCTTCATTTAGATGCGTACAAACAAAGACATTCTCTAGGGAAACCGTTGTACCCTCAACTCGTAAGGAACACATTATGTTTAAACGTATCTTGGTTATCACGGCTACATTGATGGCGACTTTATCTTTTATGCTTCCCGTCAAGGCTCATGAGCATGGCATGATGAAGGCTGATATTGTCGACGTTGCCACTGAAAACGGCTCTTTCAATACACTTGTCGCTGCAGTGAAAGCGGCTGATCTAGTCGATACACTCAAAGGAGAAGGCCCATTTACTGTTTTTGCACCAACGGATGACGCTTTTGCAAAACTGCCTGACGGTACAATCGATATGCTCTTAATGCCGGAAAACAAAGACAAGTTAGTATCCATTTTGACTTATCACGTCGTCCCAGGGAAAGTAATGGCTGCCGATGTTGTTAAGCTGGACAAAGCGACTACGGTTCAGGGGCAAGACGTGATGATTAAAACCATGGGTGATAAAGTCATGGTCAACGATGCAAATGTAATGGCAACCGATGTGAAAGCTAAAAACGGCATCATTCATGTTATTGATACCGTCATTATGCCTAAATAAAATGATTCAGAGGGCGGTATATTCCGCCCTTTAAACGGTGCGTCTTCTATCCTTAATACTGCCCCTTCCCACCTTCAACCCAACAACTAGCAACCCATTCACTCCAACTATAAAAAAGACAAAAACAACATCAAAACCAATACCTTAGAAACAAAAAAGCACAATATCAATGAGGTTGGCGTACCGTTACCTTTCAATTTGAGAACATGATTCCATGTCAGTGTCGTTTACTTTTCCACATGTAAATTCTTGAGCTAAATTTTGGCTGCTCAATCACATTTCGGCAAACCATTCGAAAGGGTGGGACGCAAAGCTTCCGGTCTGCCAGCATTCCATCATCAAAAGTAATGCTCATGATAGCGGGGTTGCCATGTTGCAACACTACATTATCCAAATGTATGGATTCATGCAGCGTTGCTTCGTGCTCAGCATGCGCCGAGGTGTGACATTAATTTGTCAGCCATAACAGAGGACATGTGATGAAATCCTTTCCAACCAAATCCGTACTTACGTTAGCACTTGCAAGCATTAGCTCAGGTGCTGCGGCTCACGGCTACGTATCAGAAACCAATGATGGTGTCGCTGCAAGTCGCGCGGCACTATGTAAGTATCCAACACCTGATACTAACGAAAAAAATAATAACTGCGGTGCTATTCAATACGAGCCACAAAGTGTTGAAGGTCCTGATGGTTTTCCACAAATAGGGCCTCGCGATGGAAAAATAGCAAGTGCCGAAACCGCTCTAGCTGCCGCTCTTGATGAACAAACTGTCGACCGCTGGGTGAAACGTCCTATTCAATCAGGTACACAGACTTTTGAATGGACATTTACAGCCAACCATGTGACGCGTGACTGGAAGTATTACATCACCAAACCTGATTGGAACCCAAATGCCTCACTATCACGCGACTCGTTTGATCTGACTCCTTTCTGTGTAGTCGATGGCAATATGGTTCAACCTCCAAAACAGGTGAACCATCAATGTAATGTGCCTACGCGCGAGGGGTATCACGTCATTCTGGCGGTATGGGATGTTGGCGACACAGCGGCTTCATTTTATAACGTGATCGATGTGAAATTTGATGGTGACAGTCCAGTCATTCCAGATTGGACGCAAGGCGGTCAAATTATTCCGACGATGGATTTAAATGTTGGAGATTCGGTTTATACGCGCGTATTTGATCAGGCGGGTGAAAACATAGCTTATCGAACCGAGCTAGAAATTACCGATGCAGTCATGGGCAAAGCGAAAAACTGGTCTTACGCTCTAGCAACGAAGATCAACCAAGAGCAAACTAAACTGCAAGCTGGGCAGTATGCCGAGGATAAATTCACTCCTGTTTATGGTACTAACCCGGTGTACCTGCAAGCTAATAGCGGCCTTGAGCGTGTAGAAATCGGCTACAAGATAGAAACTCCCGCTCCAGAGTACTCACTCACAGTAGATGGCTTAGCAGACGAATATATTATTGAGTCAACACCGACAACGTTGGAGCTGACACTAACTGCTGAAGGCGATTTAAACGCAGAACTCACCGTGTACAATCACCACCGTGAGCCACTTGCAAGCTGGGCAGATGAAATGAAAGACGGTTCGGTGGAGGCTGTATCGCTCGCTTTAAGCAAATCAGAGCCTGGTCACCATATGCTCGTGACTCGTATTAAAGACAAAGATGGCAACTTGGTGGATCAGCAAACGCTCGACTTTCACTTAAAAGAAGAGTCAGTAACGCCACCACCATCTGGCGAGTACGATTTTGTCTTTCCTGAAGGGCTATCTAGCTACACGGCGGGCACAAACGTGCTTGCAAGCGACGGTGCCATTTACCAATGTAAACCCTTCCCATACTCTGGTTACTGTGTACAGTGGAAAGAAAGCGCAAACCAATACGAACCAGGAACAGGTTCACACTGGGAAATGGCTTGGGATAAAGTCAACTAAATCGCCCTTTGAATGTTAAGTAAAAAGAGCCTCGCTATGAGGCTCTTTCATTATCAAACGCAAAAATGGCAGTTTTCCCGATCTAAACCATGAACACCTGACAAATTAGCCAAATGAGCCCGCCCTTCTATCAGCCCCATTTCATAACCTTCCAATAGAACGGTTTGCCGCATTGATAAGCGCTGAACAGGAAAATTATCTGGTGGTGCAATCACTCTGACATGCGTTCCCGGTGGAGGGTTACGAATAAATTCCAACGATTGATTGTAGTTATCTGCACGTCTTAACATCGCGTCCGCCATTTTAGGATGTTCGGCAAATAACTTCTTCATCAGCCATGTGGTTTTTACTGGCTTCTTGGCATAATTTAGCGGGTGAGAAAGCACAACGGTTATGTCGCGAGCTCCGCGACGATAAGCCTCACGCACCGGGATAGAATCTGCAACCCCGCCATCGGTATAGCAGCCTCCAGAAAAGCAAGGGGTATGCTTGTATGCAATGGGTAACGCTGTTGTCGCTTCAATCGCATGGTGAAAATTATCACGCGTCACGCGATAATAATCTGCCTGTCCTGTATCTACATTCGTCGTCGCTGCCAGAAAAGGAATGCCATTAAACAGTTTATTTTCATCGACGGGATACAAACGATTAGACTCTTCAAACAGCCACTTCACATCAATGAGGTCCCCACCTTTAACGAATCGAGTCGGATCAAAAAAGCGTTTACTCGTTGCCAGCTTAGTAATGACATTAATGCTGCGATGCGGATAGTCGGTCAAATAACCAATCAAGTTTGATGCGCCAGCAGATACACCAATGGCAAAATCAAACGGTTTATAACTCTGCTCTAAAAACGCATCTAGCACTCCGCTTGCGAAGACACCTCGCATCGCGCCACCTTCCACTACAATTGCTTTTGTTGCCATATTTCCCCCATTATTCTTGCCAAAAGAGTAATGAAATTCGTGCAATCAAAACAATTGAATATTCTTATTATTGAAATAGGTGAAGTCTATTTATTTCTTTCTTAGAAAGTGAAAACTAAAGTTCAAAAAATCCACACCAGCTAGAAATGTAGGTGTGGATTTAGACGAGATGGAGACGCCTATGAGAAAACAGTTTTATAGGCTTCGCCCGCGCCATCAATAAACATTTGAGTACCGATAACCGCTAGGATTAAGCCCATCATTTTCGTCACGACGTTCAGAGCACTCGGTCCAACTGCTTTGACCAATTTGTCTCCAAATAAAAACAATATATAGGTAATAACACACAACACAGCAAAAGAAACGATGGTAATAATGGTTTGATCAAAACCACCCGCCGTAGCAAAGTTCATCGCGGTAGCAATCGTTCCAGGCCCTGCTAATATCGGCATTGCAAGTGGAGAAACGGCGATGCTCAACGCCGCCTGCTGCTGCGCTGGAGAATACGCTTTCTCTTTAGTTTTCTGATGCGTCGAATCACCTTGAAGCATATTAAAACCGATCAAAAACACCAAGATACCGCCCGTTATTCGCAAGGCGTACAGCGTGATACCAAACAAATCAAAAATTAATTTACCGGCGATCGAAAATATCGCAATGATGACAAATGCAATAAAAACAGAACGAAGCGCCATGGAACGCACGGTTTCTTTATCCTCATCTGCCGTTAAACTCAAAAAGATAGGAATATTGGCGATGGGGTTCATGATCGCAAAGAAGCCCATAAACACCGTGACTGTATGAACGATGAGTTCTTTCATATTTTCCACTGCAGTTAAATTGTTGATTCTAAAAACAGTATATACGCTCTCAAGCAGAACGAGTGATGTATTCTCTATTCATCTTCACACTTATGCGCTAAGCATTGTTTTTCTTTTGAGATAGTTTACCGACTCATTAAATATCGCTAAGGTGAGGCTTCAACCTTTACATGTAACAGGGGATGTTAAGTCACCATGAACAGTACGATACAAACAATTCTCAATCACCGCTCAATTCGAAAGTTCACCTCGCAACCTATTGAAAGCGAACAATTAGAAACGATTCTACAAGCTGGCCTTGCGGCGTCTTCATCAAGTATGTTGCAAGTCGTCTCAATTATCCGCGTGACCGACAAAGAAAAACGCACGCTATTGGCACAATTTGCGGGAAATCAAGGGTACGTTGAAAGCGCGGCTGAGTTTTTGGTGTTTTGCATTGATTACCAACGCCACGCCAGCATCAATCCTGATGTGCAAGCTGATTTCACCGAGTTAACACTTATCGGTGCTGTTGATTCTGGCATCATGGCACAAAACTGCTTACTTGCAGCAGAGTCTATGGGACTAGGAGGCGTGTATATTGGTGGCTTACGAAACAATGTTCAAAAAGTCGACGAGTTACTAGGCTTACCTAAAAATACAGCCATTTTATTTGGTATGTGTCTTGGTCATCCAGATCAAGCCCCTGAAGTTAAGCCACGTCTACCTGCTCATGTCGTGGTGCATGAGAATCAATATCAAGACCTAAATTTGGATGATATTCAGGCTTATGACCAAACCATGCAAAACTACTATGCAAACCGTTCGAGCAATCAAAAACAAAGCACTTGGTCACAAGAAGTCACCAGTAAACTAGCTGGCGAATCACGTCCGCACATCCTGCCTTACTTAAACAGTAAAGGGCTCACTAAAAGGTGATGAACGCAGTATGATAGGATCAAAAAAGGCCTCTGAGAGGCCTTTAGAATTTATCAGCAAAAACTCGCTTAGTTACCACCTGTCGCGCCAGTACCATCGCCTGGTTGTGGTTCTGGTTTAATTGGCTTACCAGGTTTAGCTTCAGGAATTGTAGGAACAGTTGGTTTAATTTGATCTACAGGTTTACCTTCAGCGATATCTTTTTCAACCTGCTCAACAACGTTCTTTGTATCTTCTTCAGAAATCTCTACGTAAATCACTTCATCAGAACCCGCACTAGCTTTAGGGTAATGTGGATTTTTCGCAATCACTTCTTCGGTAATCGATTTTGCAGCAACTGCTACAGCTTCAGGTGCAGCTGTTGGGTTTGCTTTAATGATATCCGATACAACGTTCGCTGTAGCAACTAACTTCGTAGCAAGTGCACTATTACCGCCTTCACCTTGAAGATCTTCAACTACTGACTCTGTATCACGAAGGATTTCATCAACCGTTTTACCACTTGCATTGATATCAATACCTAAGTTCTCGAATACTTTTTCGGCGATATCAGAAGAGTAAACCTCACCTTCTTTCAAAGAGTTAGAAACCAAAGTCGTAAATGGAGAGCCTGTTACTAATGAATCCGCCTGCGCTAAGCCTTGAGGGATTTTGTAGTCAGATGTAATAGGTTTGCCATTTGATGCGTCTTTACTCTCATCAGTATGCGTCAATACGAAAGCACAGTCACCTGGCGCATTTACGACATTGATATTTTCAAAACGCGCTTCACCAACCATACCTTCATAGTTTGTTGTATTTTCAATCGCGTCGTATGTTTCACCACCACATACAGCTTGAACCTTCATGCCGATAACAGCTGGGTCATAAGCCTGAACCGAGTATCTTTTTACCTCAGGGTCGCTGTCACTACCACAACCTGCTAGTAGGACTGCTGCCACACTTGCCGTTAAAAGTTTGATTTTCAAAATTAGCTCCAATATTTGTTGTTATATCCGACCGCAACAGGAAGCATAACGGCAGTTGCATATGGTGTAAATAGTATACATACAACTTTGGCATGAGTTTTTTCACATTCCCGCCTGTTTACTTGTGCAAAATCATGCATTCATCTCAATAACGTTAAATAGACACAATTTTGTCATGTATTCGTCAGTATTTTTTTAAGTATCTTGTTGCCTTTATTGCAACCAGATGGATAATAGTTGACTATTTTTTGTGGGTCAGATTTTTACACCTTCATTAATGAAACTAAGAGCTCTAAGTCGCTAGCAGCCATTTGGAGTGTTTATTACACAAATAATTCTGAATGGACTCGCTTTCTAAAGGCTTAAAACTGCAGTAAATCGTCAACATTGATGAAATGCAGTTCAATTAGAATGAACCAATTTCAGTCGGCAAACTTTCTTTCGGTAGTTATAAACCAATGAACACATTTAATAAATTTTTGGGGATATCAGTACTTCCTATCCTTCTTACAGGGTGTACTCTGCCTGGTAGCCACCTTTCGGTCAGTGACAAAACAGTAATGAGCACTGAATCGAGTGATATAGAATCGCAGGTTACGGTTTATCCTTTAACTTTGGAGCGAGTGACCTCTTTAAATTCAATAGATCCTTTTTCAAAGCCAAATCCAGAGTTAGATATTGAAATCGCCAAGTATGAATACGAAGTAGGACCTGGCGATATCTTAAATATTACTATTTGGGACCACCCAGAGCTCACGATCCCAGCTGGCTCATATCGTAGCTCAGCCGAAGCAGGTAACTGGGTGCACTCAGATGGCACGATCTTCTACCCTTACATTGGCGTTGTACACGTTGAAGGTAAAAACGTTCGCCAAATTCGTGCAGACATTGCCAACCGTCTTGCAAAATACATTGAGAGCCCGCAAGTCGATGTAAGCGTTGCAGCTTTTCGTTCTAAAAAGACTTATGTGACTGGCGAAGTGAACAAGCCTGGGCAACAACCAATCACAAACATTCCTCTTACACTTCTTGATGCCGTAAATAGAGCAGGCGGACTGGCAGCCGAAGCCGATTGGCGTAATGCAACACTGACGCGAAACGGTGTGGTTGAAAATGTCTCTTTATACGCTCTGATGCAACAAGGCGACTTAACTCAAAACCGTCTTCTAAAGCCAGGTGATATTGTTCATATTCCCCGTAACGATGCACAAAAAGTATTTGTTATGGGCGAAGTTAACGATCCGAAGCTACTCAAAATTGATCGCAGCGGTATGAGCCTTACTGAGGCTCTAAGTAGCGTTGGTGGTATTAATGAAATCTCCGCCGATGCCACTGGCGTTTTCGTCATCAGACGTTCAAAAGAAGAAGCTAAAATGGCGGACATCTATCAGTTAGATGTTTCTGATGCTTCTGCTTTGGTGATTGGAACAGAGTTTGATCTCAACCCATACGACATAGTCTACGTAACAGCTGCGCCTGTTAGCCGTTGGAACCGCGTTATTGCTCAACTTGTTCCAACCATTTCCGGCTTTAACGAATTAACCGAAGGTGTACTACGAGTACGCACTTGGCCGTAAAAACGACGTGCCGCAAGAAAGTTATCTCTTGCGGTACGCATTCAATAGTTACGTAGCTCAATTGTGCAATATAAAGAAGCAAGCAATTCAGTTGGGATCATAGGCATACAATTTAAAATAGGGTAAGCATTTGTTTTCTAATATTCTTGTCGTCTGTGTAGGTAATATTTGCCGCTCTCCAACAGGAGAGCGGCTTTTGCAGTCTTTACTACCAAACAAACATGTCGCGTCAGCGGGAATCGCGGTGGATAAAAGTCATTTAACAGGAAAAGCTGCTGATGATATGGCAACCACCATCGCGAACGAACATGACGTAAGCTTAGATGGACACGAAGCACGACAATTAACACCTGAGCTTTGCGCTCAATACGATCTGATATTGGTTATGGAAAAAGGTCATTTAGAAGCCTTAACCAAAGTCGCTCCTGAGGCACGAGGCAAAACGATGCTGTTTGGACAATGGATAAGTGAAAAAAACATTCCTGATCCATACAGACAAAGTAGAGAAGCCTTCGAACATGCTTATACGCTTATAGAAAAAGCAGCAAAAGCGTGGTCTCAAAAACTATAAGCCGCAAGGCTAAATAAATAAACGCCAATGGCAAGGTATTTAAGAAGTTAAAGTAATGACAACACAAACTATTAAGCAATCACGTCAAGCCGACGATGAGATCGATTTGGGAAAGTTATTTGGGATCATTCTTGATGCCAAATGGCTCATTCTATGTACCGTAGTCCTATTTTCAATTATAGGCGTCGGCGTTGCCATTCTATCAACACCTATCTACAAAGCTGACGCTCTTATCCAAATTGAAAGTAAGAGCTCCGGTGGTATTTCAGCGATGGTTGGTGATATGGGAGAGCTGTTTTCAGCAGAGTCATCAGCGACAACAGAAATTGAGATCATTAAATCTCGTATGATTTTGGGTGGTACCGTTGATAAGTTCAACTTAACCACGGTCGTCTCTCCGAATTACATCCCTATCATCGGTAAGGGCTTAGCTCGACTGCAAGGCGAACAAATCAGTCTGAGCGTTTCACGATTTAATACCCCTTCCTACGCAGTTGGAATTCCTCTAACTCTCGAAGTTATTGATTCTGAAAAACAGACGTTCAGACTTATAGAAGATGACAATAACGTCATTTTAGAAGGTAAGGTTGGCGAGCTCATTGAAAAGAACGGCTATCAATTCTTAGCTACAGAAATGATAGCGCAAGACGGCGCATCGTTTACCGTGAGTAAAGTCAGCAAATTAGATGCAATTAATAAACTTCAAGAAAACTTATCGATAAGCGAACGTGGTAAGCAAACCGGGATTATTTCTTTAAGCTTCTCTGGTGAAGATCGCGCTAAGATTCAAGCTATCTTGAACGACATTAGCCAGAACTACTTCTTGCAAAACGTTCAAAGAAACTCAGCAGAGGCAGAGCAAAGTCTCGAGTTCTTGAAAGGTCACCTTCCAGACATCAAAACAAAACTGACCGCTTCTGAAGACGTTTTAAATCGATTCCGTCAAGAAAATGAATCTATCGACTTAGGCCTTGAAGCTCAATCAACGCTGAAAGTGATGGTTGAATTAGAAGCGCAGTTAAATGAGCTGACATTCAAAGAGAGTGAAATCAGCCAGCGCTTTACACAAGATCACCCGGCTTATAAGTCTCTGCTTGATAAACGTGAGACGCTACTCAAAGAGAAAGAGCGTCTTAATAAACAAGTTCAAAAGTTACCGAAAACACAGCGTGAAGTTCTACGCATGACGCGCGATGTAGAAGTAAACCAACAAATCTACATCCAGCTACTGAACAAGGTTCAAGAGCTCAACATCATTAAAGCAGGAACCGTTGGCAACGTTCGAATCTTAGATAACGCTCAATCGTTCTCTAAGCCAATCAAGCCGAAAAAAGCGCTTATCGTTGTGCTAGCAACACTGCTTGGCGGCATGGCAGGCGTGGCTTTCGTATTAATTCGTGCGGCATTCCACCGTGGTGTAGAAACACCAGATCAAATTGAGCAGATTGGTATGCCTGTTTACGCTAGCGTTCCAAAATCTATTCAACAACTGGAATTTGCAAACAAGCTTAAACGAAACAAAGGCAGCAACGATGAGCTAGTCCTTCTTGCTGAAGCTAACCCGGCCGATCTTTCCATCGAGGCCCTGCGTAGTCTTCGTACTAGCCTGCACTTTGCGATGATGGAAGCGAAGAACAACGTTCTTATGATTTCAGGTCCAGCACCATCTATCGGTAAAACGTTCGTATCGACAAACTTTGCAGCCGTCGCTGCGAAAACAGGTCAGAAAGTACTGCTTATCGATGCAGATATGCGTAAAGGTTATTTGCAGCAATGTTTTGGTTTACGTTGGGATAACGGTCTTTCTGATTATTTGAGCGGCAAGACATCCCATAGCAATATCATTAAATCAACATCCATCGACAATCTAGATGTGGTTACTCGTGGCCAAGTACCACCAAACCCGTCAGAGCTTTTGATGCATCCTCGCTTTAAGAGCTTTGTTGACGAAATGTCGGCACAGTACGATCTTGTGATCATCGATACGCCGCCTGTACTCGCGGTTACCGACCCAAGCATTGTTGGTGCAATCGCAGGAACAACACTGATGGTAGCTCGTTTTGATCAAACGACTTTGAAGGAAATTGAAGTCGCACAAGGCCGCTTTGAACAATCCGGCGTGGAAGTAAAAGGCGTGATTCTAAACGCCGTTGAGAAAAAAGCGTCAAACTCATACGGATATGGTTACGGTTACTATAACTACGCTTACAAGAGCGAGTAATTAATATCTACATGTATTACAAAGCCCTGCTAGACCTAGCAGGGCTTTTTTATTATTTGATCCTGTAATGCATATCTACTAGAAAACGGATGGTTGTTAGCATCTACATAGACATTGGCTGTCAAACTATTCAGCACTTCTTTAATGGGGCTGATATTTTGTGATGCGGCTCTCTCATGAACAGTTGCATGATGGATTGTGAAACTCTACTATCAGCCTGCTCACGCCTAAAGCCCCCAACACTCGCGGAAAGAACTTGGTTCACGGCAACTCTTCTACCCTGCTCTGTGTAGCAGGCACAATCTGTTTTTACCTTCTTTTTAGCTTCTATTTAGGCGAGTGTGGAAGAGATAAGAAAGGTGAAAAATGAACTCTACAAATAGCTTCTTAATCAACATTAACCAACAAAAATCCGTTGCTAAAAAAAGGCTCAAAGCTATACGTCAACACAATGATGAGATGTTGGATCGAGTTAAACAATTTCACTCCAAACCAGAATCATTGGCTCCCAATACAATTCAATTAGCTGACGTTCAACATTCGCTAGCCAGAGAATTAGGTTTACCAAGTTGGAGTAAATTAAAAGCGCATGTCGAAGAGTTAGAAGCTCACAAAGACGCCATCAAAAAACACTTCCCTCCTCTTGATAGCGAGCTAAAAACGCTCCATGTCCGCTGTGGGCATGATATTCAGCAACGGCTTAAAGACAGCGGATTCGAGGGAACGTTTTTAGCCCTAATAGATCCGCTTTGTATTGGCCCCATACCAGCAACACCACAAAACTACCTTGCCATTCGTGCCCAATATGTCGTAGAGACTCTGCTGCCCGTGATGAAGCGTGAAGATTCAGTGCAGGATATTGTCAAATTTGAGCAAGCTAATATTGATACGCTGCTCAGTGATACATTTGAACGAATCGTCTTTTGGGTCGAACATGACAGCTATGACCAATTAATGCTGCTTCGTGCCCTAACCTTGTTAGAGAATGTAGAAAACAAGGTGATAGAGATCATTGAGTTGAACCAGTTCCCTGGCACTGAGCGATTCATGGGTTTGGGGCAGTTGCCTAAAGAGGCTATTCGCGCTTGTTGGCAATACCGTAAACCCGTGACAGCCAAATTATTCAGTCAGGCTAAACATTCCTGGCACGCTGTCACATCACCGACACCCATCTCTATGGTTAATTTGATCGAGCAGCATGATCTAGATTGCTTACCCAATATGCTCAACGTGCTAATACGCCATATGCAAGAGTTACCTCATTCACAAACAGGATTAAGCTTGACTCAGCAGATTGCATTAGAGGCCCTAAGTTCTCAAAATCGTTCAATTCTCATCAAAGATTGGTTTGAGCAATATAAACAACGTGAACCTCTACCTTACCTGGGTGATGTGATGTTTTACGCTTTACTCCTCCCTCTAGCACAATGTCAAACGCCTTTAATCACGATTGAGTCACGTGAAAGGGACTGGTGGGAACAGAGCGTCCATATCACTGAGGCTGGTCAGCATTGTTTGGAAGGCTTCATGCTAGCGAAGCAATGCTATTGGGTTGGGGGTATTAGCAATACCAATCAGAATTATTGGAGTTGGGATCACCTCCAATTATCTACATTGACCAACCATCATTGATTCAGCGGATAGGTAACATAAGCAGGGGCATAGACGGCTCGTTAGCCCCTTGTGTTCAGCCCAATACAAAAACAGTCAAAAAGAGACGGCTTCTAGCCTGAATAAAATCTAGATAGTTATGCAAGAGCAACACTCCTTAAAGATAATATGCACTCCATTTACTACCAAAAATAAATGTAAACACTCCTTCTTATCGGTTGTATGTTCGATAAAAGTGTTAAAATACAAACTTTTCGACCAGTCAAATAGTTAAGATTTGGTTAAAACTCTATTTTTATTAGTGATAAAGTTCACATCTATTAACCATTTAGAGGATTATTCTTTCGTATTTTCTCACTCCACTGCTACTCTGCTCGCCGCTTTGAAGTGAACTCAAGGTGCATAACTATAAGGAGTGTTCTCATGAATACCAAGAAACCGATGTCGCTAACCAGCCGCGTAATTTTGGGTATGGTAGCGGGTATCTTGACAGGATTTGCAATTCGCACACTTTTTGCCGGCAACGGATTTGTCGACGCATACATTGTTAATGGATTATTTGAAGTTGGTGGACAGATCTTCGTCGCCAGCTTAAAAATGCTCGTAGTCCCTCTAGTGTTTGTTTCACTAGTTTGTGGTACTAGCTCCCTCAAAGACCTTTCTACACTGGGTCGCATGGGTGGTAAAACCCTCGCTTTCTACGTTACAACAACGGCTATCGCGATTACGCTTGCTCTAACTATGGGTACTCTGTTCCAGCCAGGTGCTGGCGCTGACCTAACCGCAGCAAGTTCATTCAAATCAGCAGAAGCACCATCTTTGGGTCAGGTGATCATCGATATGTTCCCAACCAACCCTATCAGTGCGATGGCTGAAGGTAAAACCCTGCAAGTTATTGTGTTTGCGGTGCTATTTGGTATCGCGATCAGCGCAGCAGGCAAACCTGGTGAACGTATTGCAGCGTTCTTCTCTGATCTGAATGAAGTGATCATGAAACTGGTTGCGATTTTGATGAACTTGGCGCCTTATGGTGTGTTCTTCTTAATGGCGAAGCTATTTACTGGTCTTGGTCTGGGCGCAATCGTCAATCTGGCGGAGTACTTCTTAGTACTGGCGGGTACGCTTGTCCTGCACGGCCTAGTCACTTACAGCTTAATGTTAAAAGGTTTCACTGGTCTAAATCCAATTACGTTCCTACGTAAGATGGAAGACGCGATCATGTTTGCTTTCTCGACCGCATCATCAAACGCGACGATTCCAGTGACAATGGAAACGGCTAAGCACCGTATGGGGGTTGAGAACCGCGTATCATCGTTCACAGTACCACTTGGTGCAACCGTGAACATGGACGGTACGGCGATCATGCAAGGTGTAGCAACCGCCTTTATTGCTCAAGCCTTCAATATTGATTTAACTATGGGCGATTACCTAATGGTAATCATGACAGCTACATTAGCATCTATCGGTACTGCGGGTGTCCCTGGTGTTGGCCTTGTAATGCTAGCCATGGTATTGAACCAAGTTGGTCTGCCGCTTGAAGGTATCGCGCTCATCATGGGTGTTGACCGTCTACTTGATATGATTCGTACTGCGGTAAACATAACTGGTGACAGTGCAGTTACCGTCATTGTCGCAAAATCAGAAGGCGCATTGGATGAAGCTCGCTTCAACGATCCAATGGCAGGCGTAGCCGAAGAAGAAGTGCATCTTAAACGCGCTGACGCCTAAATCGTTTTACGATTACCATTCTGAAATTATATAGTCCTGTCTAAAACAAAAGCCCCGATGGAAACATCGGGGCTTTTGTTTTCTCCGCGTCTAGAAACGCTCTTTCTAATCCGCCATCGAATTCAATTTTTCTCTGGCTCGTTCTTCGTGTTCTTCAGTAATGGCATTGCCGACTGAGTTAGCGGCTAAGGTAAGCGCTGCCATGTCATCGGTAAAGCCGACGCCTGCTAACACATCTGGCACCATATCGGTGGGTAATACGAAGTAAGCCAATGCGCCACCTAAAATCGCCTTATGGCGAACGGCGGTGTTGGAATCTGTCATCGCGAGCCATGATTTTATGCCCATTACGGCAATTTCTTCACCCGCTTTCTTAACCGACCCTTTCATTTTTCGCCAGAATGTTTTCTCATCTGGCGCTTGCATCGTTTGATCTTTGGCGTCTTTCGGCGCCGACTTTACAGACATTGTTGTGCTCATCGTTGCCTCCGAAATTTATGACTGTGGCCAACATATTAATAAATCGAACCTGAACGCAAGATTAATAACAAGAAATGATAGTAAAGTGAAACAAAAACACAGATAGAAAAATCCCCAAACCGAAGTCTGGGGATCGTGATGTTGGGAACTAAGTTGTCGAGTTCGCTACTGAGCTATCTTCTCCAGTACACGCATCAGCATTTTGATACGTGGTTCGATAGACTCAAGCAACAAGTACTCTTGGTCACTGTGGAAACCTGCACCGATAGGTCCTAGACCATCCAAAGTTGGAATGCCAAGAATTGCCGTATTGTTTGCATCAGAGCCGCCACCCACTTCTTTCCAGTTGATGTCGATAGCCAGTTCACTTGCGGCTTCTTCAACTAATGCCATCAAGCTTTCAGTTTGCGCGCTTGGCACCATAGAAGGTTTGTAAGCTTCACGAACCAACTCGATGCTAACGCCATCAACAAATGGTGTCTCCAGCATGCCGTTTAGCTTGCTATCAACATCGTCGTACTCATCGTTATTCCAGAAACGCACATCCACGATCGCTTCAGCGTGCTCAGGGACGATGTTTGCGCCGTTACCGCCAGACACAATACCCACGTTTAATGTGGTACCAGATTCGAAGTTCGTCATGGCATTGATTGCGAGAATCCAGTTCGCCATCTCGGTAATTGCACTGCGGCCATTTTCTGGCTCGTTGCCAGCGTGCGCCGCCACGCCGTTAAACGTAATTTTGTAACGCGCCATGCCTTTGCGCGCTTTGACTAAACCGCCGTCTGCACGTGCTGCTTCTGCCACCAATACGTTCTTCGCATTTTTTGCAACAGATTGAATCCAGTCGACCGAATCTAACGATCCGGTTTCTTCGTCTGGGTTCATGCAGATACAAATCGACAGTTTATCCAACACCGCTTGGTCGAGGTTACGCATCGCGTACACAATATTCAGCAAGCCAGATTTCATGTCCGAGACACCCGGACCGTACGCTTTTTCAGCGTCTTGAGACATAGGACGTAACTCTGCGGTGCCGACAGGGAACACTGTATCCATGTGACCAATCAGCATCACGTCAACTTGCTCAGCCTCAGGCTTGTTTCGAACTTCAAGACCGATACCCGCTCTGCCACAGTCGATGCGTTTTACGCTCCAACCTGACATCGCTTGGTACTTCTCTTCAAATTGAGAAGCGATGAACTCAATGCCATCAGTGGTGTACGTACCACAATCGACATTAATGAGAGGACGAAGTTCTTCGAGATATTCATTGAGAGAAAACTGCATGATTGCCCCCTAAACAAACAAGTTCATGACTAGCATTGCGCCAAATGCGTTCAATACGGAAATCGCAATCATGATTGGGATATAACGACCTTCAGTACCGATAGGTCCCATAATTCGACCCATGTACTGAACCTGTGAGCCCATTAGGTAAATTGCAGGCGCAAGAATCGCAATGTGCGTTCCGTTCAAGATGCCTTGGTCAAACAATGTGATAACCACGCCAACTGCGCCGCCCATCGACATCCAAGCACCAATCAGCACCGCAGCCGCTTCACCTGGCAAACCAAAAACTGCCATTACTGGAGAAAATACCGAGCCCATCAAATCCAACGCGCCAGTAATCTGCAACGCTTTAATGATGACAAACGCCATAAGAACGTTAGGCACAGTTGATGTTGTCGCAATAACCCAGCCTTTTTTAGCGCCTTCAACGAAAATATCTGTCACCATCGGCTTACTTACTTTTACGTCACTCATTACGCCGTCTCCTCTTTTAAGTTCTCAGATTTGTTTTGATCTTGCTTGTCTTCTTTACCTTCTGTGATGTTTAGGTAGATACGGAATAAGTTCGCGCCCACAATTTTAAACAAGAACATCACCACAACCGCCAAACCAATAGAAGACGTTACGGCAAGCGAACCATTCGCCATCGTCAGCGTAAACAGCACCGCCCCTGAGGAAAAAAAGTTAACAATGGTGGCACCAGCGGTGAACTGGAACATAGTGAACACATCGGTTTCGCGTTTGGTAAGATGGCCTTCATCTTTAAGCTGACGAGTCATCGCCGCACCTGCATCGGTACTTTGCAGCGAAGCGATAAGAGCCAAACCAGAGTTACCTGGGATGCCCATTAGAGGACGTAGAAGAGGAGTAAGAAGCTTACGAGCTGCTTCAAGCGCACCATAGTGCTCAAGTACATTGATCATACCCAGTGCAAACATAACGGTAGGAATCAAAGTAAGTGCAAAAATGAAACCGTCACGTGCACCGCTACCACCAGTACCACGAAGCGACGTTGTTGCAACTTGCACACCGTCAGCCGTTTCGGTGACACCATAAGCCACCTTGCCGAAAGAGCCATTCAACGTGGTGAAATCAAATACGCCATACCATTCGTTCGATTGCATGAGACCAGAAAAGAAGACGACCGCAAACGCCAGTGCAACGTAGCACCCCAGCGTAACCTTGCGCTCGGTTTGAACAGGATTTTTCATAACATTACCTACACATGTGGGACAGGACACATATGTTCACTCGAATAATGTGCTAGAGAGATGATCAAAATCAATCCGCCTGCCGAACATTCTAGCGACTCAGTTATGAAGTTTTGTTTTATGATTTTAATCACATTTGAAAGATAATAAAAATTTGTGCTAACAATTAGGTATATTAATCTATATCGATACCTCTGGACTTCTTCATCAATCAGACCAATGATTCCAACGAATATTGCTTTCTACAACATTCATGACGTACTTCATACTTTGGCATTGAGGCGATATCGATTAACTCGAAAGTAACATTCCATAATGAAATTTAGGTTAGGATTGTCCGGTCATATTCAAACGGCATAAACCAGAATCAACAGGACTAGGCAGCCCATTGTTACGCTCACAACCTAAAATAGCCAAGTGGACACTCGCCCTCGTGTTTTGGGTGGTGATGGTATGTTTAAGCCAAAATTCCGGCTTCTCGAAAAGCTGCCCTAAGGCTCACCAAATACAGAGTCAGCAAGATGAAAGTGTGAATTTATCACCATCTTGCGACCTTTCAGAGAAGCTAGTTCAAGCGTACCAACACCAGTTGGACCATATTCTTATTCCATTTTTTCTGTTTGCTTTGATTGTGGCGCTGCCGATGGCATCCACAGCAATTCATTATCTGGAATACACAGAACCGATACCGGAAAAGTATCGGGTTCACCTAAAACTTTGCGTGTTTAGAGAATAAACCTAGCAAGGCGAAAGATCTTCTCGCCTGACTTTTGTACGTATTTTATTCACTTCACATAACAAACAACGAAATCTAAAAGTTTTAGGAAATATTATGACATTCACTCGTACACTTTTGACGTTAACGATGGCTATCGTACCTGCCGTATCTTTCGCATCAGAAAAGACCGCAGAACAAAAGCTAGAGGAAGTTACTCAGATACTAAAAGAGAATCCTCAAATTCTTGATTCATTACACCAAAACCTTCAAGAGTACATTGCGTATCAACAGTCATTTGGAGACACCTTGAAGGAGGTTCGTCACTATCTAAGTGATGGCAAACATTCCTCTTTTGGAGCTGAAAACCCTGAGTTAACCATTATTAACGTAACGGACTACAGTTGCCCTTTTTGTAAACGCTTAGAAGGAGAACTGGTCAAAGTTGGCAAAGAATATCCGCAGATAAAAGTGCTTAACCTCAATGTCTCTTTTAAAGAACAATACGAGAAAAACGGCTACAACTCGGCAAGTTACGCATTAAATGTTTGGCAAAACCAGCGAGATAAGTACGAACAAGTGCATGAGTTACTGGTGAAAAAACCGGGCGCACATGATGCACGTTCGTTAAAACAAATCGCGAAAAAAACGGGGACAGAAGCGCAGCTTGTCGACGACAAAGAGACCAAAGCGCTGCTTGATAAGAACTATCAGTATTTCACGCAACTTGGTTTACGCGGCACGCCTGCGTTGATCATTAATGATCAAGTCATTCCTGGCTATGTGCCGTTTGACGAGCTAGAAAAAGTCATCGACCAAGAACTGGCGAACTAAAACAACAAAGCCCTTCCTTGATAACTCAAGGAAGGGCTTTTTATTTATCGACATAAAGAGCGTTTAGTTACTTATTACGTCCTACAAACGCCACGACGACTTTGTCATTGCCAAGCGAGCGAGAGAACACATACGCGTCTTCTTGTTCAATCACTCGATGCTGACCTGCGCCAATGGCAGGGTGTGCTTGACGGAACTGACCAAGGGTTTGCCAATGTTTGAGCAGCGCTTGCTTCTCATCCGATAGTTTCCAAACCATATCTGAACGTGTGCCTTGGTGGAAATCATCCGCGTAAGGACCAATGTTACGACCCACTTCGTCACCGTAGTAAACCTGAACCGCACCTGGGCTCAGAAGCAGTGCATTCGCGGCGTTACGCTGCATGCCGTAGTCTTTGAAGCGAGAGAAGAACAACTCCGTATCGTGAGAAGACATGTAACTGACTGGGTTGAAGTCTTTCTCGTTCGCGATAGTGTCCGCATAGCTTTGGTAAGTGTCTGCCATTTGGCTAAAGCACGCCGCGCCTTTGTCTAGCTTCTTCTGCATATCGAAGTTGATCAACGCATCAAAACCATCATCGAAATAAGGGCTGCGATACGCGGTGTGTCCCCAGACTTCGCCCATCATCCAGAACGGCTGACCTGATTTGCCATTTTCTTTACGCCACTGTTCTAAGCTGTTCGATGCTTCTTCTTTTAGACGCTTCCAAACTTCACCTTCGACGTGTTTCACAGTATCGACGCGATAACCATCAATACCGAAGCGTTTCACCCAGTCAGTTTGCCACTCAATCAAGTAATCCGAGACGGTGTAATTGTCACGAGCTTCTACGCGAGTGCCAGGGTTATCTAATAGCCACTGAGCTGGTTTTACAGCTTTGCCTTGTTCAGTGATAAAGTCAGGCAGCCCCGCCAATGACATGGTGATGTCGCTACTGCCCGGAGCTGGGTAACCTGGCAAGCCGGTTCTTACCCAATCGCCGCCCCACCATTTAGCCCAGTTCGGACTCTGATAATCAATATTCTGGTGATAGCTATGCCAATTTTCACCCGTTTTTGGTTGCCAGTCGCCCCATTTCTTGGGCAGATCGGCATTAGGCTTTAACACATCGATACCGTCGAACTGTAGATCCGCCAATGTTGAGTAACCAGAATGGTTGATAACCGCATCCATCAAGACTTTGAGGCCTCGTTTGTGCGCCTCTTCCACCAGCGTTTTTAAATCTTCTTCGTTACCGAAGTTCTCATCAATCTTGGTGAAATCGCGCGTCCAGTAGCCGTGGTATGCATAAAACGGAAATGAACCACTATCGCCACCACCGACAAAGCCGTGCACTTGCTCAACGATTGGCGACAACCAAATCGCGTCTGTACCTAAGCTCTTAATGTAATCCAGTTTCTCAATCACGCCTTTAAGGTCACCGCCGTGGAAAGTACCTATCTCTTCTTTGCCGTCTTTTTTGCGACCATAACTGTTGTCGTTACTTGCGTCTGCGTTGTTGAAACGGTCAACCATCACGAAGTAAATGTTCGCGTTTCGGTAATCAAATAGCACCGCTTCTTTGGTTTTCTGTACAGGCTCTAAAAGCACTATGCCGCCAGAGTCTTTGCTTGGCGTCAGCGATACTTGCTGATCTTTTACTTCGACCATTTGACCAGAATAGGCATCACGCAACTTGGT
Organism: Vibrio chemaguriensis; assembly: GCF_012275705.1. Classification (NCBI taxonomy): domain Bacteria; kingdom Pseudomonadati; phylum Pseudomonadota; class Gammaproteobacteria; order Vibrionales; family Vibrionaceae; genus Vibrio; species Vibrio chemaguriensis. The sequence continues at coordinate 163,790 of NZ_SHOE01000010.1, forward strand.
ACCATCTGGGAAGCTATCACCCAACGCAATGGTGACTTCTCCGCCTTGGTAAACCTCACATTGCACTTGTGGAATTGGGCGTTTGAACTCACTCTTGGCGGCTTTCTTAGGTTCACGCTTAAAACGCAGTGTTTTGGCTTCTGCATCAAAAGCAAAAGAGTAATCGCCGGTAAAGCGGATTTTTAACGGTAGTTCCGTTGGTTTTCCGCAGTTCAGCGCAAGAGGTTTATTGAACTTCACTTTCTGACCATCGGGGGCAATGCAGTCGCCTTCAACGCCCGTGATTTTAAGCGTGTATCCGTCTTTGGTTAGAGGCACAACCAAAGGCTGTTCTGCACTTAGTGGGAAGTCACGGCTGTTGGTCGTGGTAGAAATGGTGATGTTAGGCTCGGCGATGGCACTTGCCGACGCAAGCAATAAAGTAGTGGTAATCAGGTTCAGTTTCATCGTTCAGTCCATTGGCAGCACATGGTAACCATGCACATTTATTAGTTTTATTCACACTAATTGTGCCTAGATAAGAAACTGAACACATCATTCTAATTGCCTACGCCCCAAAGGTTGTGACGCTTCACATTTTATTGATATAGGGGCGTAGTTCTATTTAAGCGCAATGGATTGAGGGACTTAAAGTTGCACGCTGCCAAGATTGCTCATTTGGTTCATCGCCCATCTTGTGCGGCGAGCAGTGTAATCACTTTGTGGATAGACTTTGATTCGATATGGGTTTGGCAACACCACGGCTAAACGCGCTGCTTGCCACTTCGAGAGTTGCTTTGCACTGACACCAAAATAATTCTGCGCTGCTGCTTCAGCACCGTAAATACCGGGACCAAATTCAACCACATTTAGATACACTTCGAGAATGCGCTCTTTGCTCCACATCAGCTCCATTAGCAAGGCAAAGTAAAGCTCGTAAGCCTTGCGAACGTAGGAGCGAGAAGGAAACAAAAACACATTTTTCGCAGCTTGTTGGGTAATGGTGCTCGCGCCTCTCGACGGACCATTACCATCTGCCTCGGAAATCACGTCGAATAGCGATTCGAAATCGACACCATAATGATGAGGGAATTTTTGGTCTTCGGTCGCAATCACCGCTAACTGCATATTTTTTGAAATACGCGATAAGGATACCCACTCGTGTTGGCTGCTATCTGGATAGTTCTTTGGTGGCACAACAATGCGGCTTAACTTCCATCCCCATATTGGTGGATCGACATATTTCACCACACCAACCAAAACGATTGGGGCAATCAGTAATATCAACACCATTTTAAATAGAAATGACTTAAGCCTTTTCAACATGAGTGGTTCCCCAATGCATTAGCGATTGATGATAAACAAACCAGCGAGCTTGCCTGATTCAATCAGGAACAACAAGTTTTTGAGGTAAAAAACAGGTCAAAAAAAGCCCGATTTACAATGTAAAACGGGCTTAGAATTTGATTATACTGAATTATTTATTCAGCTTGTAGAACACGGTTGAAAGTGGTGGTAAACGAAGCTCAAGTGATTGAGGTAGTGATTCACTTTCGACTTTTTCCGTTTTCACACTAATCAGCACTTTAAAATCGCTGCCGCCGTATTTGCTGTCGTCCGTGTTCAGCAGTAGTTCGTATTGACCTGCATTTGGAACACCTAAACGGAAACGCTCGTGTGGTACGGGCGTAAAGTTGGTGATGATGAGAATACGCTCACCCTCTTTACTGATACGCTCGTGCGCTAGGATGCTTGCATCTGCCTCGTCTTGTAGACGCCACTCAAAACCAGCAGGAACACAATCTTGATCGTGCATCGCCGCTTCATTTCGGTACAAGTGGTTCAAATCACGCATCAGCTTTTGAACGCCTTGATGACGTTCGTATTCCAACAAGAACCATTGCAACTGATCATCGTGGTTCCACTCCGCCGTTTGGCCGATTTCCGCGCCCATGAAGTTCAGCTTTTTGCCCGGTTGACCATACATGTAACCGTAGTATGCACGTAGGTTTGCGGTTTGCTGCCATTCATCACCTGGCATCTTGTTATGGATAGAGCCTTTTCCGTACACCACCTCATCGTGAGAGAGAGACAAGACGTAGTTTTCGCTGTGCGCATAAACCAGCGGGAATGTGATGGTATTGTGGTGGTATTTGCGGTGAACAGGATCTTCTTTGATGTATGAAAGACTGTCGTGCATCCACCCCATATTCCACTTGAAGCCAAAACCTAAACCACCCATAAAGGTTGGCGCAGACACCCCCGGAAACGCCGTTGACTCTTCCGCAATCGTCATCGCATTCGGGAAGTGCTTGTACACTTCTTCGTTCATCCATTTTAAGGTTGCGATTGCGTCGTAGTTTTCGTTGCCACCGTCGACGTTCGGTACCCACTGATCGTGGCTACGTGAATAATCGAGATAGAGCATCGACGCGACAGCGTCCACGCGAATGCCATCAATATGGAATTGTTCAAACCAGTACAGCGCGTTCGATACAAGGAAGCGACGCACATGTTCACGGCCTAAATCGTAGATGTATGAGTTCCAATCTTGGTGCCAACCGCGACGCGGATCCGGGTCGTGGAACAGAGGCGTACCATCAAAGTTCGCTAAGCCATGATCATCCGATGGGAAGTGCGCCGGAACCCAATCCAGCACTACACCGATACCAGCTTGGTGACACGCATCCACGAAGAATTTGAAATCATCAGGTGAGCCAAAACGGCTGGTTGGCGCAAACAAGCCAACGGGTTGATAGCCCCATGAACCGTAGAATGGATGCTCAGACACAGGCATCAGCTCAACGTGGGTGTAGCCCATATCCACAAGGTATGGCACCAACTGCTCCGCGAGTTCGCGGTAGTTGAGGAAATCGCCTTTCTCGTTGCGCTTCCATGACCCTGCATGCAGCTCATAAAATGATAACGCTTCATCACGCTTTTGTGTCACTGCGCGATTTTGCCATTTGGCATCTTGCCATTGGTAACGCTTGTGATCGTAAGTAATGGACGCGAACGATGGGTACTGCTCAGAGTAAAAACCCCAAGGGTCTTGTTTGTGTGGCAGCCCTTCCCCATTTGGCCCTTTGAGCTCAAATTTGTACTGAACGCCTTCTTCTAAGCCAGGAATGAACAAACCCCAAATGCCATAATCTAAACGTTGCATTGGGTGACGACGACCGTCCCATTGGTTGAAGCAACCCACAAGGCTAACAGCCGATGCATGCGGTGCGTAGACAAGGAAGCGAACACCGGAGATGTTTTCACCGCCACGTTCTAGCGTGACAAAGTGTGCACCCATATAGTGATACATGTCTTTGGGCGTATGCAGATGCTCGTACTCTTGGTAAATATTGTGGTACTGGTACGGGTCATCAATAATTTGTTCAACACCATTCCAATCGACCGCCAAACGGTAGTGGGTCAGGTGTAAATCGCGTTGTTCTTTTAAGATAAAACCGCTGTCACCATCACGCTCAAGCGCTACGCGAGGTTCGCCATTAACAAGCAGTTCAACCTTGTTTGCGCCCGGCATCCACACTCGCAGCGATCCTTCGCCATCATCAATGAATGGCCCCAACGCCGAAAATGGATCAGAGTAAGCCGCCTCAGCCAGCAGTTCATATGCGCGTTCGTGTTGTTTCTTTATTTTCTTGGTTTTGGTGGTTTTCAAATCTTTCTCCCTAGAGCCAATATCCTTTTCAAGACCAGAAATCTGAATCAAACATCGGTTTCTCCACAGCCAACGTTGTGAACTCACAAAAGACTTCGCTTAAAACATGTATGCATCAAGCGATGTCAAAAACAAAAAATGCCCGCTATTGTCGCGGGCATAATAACGGTACTTCATCCTAACGGATTGTGTTTTCGGAATGAGTGACCTAGACGGAACTTTCGTACCTCTGAGCTAACAAAATTGGTAATCCGCTCATTCATCTACGTCACTCTACGCATCTTATTTGCTCGCCTGTGCGCGAACTTCAGTGAGGCGTTTGGAAATGCGATTCACATCTTCACGGCTGAAGATTTCATCTAGGTTCATCGACAATTTACGACGCCAGTTTGGATACTCATCCACCGTGCCAGGAATGTTGACCGGTTGATCCATTTCTAGCCAGTCTTCAAGCTGAACGCTAAGCAGTGCTGAGTCACCCGCAGCTACGTGCAGTTGCAGCGCTTCGCTTAGGTACGAGTCCATCGGTACGTACTGAGCATCATGACCAATGCCTTCTGGCAAATAGCCGTGCCAGCGAACGCTGTCTAAGATACCTTGCTTGCACTTCAAGCGATCAGCAAATAAGCCTTCCAACTGTTTCTCATCTGGGTAAAGGCCAATCTCACGACCCATTTTCAAATCATCGCAGTGCCAGAAACCACGCAGGGTTGGCATGTCATGCGTACACAGTGCCGCCATCGATTGCTCTGCGTAGTGCTTCGGAGAAATGAACCCACCGTCTTCTTTCGAAGTTTCGAAGAAGAACACTTTGTATGAGTGCACACCTGCATCGCGTAGGATATCGACGATTTCATCTGGCACAGTACCTAAGTCTTCACCAATCACAGAGCACTGATGACGGTGCGACTCAAGCGCTAGGATTGCGAGCATATCTTCCACTGGGTAGTACAAGTAAGCGCCTTCTGTCGCTTTCTCGCCTTTTGGAATCCACCAAAGGCGAAGCAGGCCAAGTACGTGGTCGATACGCAGTGCACCACAGTGCTTCATGTTGGCACGTAACAACTTGATGTACGCGTCGTAACCAGTCGCTTCTAAAACTTGAGGGTTAAGCGGTGGCAGACCCCAGTTTTGACCCAGAGGACCAAGTACATCCGGCGGCGCACCGATGCTGGCGTCTAACACTAAGTTACCGTCGTCGGCCCAAGTTTCACTACCTGAGTCGGCAACACCGACAGCAAGGTCACGGTACAAGCCCACAGCCATGCCTTTTTCTTCTGCCAGTGACTGCGCTTCTTTGATTTGATCGTCTGCGATCCACTGTAGGTACATGTACAAGTGAACGCGGTCTTGGTTGTCTTTGATGTATTTCTGAGTACCGGCTGCGTCGAATGTGCGGTATTTCTCAGGGAATACAGGCCAACCCCACATGTTTGAATCTTCTGCGTGTAAATCAGCATGAAGCGCATCGAATGCAGCTTGGTGTAATAAGCTGTCGCCACCTTTTTCTACAAAGTCCAAGAATGCACGAGCGCGGTCGGTGTTTTTATCTAAATGGCGAGCTTTAAACTCACTAAACAGCAGTGGAAGAACGCTCATTTTCAGTTGCGAAACTTCTGTGTAGTTCACCCAATGAGAGTCACGTACTTTTTGTAGGCGCTGTTGAAACTCTGCACTGCCAACACGTTGCTGAGCTTCAGCACTCAGTGCGAATTCAGGTACAGAACTTACGTCGATGTACATGATATTCAACCAACGACGAGAAGAAGGGCTGTATGGGCTCGCACCTTCTGGGTTCGCTGGGAACAGCGAGTGAATCGGGTTCAAACCAATGAAGTCACCGCCACGAGAAGCGATATCGCTCACCAACTGTTTTAGGTCACCAAAATCACCGATACCCCAGTTGTGCTGAGTACGCAGTGTGTAAAGCTGGATACTAGGACCCCATAGCTTTTTATGTTGGTTTAGATCGTCTTGTTTGAAACACGCTTTTGGCGTGATGATCAATGACATCTCGTAAGGCGTTTTACGACGCTTACGGCTGACAATCAATTTGTGATAACCCCAAGCCAAGTTCTTTGGCAATGCAAACACTAGAGGGCCACCCTCAGCACGCTCATCACGAACAATTTGGGACTGAAGATAGCCTTCAAGTACCTCTCCTTGTTCTGTTTCTAAACGCCAGCTGAATTCACTCTCACGAGCACTCGTACCTAGGTTTAGTTCCACTTCGACTGGTTCGCCGTCGCGTAAAACAAGAACAGGGGCTAGTACGTCTTTTTTATGTTTCTTTTCAGCAGAAGCCAATAGTTTTTCATCGCTGCTAGTATCGTAGCCAAGCGAAGCGAGCAAGCGGCGCAGCGTCTCCTCAGACACTTTTGCCTCATCTCCCCAAGCACTGACATAGCTATCAGCCAATCTCGCCATTTCCGCGACTTTCTTTAATGCTGTTTGTTCTTTCATCGCTTTCTCCGAAGGTAATACCAACACCTTCCATGTAGGGTTTTATTGTTATCAATAACTTCTTTTGGAAAATGACCAAAGGTAGCGCTTGGCTACCTTGGTCTTAACTCTGTTCTATTAACGGTGAACCGCTTTTAGTTTCCAGATGTTGTTCACATAGTCGCGAATTGAGCGATCTGAGGTGAACTTGCCGACAAGGGCGGTATTAAGAATGGCTTTCTTCGCCCAGCCAGCTTGGTCTTTGTATTGTTCGCTCATGTCTTCGTGCGCTTTCACGTAAGATGCGAAGTCCGCAAGACATAAGTACGGGTCACCACCATCTAGTAGGCTGTCGTACGTTGCACGCAGTAAGCCTGGTTGACCTGGAGTGAATTCTTCACCCAGTAGTAGGTCCATAGACGCTTTGAGTAGGTGATCCGCATTGTAGTAATCAAATGGGTTGTAACCTTGAGCTTTCAGCGCTTTCACACCTTCAACGTCTAGACCGAAGATGTAGATGTTCTCATCGCCTACTTCTTCACGAATCTCAACGTTAGCACCATCCATCGTACCGATCGTTAGGGCACCGTTAAGCGCCATCTTCATGTTACCAGTACCTGATGCTTCTTTACCCGCAAGTGAAATTTGTTGTGATACGTCCGCCGCAGGAATAATAATTTCAGCCATGCTCACGCGGTAATCAGGAATGAAGACCACTTTCAGCTTGTTGCCGATGCGAGGGTCGTTGTTCACTTTCTCAGCAATCTTGTTAATAGCGAAAATGATTTCTTTCGCTAGGTGGTAACCCGGTGCGGCTTTCGCTGCGAAGAACACAACGCGAGGCACACATTCGAAGCCTGGTTCGTTAAGAATACGGTGGTACAAAGACAGTACGTGTAGCAAATCTAGGTGCTGACGTTTGTACTCGTGTAGACGCTTAATTTGAACATCGAAGATCGCATTAGTATCGAGTTCAATACCCATGTTCTCTTTCACCCAGTTAGCTAGGCGTTCTTTGTTCTCTTTCTTCACTGCCATGAATTCTTTCTGGAATTTCTCGTCAGTGGCGTACTTAGCGATGCCTTCTAGTTGCTCTAGTTTCGCTGGCCATTCTGGGCCGACTTTCTCTGTGATTAGCTTAGAAAGACCAGGGTTACAGAACTTCAACCAACGACGTGGCGTAATACCGTTCGTTACGTTGTGTAGACGTGTTGGGTACATTTCGTGGAACTCTGGGAATAGGTCTTTCTTAACCAATTCAGAGTGAAGTGCCGCTACACCGTTTACTGCGTAAGAGCCAATTACACATAGGTTTGCCATGCGAACCATGCGATGGAAACCTTCTTCGATGATAGAAAGCTTCTGTTGTTTCGCGACATCACCCGGCCACATTGCACGTACGTCTTGTAAGAAGCGGTGGTTGATCTCGTAAATGATCTCCATGTGACGTGGTAGTAGGTGCTGAATTAGCGACTCTGACCATGTCTCTAGTGCTTCTGGAAGTAGCGTGTGGTTTGTGTACGCGAATGTTTGAGAGCTGATTTCCCAAGCCGCTTCCCAAGTTAGACCTTTTTCGTCCATCAGGATGCGCATTAGCTCAGGAATCGCAATCGTTGGGTGCGTATCGTTAAGCTGGATAGTCTCTTGCTTCGGTAGATCCGCTAGCGAGTAGCCAGCTGCTTCGTGGCGACGTAGGATGTCACGTACAGACGCCGCTGAGTGGAAGTACTGCTGCATAAGACGCAGTGTTTTACCTTTCTCGTGGTTGTCGTTCGGGTAAAGCACTTTAGTGATGTTGCCCGCGTCGATCAGTGCGTGCTGCGCTTCGAAGTAGTCACCGTTGTTAAAACTTGCTAGCGAGAATGGTGCAATTGCCTGACATTCCCAAAGACGTAGCGGGTAAACCGTGTCTGATTCGTAACCCACGATTGGTAGATCCCAAGGCATGGCTCTTACAGACATGCCAGGAACCCATTTGCGAACTTCTTTACCGTTCTCGTTAACCACTTCAACGTGACCGTAGAAACCGATCTCTTGTGCAAGTTCTGGACGAGCAATTTCCCAAGGGTAGCCTTCTACACCACGCCATGCGTCAGGTGCTTCTTGCTGGCGACCATCTTTGAATGACTGTTTGAACAAACCGTATTCGTAGTGCAAGCCGTAACCGACGGTTGGGAATTCTTGTGCCGCACATGAATCCATGAAACATGCCGCTAGACGACCAAGACCACCGTTACCCAATGATGGGTCACGTTCTTCTTCTAGCAGGTCAGTTAGGTTGTAACCCAGTTCAGCCATTGCTTCTGTTACTTGTTCGTACAGACCCATGCTGATTAGGTTGTTACCCGTCAAACGACCGATAAGGAACTCTAGCGAAAGGTAGTTAACGCTCTTCGCACTTTTAATGCGCGGATCTTCTTCAGTAGCAAGCAAATCTAGAGTAGTGAACTCAGCCAGTGCATGACCCATTGCTAGGTACCAAGCGCGGCTGTCTGCGTTTTCAATCGTGTGAGCGTAAGTTACAGATAGGTGTTTCTTTACGCTTTCTTGGAACGACTTCTTGTCAAATTGTTTTTGTTGAGTAGGTTTCATTACGAAATTCTCACGTCTTTTGGTAATTCATCTGCCATACATCGTGCATTTACCTCTGTGAATAAACATCCTCCTAATTCTCCTCCTTTGAAGGAGGAGGGCTGAGGGCGTAGAGGGGTACCATTGCTAGGTTAGTGATCCAAATCTCAACAAAGTGAACTTTGCTCTAGTTCTTAGTGATTTTGATCACAATGGAATATGAGAAAGGTTAAAACCCGTTCATGACGCTTTTTATAGCCCACTCATCTGATGATGTGAAAATTGCAATATTGGTCACATTAACTTGGTTAACATGGAAAGATTTTTCATAATCGATGTGCAACGAGATCTTAATACACTCGACACAAAAGATATTTAAGTGACAAGAATCACAAATAAAGGGCGTAGTTGATGGTAAATCCATCAACCCTTGAGAATTAGGAAGTGGATCAAAGTAACGGACATTTCTGATGTCGTAACATCCCACACGGCTCACAGGATTGTACGCTTTTTATACAAACTAGAATTAGGCGGTGTGAGTTATTTCTAGTTTTCGCTAGCTTTTATATCTAAGTGACCGTATGGAATGGTTTTTCAGACGGATGCAAGCCCCAACAAGAGGCGACATTAACCGCATTCAAGCAGTTTTTGATGCTGATGGCATCATTCAGTAAGACGAAGCTTTCGAGGGGGCCTTACTGAAATGATCACGTCGCAATCACTTGGGTATACATAAATAAGGACATAATTACTAATGTGGATTCCATCTAAGCTTACTCGACCAGGACGCCTGCACAATGCCATCGTGCGCCCACGAGTGTTGGACTTACTACAGCAAGCGCCTTACTACAAATTGGTTTTATTCCGCTCCCCAGCAGGTTACGGAAAAACCACCATGGCAGCGCAGTGGCTATCCGATAAACCAAACGTCGGTTGGTACAGCATTGACGACAGTGACAATGATGGCTTTCGCTTTGTAAATTACCTGCTTCAAGCATTAAACAAAGCCACCAACTTCAGTTGCTCTAACGCACAAAAACTGGCGGAAAAACGCCAGATCTCTTCTCTACGTTCTTTATTCAGCGAAGTATTCGCGGAAATGGCTGATTTTCATCAAGAGTGCTACGTGGTGCTAGATGACTATCACTTGATCACCAACGATGAAATCCATGAATCCATGCGTTTCTTCTTAAAACACATGCCAGACAACCTCACCGTTGTGGTAACAAGTCGTGCAGCGCCGCCTCTGGGTACTGCAAACTTACGTGTTCGTGATTTAATGATCGAAATCGGCAACGAGATGTTGGCGTTCGATACCGAAGAAACGACTCGCTTCTTTAATCAGCGTATTGCCGATGGCATCGACGAAGACATGGCAAACAGCCTCAGAACCTATGTGGAAGGTTGGCCATCGGCGATGCAGTTGATCGCGTTACAAGCGCAACATCAAAACCGTACATTGGCACAAACCGTAGAGTCAGTATCACAGTTCAATCACGCGCATTTGTGGGATTATCTGGTCGAAGAAGTATTTGACCTACTCGATCACGAAACTCGTCATTTCTTGATGCAAGTTTCCGTGCTTGACCACTTCAATGATGAGTTGGTGTTTGCCCTCACCCAACGCGAAGATGCGCTTGGTTTGATCGAATCATTAAACCGCTACGGCTTATTCATCTACCCACTCGAAGGGGAGCAAAACTGGTTCCGATTCCATAACTTATTTGGCGAGTTTTTGTCTCATGAGCGCCAAGCGCGTATTCCTCAGCAAGAAAAAGATCTCCACCGCAATGCAGCTGTTGCCTGGTTACAACAAAAAGCACCGCACCAAGCGATTCACCATGCACAAAAGTCGAACGATAAAGACTTGGTGGTAGAAATTCTAAACGAATTCGGCTGGAAGATGTTTAACCAAGGCGAGCTCAGCACACTGGAAAGCTCAATTAATAAGTTGGATGCTGAGCTTCTGTTCAGCCACCCAAAACTTACGATGCTCCGAGCTTGGTTGGCTCAAAGTCAGCACCGTTATAACCAAGTAGGCCACCTGCTTGAAGAAGCGGAAGAAGAGCATAAAAAGCGTAACATTGAGTTAGATATTCATTATCAAGGTCAAGCAAACGCGCTGCTTGCTCAAGTGGCTATCAACAGCAACCAGCCAGAGAAAGCACTCGAATTAGCGGAGCTAGCACTTAGCCAACTTGATAACACGATTTACCGTAGCCGCATTGTGGCAACTTCGGTTGTTGGCGAAGTTAACCACGTGCTAGGTAAACTCGACCGCGCGTTACCGATGATGCAACAAACCGAGAAACTGGCTCGTCAGTACCAAGTTTACCACCAAGCGTTATGGGCGATTTTACAACAAAGCGAGATTTTGATTGCACAAGGTTACGTACAAGCCGCCTTTGAGCTGCAAGATTCCGCATTCCGTTTGATTGAAGATCAGCAACTTCAACATGTTCCTCTGCACGAGTTTTTGCCGCGTATTCGTGCACAAGTGCTTTGGTGCTGGAACCGACTTGATGAAGCAGAGGAATGTGCCTACCGAGGTCTACAAATTCTCGAAAACCATTCGCCAAGTAAGCACTTACACAGCTACTCGATGCTGGCGCGTATTGCGGTTGGCCGTGGCGAGCTAGACAAAGCCGGTAAATTCATTGAGCATATCCAACACTTGATGAAACAGTCGACTTACCATGTAGACTGGACAGCAAACGCTTCACTATCGTTGATCCTATTTTGGCAAGCGCGCGGTAACACCGATGCAATGCAAGAATGGCTCAACACTGCGGTTCGTCCTGAATCGGCATGCAACCACTTTTCACAATTGCAATGGCGTAACATTGCACGCGCACACATCAACTTAGGTCAATATACCGAAGCGCGCGCAGCATTGGATTTCCTCCAAAGTGAAGCTCGTCGAACCAACCTGATCACAGATACTAATCGCAACTTAGTGGTCGAAGCGGTGTTTGCTGCTCGCCAAAAAGACGAAGAGCAAGCAAAAGCATTGCTAAAAGAAGCGTTAGTGATGACAAACCAGACGGGGATGGTAGGTAATTTCCTCATTGATGGCGCCACCATTGGCGGGCTACTGGAGAAGTTAAGCCTACGCCATGAGTTAGGAGATCTAGAACGCCACCGCGCTCAACAATTGATGAAGGATATTTCCTCCAATCAGCGCAGCCGCTCTATTCACTTTGATGAAGACTTCATTGAGAAGCTGGTAAACCACCCTAACGTACCGGAACTGGTTCGCACAAGCCCACTGACTCAACGTGAGTGGCAGGTGCTTGGTTTGATTTATTCTGGTTTCAGCAATGAGCAAATCGCGCAAGAGCTTGATGTGGCAGGCACCACGATTAAAACTCACATTCGCAACTTGTACCAAAAGCTCAATATCGCCAATCGTAAAGAGGCCATTGTGACAGCTGAAAATTTACTCCAGTTGATGGGGTACTGATCAGCTCAAGAAAACAGATTAAAACCTAAAGTGAAATACAAGGGGTTGGCGTGATGCGTCAGCCCTTTTTTATGAGTCTAGAACGAGGGAAGTGCAATTTGCAAAGCACGTAAGTAACGTTGTTCATATAAAAAAATAGCCAACCGCAATAATCGCGATTGGCTTATATTTAGTGTGAACAAATTGTATTCACTAACAACGTCAGTTGGCTAGGTGACCCTCGGCTTAAGAAGGGTCGAGCAGTATTATGCATTAATCATGCCAAAATGCAAAGACTTATTTTTGGGCACAGGATCTCATATAAAGTGAATTTGTCTATATAAAATATAGCAAAACGCAAATTCAATTATCAAATTGCATTTGCATAATGCAACAAACGTGGCCATTGATAGTACAGTTAATCATCTCAATAATGTAAACCAAATATTAAGATATCGTTGTATTTGAATCACCTCATTACCTGTAACAAAAATAAGCAATTACTTGGATATAAAACCCAGTAGCTACAGCACTATTTCATACTTTTTTCGTCACAATGTTTGTATACTCTGTGCCATCGAAACGACTTAGCATTAGAGCAATGAACTACTTAATTACTTTCTTCAAAGGAATCGCCATGGGCGCAGCAGATGTTGTTCCTGGCGTATCAGGCGGCACCATCGCGTTTATCACCGGCATTTACGATACGCTGCTTGAGAGCATTCGACGCATTAACCCATCACTTTTCTCTATTTGGCGAAAAAAAGGGGTTAAAGCCGCCTTTAATCACATCAACGGTTTCTTCCTTCTCGCTCTGTTTGCCGGTATTTTCACCAGCATTGCTACGCTAGCAAAGTTGATCACTTGGCTTCTTGACACACACCCGATCCCACTTTGGTCATTTTTCTTTGGTCTGATTTTGGTATCGGTCTATCACATTATTCGTCAGGTTGAACAACGTGATCTTATCCGCTTTGTGACTCTACTTGTTGGTGTCGGGTTTGCTTACAGCATCACCGTGCTTAAACCTCTGCACATGGAACCAACAGCTATTAACACATTGTTCGCTGGTGCTATCGCGATTTGCGCGATGATCTTACCGGGCATCTCTGGCAGCTTTATCTTGTTATTGATTGGGATGTATGCACCTGTATTAGCCGCCGTGAAAGGCTTCCAAGTCGATACATTAGCGCTGTTTTTGTCAGGTTGTGTGATTGGTTTGCTGTCCTTTTCGCATCTATTGTCGTGGTTACTACGCAAGTTCCGCGATTTCACTCTGATGTTTTTGACAGGCTTAATGATTGGTACGTTACCAAAGATTTGGCCTTGGAAAGAAACCATCACTTGGCGCACCAATTCAAAGGGTGAGCAAGTGCCCTTGCTACAGCACAACCTATCACCATTTGAATTTGAACACGTAACATCACAACCTTCTCAGTTAGTGCTTGCCGTTGTGATGATGCTTGCTGCCATTGCGCTGGTTTTGAGCCTCGAAAAATTTGCAGATTCAGACAAGTAACTGCGGTATCAAATCAATACGGAATCAACAAACAAGAACGGAGCCAATTGGCTTCGTTCTTGTTTGTTGGCAAAGAGAAAATCATCGCAATTGAAAATCTTTATGGGCTTGATTCAACAGCCCCTAAGCCGCGCGGTTATTTTGATCTCTGTCATCGAGGCACAACGCACAATTTATTTAGGCCACGAGTTGGCGAATGACGCTTCTGTGCTACGATGCAGATAATGTTAAGTGATAAATGCTGAACCTTAATGAAAGTGTTACAAATCGCCGCTGTTTCAGCCGCACTGGTTGCGGGATTTTATGCCCCGACGTTACTAAAAAGCTTTTCTTCATCCACTCCGATCAAACCGATAGATGAGTATTGCTTTCTCTCTACTGCCTCGTGCGTTCAAGAGAATGTTACGATGACGCTCAACGCAGATACTGCTCAACCCTTGGTCCCTACTACTCTGAATGTTGAGTGGCGCACAAGCGATGCTGAGCAACTCGTCCTAAGCCTTTCAGGAAGAGAAATGGAGATGGGAGAACCCAAGTTTTTACTGAAGCAAGTCGCTCCTGGTCGATATCAAGGTGACATCATTCTGCCGGTTTGCACTCAAGACGCCATGACATGGGTTGGTGAACTCAGTGATGGAGAGAATACCGTTTACCCTGCTATAAAAATGCAAAGATAAGGAATCATTATGAGCCGCAATTGGTCCCTATTTCTCGTAGTTGCTTTCGCCCTCGGGTTTGGCGTAAAAAGCTATTTAGATAATCAGAAAACGAAGCCAGAGCAAGTGGATAGTTCCACCTCTCAACAAACGGTATTGTTTGGGGAAAATAACCAAGCCGTCAATATCTTCGATGTGAATGACCCTCGCATTCGAGTCGTCTATTTTGGTTTTACTCGCTGCCCAGATGTTTGCCCAACTTCGCTTGCTATGCTGGCAGGAGCCCTAAATCAGATCGATGAAGCGCAAAAAGCGCAACTGCGCCCAATGTTCATTTCTTTAGATCCAGAGCGTGATGAGGCCGATGCCTCGGCGAAATATGCCCATTACTTCCATCCAATGATTGAAGGCCTATCGGCGCCGCTTGATGTAACCACACCTTTGGCACACAACTATGGTGTTATTTTCCGCAAAACCGAATTGGAAGGCTCGGAGCTCAAATACACGCTTGATCACAGCTCTTACTTTTACTTCTTGAAGCCGGATGGCACGTTAATCACCAAGGTACCGCATACACTCTCGCCGGCACCGATTGTTGAAGCCATTTCAAAACTGACGACTGAAGGCTCCTCAAATGACAGTTAAGTCAGTGCTGAAACAGTTTTTCAGTTTCCTAACTCAAACCAACCCCAATGTCGAACAAGACGTCGATACGATCATTGACGCCATTGGGGGGATAGAAAACCTGCTAGAAACTGGAGCATGCGCGACTCGGCTACGTCTTACCCTCAGAACGACGTCCATCATCGATAAAAATGCACTCAAAAATCATGGCGCACATGGCGTCGTGATACTGGATGAGCGTCATGTCCAAATCATATACGGCTTAAAAGCCAACACGTATTCGCAGATAATGGAAGAGCGCATCAACAAACAAAGCTAATATTTTCGCAGTATAGCTACCCTCTAAGATAAAGGGCGGCTATACTCTCTTGGCTTAATTAATTCACTTATTTATTAACCAACGAAGAGGACAAATGATGATTGTATTGAATAACACTAACTGGGCATCGCAAGGGTAACCCTAACCGCACCAATTGTGTGGCATAGCCACAACTCCCCTTCTCTGCCCGGTCTTCACCGGGGTCAACTCTATCCGAATTAGACCCTAATGCGATTTGTATTAAGGCGCTTTTTTGCGTCTGGGATAATTCAACAATGAATCAAACACATACTTTTTGTGACACATTAATTTCAACTTCAAACCCACTAAAACGATTGGGTTGGAAACCATTTTTTCAGCAACAACTGACACTAGACGATTACGACGACACTATCTTTGCACGTGTGATTGCGCATCACCGAAGTGGTTACCTATTGGCGACAGAAACGGGGCAAGTTCACCTCAATGCCCACCACTCTCTACCCAATATGACCGTCGGAGACTGGGCTATCTTAAATGACGATCAGCAATTTGTTCGTTTACTGGATCGCTTGAGCCTCTTTAGCCGCAAAGCAGCAGGTAGCAAAGTGTCAGAGCAGCTCATCGCCGCAAATGTGGATACCGTTTTTATCGTCTGTTCCCTTAACGACGACTTCAATTTAAGTCGTATTGAACGCTATCTCGCCTTGGCCCATGAAGCCGAAGTCGAACCCGTCATCGTGCTTTCCAAAGCCGATTTGTGTGACAACATTGATGAACTAAAAAGCCAAGTACTGAAGCTCGACCCTCTATTAGTCATAGAGACAGTCAACGGCTTAGAAACAGAGAGTGCTTCTAAACTCATGAGCTGGTGCGAAGAAGGACAAACCGTCGCTTTTATCGGTTCTTCAGGCGTTGGCAAATCAACTCTTGTGAATGCATTACTCGGGCAGCAAGAACAGGCGACTGGGCATATTCGTGAAGACGATAGCAAAGGGCGACATACAACCACATCGCGCTCTATCCATCTATTACCTGATGGCGGCATCTTGATTGATACTCCGGGAATGCGCGAGCTTCAACTAGCAGACTGCGAACTGGGCGTCAGTGAGGCATTTTCTGACATTGAGGGGCTCGCTCAACGTTGTCGCTTTGGTGATTGCCAGCATCAAACTGAGCCGGGTTGTGCAGTTCAAGCTGCGATTGAAAATGGCACACTGGAGGTTCGTCGTTTCAATAACTATCAAAAACTATTGCGAGAACAAGCCTTTAACGGCGCGACTTTGGCAGAGCAACGAGCTCAAAGTCGACAGTTCGGGAAACTCACTCGAAATGCCATGAGTGATAAGCGCAGGCGCCAACAAAGTTACTGATTTGTTACGTTTGAGTTGTCAATAAAATCAAAGGAGACGAAAGTCTCCTTTTTAACAACTTTATTAAAAACCATTACTCATAACTAATGATAATTTTCAACATAAAAATCTTATTTAAATAACATTGAGCAAACATTTAATCCAAAAACAAACTAAAACTAGACACAAAATATTACCAAGCTAAGATATGTGATATTCAGCAAGAAAATGGCTGAATTTATAAAAACAGGATAATTGATAATCATGTGTCTTAGTGACCAGAAGCAATGCTCACCCCTTGCAATACAAGGGCATTATCGCCGTGTAATGATGGACTATTGCCCTGCTCGCTCTGGCATAAAATTGCAGGAATGATGTATGCAACACAACAGCCTCGTTGCCCGATTTGCTCGTGGTAACCTCGTCGTCCAGATCCTTGTCGGTATTGTCTTTGGTATTTTGCTCGCCACAATTTCCCCAAGCCATGCCGAAAGTGCAGGATTAATTGGTAGCCTTTTTGTTGGTGCTCTTAAAGCGATCGCGCCAATCCTTGTGTTTATTTTGGTTGCCGCTTCAATTGCGAACCAAAAGAAAAACCAGCACACGTACATGCGTCCAATCGTTGTACTGTACCTGATGGGTACGTTCTTCGCGGCGCTATCAGCAGTGGTTCTAAGCTTCCTTTTCCCGACCAATTTAACGCTTGTCACCGGCGCTGAAGGTGCAACGCCGCCTCAAGGTATTGCTGAAATTCTACGCACACTGTTGTTTAAACTGGTCGACAACCCAGTAAATGCGCTAGTAGAAGCAAACTACATTGGCATTCTTGCTTGGGGTGTGGGTCTGGGTCTTGCGCTACACCACGCATCTGCAACAACGAAAGCCGTGTTTGAAGATCTCAGCCACAGCGTGTCTCACATTGTTCGCTTTATCATTCGTCTTGCACCATTTGGTATCTTTGGTCTGGTTGCTTCAACGTTCGCAACAACAGGCTTTAGCGCACTAGCAAGCTACGCACACCTTCTGGCGGTTCTTCTTGGCGCTATGATGATCATCGCACTCGTTGTAAACCCGGCGATCGTGTTCGTTAAAACTAAGCAAAACCCTTACCCACTTGTATTCCGTTGCCTACGTGAAAGTGGTGTAACCGCGTTCTTCACTCGTTCAAGTGCGGCGAATATCCCAGTAAACATGGCACTATGTGAGAAGCTAAAACTGGACGAAGATACGTACTCAGTATCTATCCCACTAGGTGCGACCATTAACATGGCTGGTGCTGCAATCACTATCACAACGCTAACGCTTGCAGCTGTGCACACTATGGGTATTGAAGTTGATCTACTGACTGCGCTACTGCTAAGTATTGTGGCTGCGGTTTCTGCATGTGGCGCATCAGGTGTTGCAGGTGGCTCGCTACTACTTATCCCACTTGCGTGTGGTCTGTTTGGTATCTCAAACGACGTAGCAATGCAGGTTGTAGCGGTTGGCTTCATCATCGGCGTGATTCAAGATTCTGCTGAAACTGCACTAAACAGTTCAACAGACGTTGTCTTCACAGCAGCAGTTTGTAAATCAGAACAGCAAAAAGCTCAGTAAGACTGACAGAACAAATAGAAAGGGGAGCCGATGATGGCTCCCCTTTTTTATATACTAATTATTTGCGCTCAATTACGCGGTGGCCAGAACCACCTCTTCAATTGAGAAATGCTTACTTGGCTCAACAAACTCTTGCTGTGCCGCGATAGTTTGCAGCTCCCACTCCCCTGCATGGTAAGTGGCGCTTAATACCCCGTAACACGCGTCATGGCTGTGTTGGAAAGCTTGCTTAGGAGACCACCCCTTCAATAATCCAGCGGTGAAGATAGCCGAGATAAGATCACCCACACCCACAGGCTGTTTGGCAAACTCAAACTGAGGACGCTTCGCTAAGTAAATGCCTTCTTGCGTTGCCAGTAACATGTTGAAGCTGCCATTCTCTAGGCAGTAAAGGTGCTTCACTAGCACTATTTTTGGACCTTTCGCTAGTGCACGTTGGCATGCGGTGATCGCATCGTCTAGTGAGTGGATTTCCATCTCTGAAAATTGGCTTAGCTCGAACTGGTTAGGCACGATCACGTCCGCCATTGGCATCAAACGAGTCAGAAGATTTTCAGCAATACCCGGCGCTACAATGCAGCCTTTGTCTGGCGCGCCCATCACAGGGTCGCAAACATAAAGTGCCTTCGGGTTCGCTTGCTTCACCTTCGTCACGGTTTCTTCAACCGCAAGGCACTGCTCTGCGCTGCCTTGGTAGCCCGTCAACACCGCTTGGCACTTTTCCAATGCACCGATGTTACTAAGACCACGAACTAATTCGCTAATGTCTTCAGCCGCAAACGCTCGCCCAGTCCAACCTTCTTGATACTGCGTGTGGTTAGAAAATTGAACGGTATGAATCGGCCATACTTCGAAGCCCATGCGTTGCATTGGGAAAACGGCACTGCTGTTACCAGCATGACCAAAAGAAACATGAGATTGTATAGAGAGGATACCTTGCATAGTACCTTACCTCTTATTGTTGTTATCGATAGTTCAAAGACAGCGGCAAGCGCCAGTTTTGCGAAACCAGTAGTGTATCCGACAAACCAAGATTCTCTAACTCAATTCTCGTTAACTTCTTCAGAGTAAGTTGGAGCGCTGGTTTTCAACACCATCTTCTTGATTTCCATTTTGTCTTTATTCAGTGCGATTTCTAGGGTATCTCCTTCCCTTATCCCGAGTTGAGTCAGGATTACGCTTGGAATGACTACGGCGGTATCGTCACCGATTTTAACAGGTTGACTTATCATCTTTCGTCCTCCAAATGTCGAAAATGAGTTTTCACATCATTGGATATTTATTCCCAAGAGCCTTGTTCTGACTTGGGCTTGGCATAAGCGCCTAAAAACAAAGAGCCTTCCACACCGCGTTTGGGAAGGCTCTTTCATTATTATTTTTTAATTTGCTAAAGGCTCATGCTTGGCAGCAATCAGACCGTAAGCACTCCAGCCTAAGAAGGTTACGATTGAGCCCCACATCATCGCTTCGTAGCCGGAACCATATAGCGCGTAGAAGCTGTATAGGGAACCAATCAGAGCGATAATGTTGGTGGTTTTCATCTCGCGCTCTGGCACGTGCGCCACTTGCTGCATGATGAAAATTGCGCCCATACATAGGATGTAAGGAATAACGTTCGTTACTACCGCTAGGTTAACCAGCGCTTCGAACTGCTCGTTCAGCGTTGGAGAAATAGTCATTAAAGACAGCACTGATTGGATAACCGTGATGGCCACCATACCTTTGATTGGCGTACCACGTTTGTCCACTTGAGAGAACAATTTAGGGAAGAAGCCCGCATCAGAAGATGATTTGAACACTGACGCGATAGTGAACTGCCAACCTAATAGAGAACCCGCACAAGCCAATACCGCCATACCAGCAACCGCTTTACCTGCTGCTGAGCCAAGCATCACAGACCATACGGTTGAGAATGGTGCGGTAGAAGCGGCAAGCTCAGAATTTGCAACGATACCAGAACAGATGTTTGTCGATACAATGTAAACCACCGCAGCAATCAACGTACCGCCCAATACTGCGATTGGTACGTTCTTCTCTGGGTTTTCTACCGCTTCAGAGTTCGCACAAGCCGATTCAAGACCAAGAAACGCCCATAGTGTCATGGCAATAGAAGCACTCACAGCTTCACCAAATGGTAGGTGGTGTGGGTTCCAAGCTTCTATGTACATAGTTGGGTTAAACCAGAACCAACCAACAATACCTAGCGAACATACCGGTAGGATCACACCCCATACCGTGAAGGTACCGATTTGACCTGTGATTTTCGCACCACCGAAGTTAGCGAAAGTACAAATCCAAAGAATGGCGATGGTGTACAAACAGGTTTCGACCGGAGATAGGGTCACTTCAAAAAATGCGGAGCCGTAACCCACACAGGTAATCGCGATCGCAATATTCGCAATAAGGAGCGACAAACCGTAAGTCCAGCCCGCCATAAACGCACCCGATTTACCGAATGCGTAAGACGCGTAACCGTTCATACCGCCGTCACGTTTACTAAAGCGACCACATTTTGCAAACACATAAGCCAACGCCAAAGAGCCCGCTGCCGTGATCAGCCAAGATAACACAGAAATAGTGCCCACTTGCGCCAGTTTACTTGGCAGCATAATGATACCGGAGCCAGCCATGTTGATGAACGTCAGAATGGTTAACTGCACCACCGACATTTTTTTAGTTTCAGTACTCATAAATTATTCTCCACGAATAAGCGGTTCGCACCGACGCCGGAGCGTGGTGCGAACGGGTAGATTAATCTTTTAGGACATAGCAATGTGCGGTAGTGCGACCGTCGACATCTTCAAGGTACACACCTTGAATTTCTGGCGCGAAGCCTGGGAATCGGTTGATGCCTTCTTCTAGAGATAAGAAGTAATCCACCACCTGTTGAGTCCAGATTTCACCAGTGATCACACAGATAATGCCTGGAGGGTAAGGCAGTGCACCTTCGGCGGCTACGCGGCCGACGGCCTCTTTAAGTGGTAGGTAATCGCATTCACCGCGGAAGTATTTACGTGTTGCCACGTCTGGTTTGTGAACCATTTGTGGGAAGTATTCACTGCGGAACATCGCTTTTTGTAGCTGTTTCACGTTCAGCTCTTTGTACATGTCATGCATTTCCTGACATAGCTGACGGATGGTGTAACCACGGTAGCGCTCTTTGTTCGCTTCGTAGATGCCTGGTAGCACGATACTGAGAGGTGCATCATCACGAATGAATTTTTCAAATCGGTTGATTTGCGCGACAAGGTGACGGATCTTACCCATATCTTCGGCAGGAGTGAGTAGGAACAAGATGGAGTTCAAGTCGCACTTCTCAGGGATGATGCCGTTTTCTCGAAGGAAGTTCGCCAATAGCGTTGCCGGAATACCGAAATCTGCGTAGCTGCCGTCTTCGGCAATGCCTGCCGTGGTTAGCAACAATTTACATGGGTCAACAAAGTATTGACCTTCGCCATAACCTTCAAACTTGTGCCAGTTTGCATCTGGCTCGAACATAAAGAACTTCTTGTTGGTCGCGATCACATCCGTGTCGTAACTGCCCCAAGGTTGACCTTCAATTTCATTTGGAATGAACGGACGAATTAACTCACAACTTTTGAGAATTTCTTTACGCGCTTCGATACCTGTCTTAACTGCGTCGCTCCATAAACGTAAGCCTGCTTCACCATCGTGGATCTTCGCGTTCACATCCAATGCAGCAAACAACGCATAGAAAGGAGATGTCGATGCGTGCATCATAAACGCGTTGTTAAAGCGTTTGTGATTGCAGTAACGAGCTTGGCCTTTGATATGGCGGTCTTTTTTGTGGATTTGCGACGTTTGAGAGAAACCAGCTTGTTGCTTGTGAACAGACTGGGTCACGATCACACCCGCATCTTCTGGTTTCAGATCCAGTAGCAGTGGCGAACAATCTTTCATCATAGGGATGAACTGCTCATAGCCTACCCATGCCGAGTCAAACAAGATGTAGTCACAAAGGTGGCCGATCTTATCCATGACGTAACGAGCGTTATAAATTGTACCGTCGTAAGTCCCCAACTGGATGATGGCCAGGCGGAACGGACGTTCATCTCGTGCACGCTCTGGAGATACTTTCGCGATTTGAGCACGAATATACTCTTCATCGAAACAGTGCTCATCCATACCACCAATGAAGCCCCAAGGGTTACGCGCCGTTTCTAGATAAACTGGCATACCACCCGCTTGGATTAACGCGCCGTGGTGATTCGACTTGTGGTTATTGCGGTCGAACAATACCAAATCACCTTCAGTTACTAGCGCATTACACACCACTTTATTTGAAGCAGAAGTACCGTTAAGTACGAAGTAAGTTTTGTCAGCGTTAAATACTTTTGCAGCGTGTGCTTGCGCTTGGTGTGCAGAACCTTCGTGGATCAGTAAGTCACCTAAGTCCACGTCCGCGTTACACAAGTCGCTACGGAATAGGTTTTCGCCAAAGAAATCGTAGAATTGTTTACCAGCAGGGTGTTTTTTGAAGAACTGACCACCTTGGTGCCCTGGACAGTCAAACGCCGAGTTACCCATCTCAACGTAGTGCGTTAATTGCTTGAAGAAAGGAGGGAGCAGACGACACTCATATTTAGTC
This sequence comes from Vibrio chemaguriensis, assembly GCF_012275705.1. Taxonomy (NCBI): domain Bacteria; kingdom Pseudomonadati; phylum Pseudomonadota; class Gammaproteobacteria; order Vibrionales; family Vibrionaceae; genus Vibrio; species Vibrio chemaguriensis. The sequence continues at coordinate 186,551 of NZ_SHOE01000010.1, forward strand.
ACGGCTTCATTAATTTGACGGCAGTAGTAATCGATAGATTGTCTTTCTAAATCAATAACACCCGTTAACCAAACGTAATCTTCTGCCGAAACTGGAGTTTCATCGGTCACTAAGAAAACAGGAATTCCGTACCCTGTTTCCGAAATCATTCTGTGCAGACCCGCTTTAATGTCTGCTGACGTAATAATAGCTGCACCAACGTCGGTTAATTCAACTTGTTCTAAAGGCAGTAAGTGACGATTAAATTGTTCATCTAAAGATTCAGCTAATAAGCTAAAGTCTTCAGGCATGTAATTACTAACACCTGTCTCTTATACACATCTGAAAAAAAAAAAAAAAAAAAAATACACACAACATCTGAACTGCAGCGCGAAATAACAAACTCTAC
>NZ_SHOE01000011.1:0-160091 GCF_012275705.1 Vibrio chemaguriensis
GCTATTCGTCGGCAGCGTCAGATGTGTATAAGAGACAGCATACATACTTAACGCATAAGCATTTAAGTTGAATGCTTTTTATTTGGTAAGTAAGAGGATGTACTATGAAGAAACTTCTCTTTTTAATGTTATGCGGTATCTTTTCTTTTTCTTCCTTTGCCTACACCAACGGAAATGGTGGTACAACTAATTTAGGACCGATAGTCGAATGTAAATTGCCAAGTGGTGATGTCACTAATATTCCAAGTGAAATGTGTCGATTTAGAGGCGGAGAATGGAACTAATATAGAAGTCAGTAGTTAGTTCGATATAAGTAAACTATTGATACCTTACTTTTCAGTAAAGTCATTATTTACCCAAGCAAGTAGATATTCAATGTCTACATTAAGGTGATGATTATGAGATTTTTAGCTGGTCTATTGTTAGCATGTTTTGCCCTAGCTCCATTAACTACTCATGCCAATGGTGCTTCAGGTGGACGTACGCTAGCCCCAGAGATAAAGTGTGAGTTACCAAACGGTAACGTGCATATGTTACCGCCGTTATATTGCAAAATATATGATGGTCGAGAAGTAAAATAAAAAAGGAGCCTAGCGGCTCCTTTTTATCATCTCACTAAGTATTAGTGGAAGCTGTAAGGGATAAGAACTTGTAGACGTAGGTCTGTTTCATCCGCATCACCAGCACCAGCGTACTCATCGCGCTCTAGGATTGTACCGTGTAGACGGATCGTAGAACCTTTCAGTGCGCCACTCTGTAGAGAGTAAGATACTGTCGCGTTAACTGCGTATTCACTTTCGTAATCCCAGTCACCTGATGCACCGCTTGCTGCAGAATCAGCACCAGTACCGTAACCAAAGCCTAGGTAGTAGTTCCAGCCGTTACCTTGGTTGTAAGATAGACGGTTGTACCACGCTAGCTCACCCGCTTTGTTCCAATCAGACAGTGCATCCCACCACTGAGACCAAGTACCGTTGTTCATACCGTAAGTATGAATTGTACGTGGAACGAAGTCAGCGCGGTTGTCTGTGTCTGTGTAGCGTAGCTCAGACATCCAAGCTAGCTTGCCGAAAGATTGATTCAAAGATAGACCAGTGTGGAAACCTAGACCATCGTATTTCACATCATCGTCAACACCGTAGAAATCAAATGCTAGAGTTGTACGGTCACTCACAGTGTACTTCAAGTAAGCCTTGTAAGAAGTGTTGTCAGTTTCGTTATGGTAGCTAGTTACTTGACCTGCACCCCAGTCGATACCATTTGCATATTGAACGCCAGTAGCTTGACCCAAACCAAGTTGCATAAACAAGCTGTCAGTTAGGTTACCGTTTAGGCCTAGAGAGTGTAGGTAGCTCCATGAAGTGTCAGACCAAAGCGCTGGCGCGTAGTCATCTTCGTGAAGTAGCCAAGGTGCTGTAAATTGGTCTGCACCAAAGTAGCTTAGGTTGAAATCACCTAGTTTAGCGTTCAGTTCGAAACCACGGTAAGTACCAGGTACGAAACTCCAAACGTTACCAATAGTACCGTTACCACCCGCTTGTAGCATACCAAAGCGCGCGTTGAAGCTTTCGTTTGCTTTAAACTTCAGTGCTGCTTTGTAAACTTTAAGCTGTTGACCATCACCTGCACCCCAGTCTAGGTTGTTACAAGTTGAAATTTCATTACATAGGTAGCCTTCGTTTGAATTGTAAAGGCTATCGTTGTAAAGGTCGCCAGAATAGTAAGCCGCAACATCTGCACCAACCCAACCATCGTGGTAGCCAGAAGTAAAGTCTAAAATTGCGTTGTAAGAAGAGTAGTTTAGACGACTCCAACGGTCACCGTTTTCACCGCCAGGCTTACCTGTTGTACGAGTACGAGAACGAGTATCAACTAGAAATAATGCATTAAGACTAGAGTCTTGCATAAATTCGTTCACTTTCTCTACGTACTCGCCACCTGCTGCACTTTCAGTAGACGCTGTAGCTGGAGCAACAGCAACAACACCAAACATTGCTGCGGTTAACGCTGAAACCTTAAAAAATTTGTCCATGGAAAAACTCCTAAAAATGGATATAGCTGTATTTTTCTATCTCACCTTTAGTTGGCCGCCGAAGGAGAGAAGTAAATTCCTGATCAAACCTCATTATTTCTAATTTGGCTTTTTTTAGTTCCTGCATACACACCGTGTATCCACGTGATTAAGACTAACTTCGCAGCTAAAAACATCCAAACGGAACTTATTTTTTTTCTAAAAAAATATGAGCCAGTCCAAAGTTCCATATAAGTTGTTGATCCAGATCTTACTTTTAACAACACTAACACGAAAAGACAGTTAAACATTAAATATCAATAACTTAAATCACACCCTAGAATTCCAACTTGAAGTCACTCGCAGACTAAAGAAGTAAAAAACCTTAATAATTCAATGGGAGATCTTGATCACTGAAAAGATAAAAAGCATAAAAACTCAATAAAAAAGCACTTAATTATGGGCGAGAAAAAGCCCGACATGGTAAGCATGTCGGGCTTTTAGTTATTTTTTAGCTTTTTTGATGAGACTTAATTCATCAACTCGAGTAAGTCTTGTTCTGTTTTGATCTCGATACCCAGTTCTTGTGCCTTTGCCAACTTCGAACCTGCATTTTCACCAGCAAACAAAATATCCGTTTTCTTAGAAACACTACCTGTCACTTTTGCACCTAGGGATTGGAGGGCTTCTTTAGCCTCTGTGCGACCTAATTGAGAAAGTGTTCCTGTCAATACGACTGTTTTACCTTCTAACGGTAGCTCTCCTACCTGCTCAGTAGTATTAATCTCTGGCCAGTGGATCCCTTGTTCAAGCAAATCTTTAACCACCGCTTGGTTCTGCTCTTCACTGAAGAAAGTCGTAATATGTTGAGCAACCACAGCACCGATGTCTTGCACTTCAATTAACTGCTCTTCATTAGCATTTTGGATGGCTTCCAACGTTTTAAAGTGCATTGCTAGGTTTGCGGCGGTTGCCTCGCCAACTTCACGAATCCCCAGCGAATACAAAAAGCGAGGTAACGTTGTTTCTTTGGATTTTTCTAACGCATTCACAATGTTCTGCGCAGACTTTGGCCCCATGCGATCTAATACCGTTAAAATCCCCGCAGATAACTTAAATAAGTCAGCAGGAGTTTTCACCATCTCACGGTCAACAAGTTGCTCGATCACTTTATCGCCTAGACCGTCAACGTCTAACGCTTTACGAGACACAAAGTGCTTTAGCGCTTGTTTACGTTGAGCTTGGCAAACTAAGCCACCCGTACAACGTGTTACCGCCTCTCCTTCGATTCGTTCAACATGCGAACCACAAACAGGACACTGAGTTGGAAAAATAATATCTCGCGCTGTTTCTGGTCGACGCTCTTTGATGACAGAAACAACTTGAGGAATAACGTCACCCGCTCGACGAATCACAACGTGATCACCGATCTTAACTTGCAGACGTTCTATCTCATCTGCGTTATGAAGCGTCGCATTACTTACCGTTACCCCGCCAACAAATACAGGCTCTAGTTTAGCAACAGGTGTAATCGCACCAGTACGACCGACTTGGAATTCCACCTCATTCAACGTCGTCATTTCTTCCTGAGCCGGGAATTTGTAGGCAATCGCCCAACGTGGAGCGCGAGCAACAAATCCAAGACGCTCTTGCACGGCAATATCGTCAATTTTAATGACGACACCATCGATCTCATAAGGAAGGGCATCACGACGCTGCAAGATATCTTGGTAGTAAGCTTTTACATCCGCCAAACTTTCAACTCGCTTGGTCTCCGGGCACATTGGTAATCCCCAAGATTTAATTTGCAAGAAGCGTTCGTAGTGACTTGCCGCCAATTCCGCGCCTTGCACCACGCCTACACTGTATGCATAGAAGCTAAGGGGACGAGAAGCAGTAATGCGTGAATCCAATTGTCGTAAGCTACCTGCCGCAGCATTACGTGGATTAACAAAGATTTTCTCGCCTTTCTTCCTTGCTAATTCATTGAGCTTTTCAAACCCAGCTTTCGGCATAAAGACTTCACCACGAACTTCAAGACGATTTGGCCAGTCATTACCCCTGAGTTTTAAAGGAATGGCTTTAATCGTACGTACATTTTCTGTGATGTTCTCGCCAGTAGTGCCATCGCCTCGTGTTGCCGCCTGAACTAACACACCGTTCTCATACAGTAAACTAACTGCGAGTCCATCCAGTTTCGGCTCACAACAGTATTCTTTCACACTCTGACTGCCCACCCGCTCTTGTGCTCGCTTATGGAAACTATCAAGTTCGCTGTCATCAAACGCATTATCAAGCGAAAGCATCGGTACTTCATGTGTCACTTGGCTAAACGCAGAGAGAGGTTGTCCACCGACACGTTGACTTGGTGAATCTACGGTAATTAAATCAGGGTTCTCAGCTTCAATATCCAGGAGCTCTCGCATTAAGCGGTCGTACTCGGCATCAGGGATCTCTGGGTTATCTTCCACGTAGTAACGCACAGCGTGGTAATGCAACGACTCTTTTAGTTCTTCTAATCGCTGAAGTACTGATTCAGACATAGTAAAGCCCCGTGTATTTTCAATCGGTGAGGTTGGGAAATCCAAGAAAAAGGGCTCCATCCGGAGCCCTATTATTATTTGCTGTTAAGATTATGCGTTAGCGGCATTAAACTCAACTATTTGACGTCGATAAGACGCTAAACGGTCTGGTGTCATTAAGTTACGCTGGTCATCAAGAACGTTGCCACCTAAATCATCAGCAATTTGCTGCGCAGTTCGGAGCATTAAGTTGAAGTTCTGTTCAGCCTCGCCATAACAAGGCAATGTCATGAAGAATGAAATCCCCTTCGTTGTAAACTCAGCAGGATCAGCATGCTCAAACGTACCAGGGTGCATCATATTAGCGACGCTAAACAGCACTTTGCCGTTACCGGACAAGTCGACATGACGGTGGAAAATATCCATCTCGCCATAAATTAAGCCGTTTTGTTGCATACTCTCAAATAAAGCAGTACCAACAAATGGCTCTTCACCCGCGCAGTGCACATTCAATACAATCACTTGCATTTCAGGTTCAGGCTTTGGCTCTTCCTTAGGCTCTGCAACTACAGGCTCACTAACCGTTTCGACTTGCTGTTCTTTCTCAGCGATATCAAACGCGGCGGGAATAGCTTCTTCTTCCACAGCAGGCTGGAGTGGCTCTTCAGCTACTGGTGCTTGAACAACAGGTTCAGCGTCCTCTTCTTTATCTTTTTCTGCAACAAATGAAGGGATGTCATCTGGCTCCTGCTGTGTCTGTGTTACTTCAGATGGGCCACCGAATAGCGGGTCAGATTCAAATTTGTTGTCGAAAGAACTCGCCATTCCAAAATCTGGTTCTTTGCGATCTTTACGAATGATCTCAAAGTCATCTTCAGGAGCGGGAGCGAAGTCTCGTTCTTTCTCGACAAGATCATTTTTGTCCCCTTGGTCAACATCCAGCTTACCAAGCGGTTTGTTACCAAACTTTGCTTTGCCTTCTTTTTTACTGCTCCACAAACCATGAAACAGCAATGCCGCGATGGCTAATGCGCCAACAACAATGAGTACGAATCGCAATTCCTGCATTATTTACTCTCAATATACTTGTTTTTACTACTCGCAGTTCCTTGAGCAGCAACCCAAGTGCAATAAATCTGAATGATACGTTTACTTTACCAAAACTATATGTAGATTTAGAACAACTTAATGCAAGAAGTTCCGTTTTTTGTTGTGATTCTTGCCACGATTCCACTTAACAAGACGTCATTTGTCAGGGCATTGAAAGAAAAGCCCTCACAGGTACAATGAGTTTTCATTTACACGAAGCCAAAATAGACATGAAGCAAAACAATCAGCAGAGAACCGGATTCGGTTATTTTCTATACGGGATACAATTGGCACTTGCCCCTAAAATCAGGCGCTTTGTCATTTTACCTCTACTTGCAAATATCTTGCTTGTAGGTGGTGCCATCTTCTATCTATTTTCAAACCTTAATATATGGATCGAAGACTGGATTGGGCAGCTACCTGAGTTTTTATCCTGGTTAACTTACATTCTTTGGCCTTTACTCGCTCTGACAATACTCGCAACTTTTTCTTACTTCTTCAGCACGCTCGCGAACTTTATCGCCGCGCCATTCAATGGCCTCTTAGCTGAAAAAGTGGAAGAGTACTTAACGGGACAAAAAGTAAATGATGATGGATTCACTGCCGTTCTGAAAGATGTTCCTCGCGTTTTAGCTCGTGAGTGGAGAAAGCTGCTTTACATCTTACCTAAAGCAATAGGCCTATTCCTGTTATTGCTCATCCCTGCCCTTGGACAAACAGTAGGCCCATTTTTATGGTTTATCTTTACCGCCTGGATGCTCGCGATTCAATATTGTGACTATCCGTTTGATAACCATAAAATCCCATTTAACGACATGCGTTTCAAATTGAAACAAAAGCAAGGTAAGGCCTATGGCTTTGGGGTATTGGTGTCTGTGTTTACGACGCTCCCAATTTTGAACCTCATTGTCATGCCTGTAGCAATATGTGGCGCAACCGCTATGTGGGTGGCGGAGTTTAAGCACCAACGATAGCCGATTAGAGATTAAGGAAAGGGATCAGCGCCAGCTTTTCCCTTTTCTTTTATCGAGTTCTGGGCCAACCTAATAAGATATAACTTTTTAATCCTTTTCCCTTTTTTTCATACCGCATATTCTTCTATCCATATTCACACAACGTGTAATGAAGGAACATCACTATGAGCAAAATCTACGAAGATAACTCTCTTACTATCGGTAATACACCTCTCGTTCGTCTAAACAAAGTAAGCAAAGGCAAAGTTCTCGCGAAAGTTGAAGCGCGTAACCCTAGCTTCAGTGTTAAGTGCCGTATCGGTGCAAACATGATTTGGGAAGCAGAGAAAGCGGGGCTTCTTAAGCCAGGTGTAGAGCTTGTAGAACCTACCAGTGGTAACACAGGTGTTGCTCTAGCATTCGTAGCGGCCGCTCGCGGTTACAAGCTAACATTGACCATGCCTGAATCAATGAGCCTAGAACGCCGTAAGCTACTTAAAGCACTGGGCGCTAACCTTGAGCTGACTGAAGCGGCGAAAGGCATGAAAGGGGCGATTGCTAAAGCAGAAGAAATCGTAGCAAGCAACCCTGAGAAGTACCTACTTCTTCAACAATTTGACAACCCTGCGAACCCAGAAATTCACGAAAAGACTACGGGCCCTGAGATTTGGGAAGCGACAGACGGTGAAATCGACGTATTCGTTGCTGGTGTCGGTACGGGCGGTACTATCACAGGTACAAGCCGTTACATCAAAGGTGAAAAAGGCAAAGCCATCACTTCTGTTGCAGTTGAGCCAGCAGAGTCTCCAGTTATTGCACAAGCACTTGCTGGCGAAGAAATCCAACCTGCTCCGCACAAAATCCAAGGTATCGGCGCTGGTTTCATCCCAGGTAACCTCGATTTAGACATTATTGACCGCGTTGAACAAGTCACCTCAGAAGAAGCGATTGAGATGGCTCGTCGCCTAATGGAAGAGGAAGGTATCCTAGCTGGTATCTCATCTGGTGCGGCTGTTGTTGCAGCCAACCGACTTGCAGAACTCCCTGAATTTGAAGGAAAAACAATTGTAACCGTTCTACCAAGTTCAGGTGAGCGTTACCTAAGCACAGCACTCTTTGCAGGTATCTTTACCGAAAAAGAGAACCAACAATAATATGTGTTCAAATCAATTTTTAGTTTAAAAAAGCCCCGTTTAGGGGCTTTTTTGTTGATCCCTGCCCTACCTTTGGTAATATCAGGGTGTTTTATTTCTAGCTTCAAAATAAAGAAGCAGAACACAAAAAGGTTTCAAAGTGATTACGCACGCAAACAGTTGCGTAGTTACCAAACTTTTGACTAGTATCAGAACTGACGCGCTTTGAACTCTTCCCGTGCTAGCGCACAAGATGTAAAGCAGTTAAGCTAAAATCTAGTCACAAACTAACAAAAAAATACATTTATTGGGGTATATCACATGTACGAGAAGCAAGTAGAAATCACAGCAGAAAACGGCCTTCACACTCGTCCAGCTGCACAGTTTGTTAAAGAAGCAAAAGCATTCGACGCAGACATCACTGTGACTTCTAACGGTAAAAGCGCTAGCGCTAAGAGCCTATTCAAACTACAAACACTAGGCCTAGTAAAAGGTACTCAAGTAACTATTTCTGCTGAAGGCCCACAAGCTCAGCAAGCAGTTGACCACCTAGTTGCTCTAATGGACCAACTACACTAATCCGGTCTCCTACTCCAGAAGCCATTTTGTGAAAGCAAAATGGCTTCGTTGGAAATAGGCTCAAAACTAAGCTAAAACTATTCGTTAGCGCACCCATTATTCTCCCGTTTTATAAAGTTGACCAAACTTAAGGTAAGGCTATGATTTCAGGCATCCTAGCATCTCCTGGTATTGCAATCGGTAAAGCACTACTACTTCAAGAAGATGAAATTGTCCTAAACACAAACACTATTTCTGACGATCAAGTAGAAGCTGAAGTTCAGCGTTTCTTCGACGCTCGTAACAAATCTGCAGCTCAGCTAGAAACAATCAAGCAAAAAGCGCTTGAAACGTTTGGTGAAGAAAAAGAAGCGATCTTTGAAGGTCACATCATGCTTCTTGAAGACGAAGAGCTAGAAGAAGAGATCCTAGCACTTATCAAAAACGACAAGATGACTGCGGATCACGCTATCCACTCAGTTATCGAAGAGCAAGCATGTGCTCTTGAGTCACTAGATGACGAATACCTAAAAGAACGTGCAACTGACATCCGCGATATCGGTTCTCGTTTTGTGAAAAACGCACTGGGTATCAACATTGTTTCGCTTAGCGACATCAATGAAGAAGTTATCCTAGTTGCTTACGACCTAACGCCATCTGAAACAGCACAGATTAACCTAGACTACGTACTTGGTTTTGCTTGTGATATCGGCGGTCGTACATCTCACACTTCAATCATGGCTCGCTCTCTTGAGCTTCCAGCTATCGTTGGTACTAACGACATCACGAAAAAAGTTAAGAATGGCGATATGCTGATTCTTGACGCGATGAACAACAAGATTGTTGTTAACCCATCAGAAGCTGAACTAGAAGAAGCGAAAGCGGTTAAAGCGGCATTCCTAGCTGAAAAAGAAGAGCTAGCGAAACTGAAAGACCTGCACGCAGAAACGACTGACGGTCACCGTGTAGAAGTTTGCGGTAACATCGGTACAGTGAAAGACTGTGACGGTATCCTCCGTAACGGCGGTGAAGGTGTTGGTCTGTACCGTACTGAATTCCTATTTATGGACCGTACTGCGCTACCAACTGAAGAAGAACAGTACCAAGCGTACAAAGAAGTTGCAGAAGCAATGAACGGTCAAGCTGTGATCATCCGTACAATGGATATCGGCGGCGATAAAGATCTCCCATACATGGATCTTCCAAAAGAGATGAACCCATTCCTAGGCTGGCGTGCTGTACGTATCAGTCTGGATCGTCGTGAAATCCTTCGTGATCAGCTACGTGGCATCCTACGTGCGTCTGCACACGGTAAACTGCGTATCATGTTCCCAATGATCATCTCTGTTGAAGAAATCCGTGAGCTTAAGAAAGCGATCGAAGAGTACAAAGAAGAGCTACGCGCTGAAGGCCACGCATTCGACGAAAACATCGAAATCGGTGTTATGGTTGAAACTCCTGCTGCTGCAGCGATCGCACACCACTTAGCGAAAGAAGTATCTTTCTTCTCTATCGGTACAAACGACCTAACTCAGTACACGCTAGCGGTAGACCGTGGTAACGAGATGATCTCTCATCTTTACAACCCACTATCACCAGCAGTACTAACCGTGATCAAGCAAGTTATTGACGCTTCTCACGCAGAAGGTAAATGGACTGGTATGTGTGGTGAACTTGCAGGTGACGAGCGTGCAACGCTTCTACTTCTAGGTATGGGTCTGGACGAGTTCTCAATGAGCGGCATTTCAATCCCTAAAGTGAAGAAAGTAGTTCGTAACTCTAACTTCGCAGAAGTGAAAGCAATGGCTGAAGAAGCCCTTTCTTTACCAACAGCTGCAGAAATCGAAGCAGTGGTAGAAAAGTTTATTGCTGAGAAAGCTCAGTAATCGGTAGTACCAAGTAATTCAATACTTAATGGCCATTAGACGGCGAAAAAAGTCGTCTAATGCGCTATATTGGTATACTATAATTCGACAGAATAAAACCAAACCTTAGGAGCATGACACAATGGGTCTGTTTGACAAACTTAAGAAGCTTGTATCTGATGACAGCGCTGACGCTGGTGCTATCGAAATCATCGCGCCACTTTCTGGTGAGATTGTAAACATCGAAGACGTGCCAGATGTTGTTTTCGCTGAGAAAATCGTTGGTGACGGTATTGCTATCAAGCCAGCAGGCAACAAAATGGTAGCTCCTGTAAACGGTACTATCGGTAAGATCTTCGAAACTAACCACGCATTCTCTATCGAGTCTGACGACGGTGTTGAGCTTTTCGTTCACTTCGGTATCGACACAGTTGAACTAAAAGGCGAAGGCTTCACGCGTATCGCTGAAGAAGGTCAAACTGTTAAAGCTGGCGACACTGTAATTGAATTCGATCTAGCTCTTCTAGAAGAGAAAGCGAAGTCAACGCTAACTCCAGTTGTTATCTCTAACATGGACGAAATCAAAGAGCTGAACAAGCTTTCTGGTTCTGTGACTGTTGGTGAAACTCCAGTTCTACGTGTAACTAAGTAATTTTTACTTAGCCGAACACGAAAAAACGCTGCCATTGGCAGCGTTTTTTATTACCTGAAGTTTATACTTTCTTACCGGATTCAACTGAGTAGACCAAGTGCCGAACTCGGCCTTTGTTTTGCCTGAGCCAATAACGCAGTTGTCGCATCTTGGAGCACTTGAGAACGCACCATTTCCGTAGACTCTCTTGCGAAGTCTGTATCTCTTATTCGACTCTTGGATTCCGTAACACTCCGATTCACGGTATTTAAGTTATCCACCGAACCATTTACACGATTCTGAAAGCTGCCAATTTCACTTCGGTGCGAATCAACGTACTTAATTGCTGCATCAATCACCCCAATTGAAAGCTGCGCCTTACCTGCCGTCGACATATCGATGTCATCAATTGTGACTAATTGACCAGCGCTCACATCAAACTCATCCGCTAAACTCCCTTCGAGAACCACACCCTCTGGCGCCTTCATCGTAGAGGCAAAGAATTGCAGTTCATTGTTTTCCGTTACTGAGGTACTCACTACCGATTGTTGAGCATTGATGTAAGTGGCGACCTGTTCTATGCGATCACCCAATTTGAGCCCAATGGATTCCGTTTGGGTTTGCCCTTTACTGTCTTGGTATTCGACTTTTAGAGTTTGGTTATCTTTAGTGACTCGCCAATCTTTATCGACCGCATCACCAACATAATGCTGCCCTCCCATCTCTGGGATATGGCTACGCATGTTACGTAACGTCAAAGAGATTGAATTAGCGTTCGCGCCAATATGAAAGCTTTGCGAGCCATAAGAACCATCAAATAAATTTTTATCCGCAAATGTTGTCGTGATCGCGACACGATCAAGCTCATCCTGCAGCGCTACGACCTCGTACTGGATGCTTTGTCGGTCACTGGTATCGTTACTACCGTTTGCTGCTTGAAGCCCTAGAGAGCGTAACCGTTGCAAAATATCACTGCTCTCATGTAACGCGCCTTCCGCGGTTTGCGCGACCGAATAAGCATCGTGCGCATTTCTTAAGGCGACATCAAGCCCTCTCGTTTGCACATGGAGAGTATTCGATATCTGTAAACCTGCCGCATCATCACTCGCCGAGTTAATTCGAAAACCAGAAGTTAGGTTGCGTTGTGACTCGACGTTTTGCGCTGCCGCTTGACTCAGGTGTCTCTGCGCCACCATCGCGGCAACATTGGTATTTAAAGAGACCATCTAATCGATATGAGTGCCTTGTCGAACATCCTGTTGGGACGCATCTAAATCGTTATAGCCGATAAGCAAAAAAGCCAGGGATGAGCCTGGCTTTTGTATCTTGTCTTATTAAGGTGATTAACCTAGCAGACTTAGCGCTGAGTTTGGCGCTTGTTTCGCTTGCGCAAGGATTGAGCTTGACGCTTGCGATAGAATTTGTGACTTGGTCATTTGAGTCGTTTCTTTCGCGAAGTCAGTATCTTTGATACGGCTCTTCGACGCATTCACGTTCTCGTTGATGTTATCCAAGTTGCTGATTGCATGGTTGAAACGGTTCTGGAATGCACCCAGCTCTGCGCGGTGGCTGTCTACGTATTTCAGTGCCGCATCGATGATAGCGACAGATTCTTGTGCGCCACCAACTGAGGTTACGTCGATTGTATCTACCGTTACTTTTTTACCTTCGCCCAAACCTAGCTCGCCAGATAGGCCGCCTGAAAACTCGACTTCGCCTTCAACTTTGTTGTTGCCAGCAAAGATTTGCAGTTTACCGTCTTGGTCTACTGAGGCTTTCACTAGGTCAGTTTGACCGTTAATGTAAGTCGCAAGCTCTTCGATATCGTCACCCGCTTTTGCGCTGATGTTGATTTCTTGCTCTTGACCATAGCTGTCCGTTAAGTTGATTTTTAGGTCGTTCTTACCTTCAGCAACGTTCCAGTCTTTACCTTTACCACTTTCAGCTTGGTAGCTCACACCGCCCATCATTTTGTTGTCTGAACGCATGTCTTTTAGCTCAAGCATCACGGCTTCACCGTTATCCGCACCGATTTGGAACGATTTCGCACCGTGTGTGCCGTTTAGTAGCTTGTTACCACCGAAAGACGTGGTTTCTGCGATACGGTTTAGTTCGTCGTTTAGCGCGGTCACTTCTTCTTGAATCGCCACACGCTCTGATTTCGAGTTTGAGCCGTTTGCTGATTGTAGAGACAAGTCACGCATACGTTGAAGAATGTTGGTGGTCTCGTTCATTGCACCTTCAGCGGTTTGTGCAATTGAGATACCGTCGTTCGCGTTGCGAACCGCCACATCCAAACCACGGCTTTGTACGTTCAAACGGTTCGAAATTTGAAGACCCGCAGCGTCATCTTTTGCGCTGTTGATTTTGAACCCCGAAGACAAACGCTCCATAGAAGTTTGTTGAGCTGAGTTTGCGTTGTTTAGGTAACGCTGAGCCGTCATCGCTGATACGTTAGTGTTTACATTCACTGCCATGGTGATTTCTCCAATTGATTTTCCGGTATAGCGGTTTCCGACGTCTCGGAAAACCAAGTAGTTCTCTCAAAGTTACCCCTATTAACGACACCAAATTCAGAAGCTTTAGAAAAAAATTTAAAAAAATAACATTGCGAGATTTAGCTAATAAAATTGAAGAAAAGTAAGAAAAAGTGCTCAAGTTTCCACAAATCGAGCCGAGAGGGCTAAATTGTATAGAAAACCAGCAAAAGGAAACAATTAAAGGTAAGTTCGCAGACGATAAACGTGAGAATTAGAGAAGAAAAAGCCCCTTTTCCTTTGAGAGAACTGGGGCTAGGTTGGTCGCCAGAGCCTATGTGGAGATCAAGAGAAATGAACACATTTCCGGCATACCGAGTGCAACTTTACATTGAAAATAATTGGCAGGTGAGAGATGAGAGAGCCGCTCATTCTATTATAAAGTTGCTTGCCAAAAGCCTGCATTCCCATCCACGTCTGAATGTATTGAGTACAGGCTAAGTAAACTACTGCAATAGTGACATTGCAGAGTTTGGCAACTGTTTCGCTTGAGCAAGAATCGAAGTACCTGCTTGTTGCAAAATTTGTGCTTTGGTCATTTGCGTGGTTTCTTTCGCAAAGTCCGTGTCTTTAATTCGGCTGTTCGACGCGTCAACGTTTTCTTGGATGTTTGCCAAGTTGTTGATGCTGTGGCTCAGACGGTTTTGCTTCGCACCCAGATCCGCACGTTGTGAATCCACGTATTTCAGTGCCGAATCCAGCACAGAGATAGCGTTTTGAGAACCTTGTACGGTTGTCATATCAATATCTTGTACTGATGTTCTAAGAGGTTCATCGCTCAAACCAAGCTCAGACGCCAATCCACCCGAAATTGAAATCTCACCCTGAACATTTGGATGTGCAACAAAAACTTGTAACTTGCCATCTTCACTTACAGACGCGTTGATCATATCAGACTGACCATTAATGTACGTAGCAAGCTCTTCGATGTCGTCACCTGCTTTTGCATTAATGTTGATTTCTAGATCATCGACATTGCCGTCTTCGTCTTCACCCATACCTGGCAAAGTGATTTTTAGATCCGATTTAGCTGGGTCAACGCCCCAATCTTTATCTTTACCGTTTTCCGATAAGAAGGTCACACCGCCCATGCGAGTATCGTCCGCACGAATGCTGGTTAGCCCCATAATCATTGCTTCACCTGAGCTCGCACCAATCTGGAATGCCGCTTCACCGAATGAGCCGTTCAATAGACGACGGCCACCGAATGACGTGGTTTCTGCGATACGGTTTAGCTCGTCAATCAATGCCATTGACTCTTCGTTGATCGCCTGACGCTCAGCCGGAGAGTTAGTACCGTTCGATGATTGAATAGCAAGGTCACGCATACGTTGCATGACAGATGTTGCCTCATTCATCGCACCTTCAGCGGTTTGTGCAATCGAGATACCATCGTTCGCGTTACGCATTGCGACATCTAGACCACGAGACTGTGCAGTTAAGCGGTTAGAGATCTGTAGACCTGCCGCATCATCTTTTGCACTGTTAATCTTATGTCCTGAAGATAAGCGCTCCATCGACGTATTTAATTCGTCAGTCGCTTTGTTTAGGTAACGCTGCGCGGTCATCGCGGAGACGTTAGTACTAACTGTTACAGCCATTTTGCTCTCCTTTTGAGTTCGCAAGCTTTTGCGAAGCGGCCAGCTTTACTCTCATTTGGATAAGCACTGACCGTAAAAATTACTTGCTAAATCTGCCTTAAACGCAGGGTTTAGAATCTCTAAATCTGTTCTGATATTTTCAATACAATTTGTGTGCCAACTTATAAAATTTATTTCACCGCTTTTAAAAGAAGCACATAAACAATAAGTTAGCGTTATCACTAAACCATTTCCGGATAATGAGGCTCATCTTGCTTCATAGATATTGACCGCTACTTTGTTGCCGCCCGACTTGCCTCTCGCGTCATTGCCGCTTTGGGTAAAATCGTGCCGCATAGCCTGACTCTTAATTTACGTCGATTTATCGCACTTAAGGCTTTGCACATAAGGCATCAAAAATCAGACAGTGTGTCTTAAGTCAGACTAAATATAGTTAAACAACGTTAGATCTTTGGTCTTACCGAATGCTTGTTGCGATGCCTGTAACGCTCGTGAGTTTTCACTGAACTCGATAACGGCTTTAGAGTAATCCAAATCCTCAAAGTTGCTCTTCGCTTTCGCCAGAGACAAATTAAAGTCTTCGTGGTTTTGCTCTTGGATATCGAGCGTGCTCAATCGAGCTCCGGCATCAGTACGCGCTTTATTCAAATGGATAAAAGCAGCGTGAAATTCTTCTGTCATTTGGTGCAATTTGGCGGTCGCCGACGTATCCGACACCGATTTATCTGACCACGCCATTGCATCCTTGAAGGTATCGAAAATGCTGAACTCTGCCCGCTTTTCGATCTCGATGCTATCGCCAGGCGTAATTTGACCTTTTACGTGCACTTTCAGGCCTTTGTACTCAATGCCTTTTTCTGGAGAAAACTCATCGGCATCCACGACTTTACCGTTACGCTCTAGTTGGTAACCAAATTTGCCGTTGTTCATATCGACAAATGTCACGCGATACGCCGCATCATCCTTCGTATCAACGTTAGTGGCTCTGTTTAATAGCAACTCAGAACCGTTTTGTAGATCGTAATTCGGCTGATAATCGCCAAATGGGTTTGGTATCTCCATAAACAGCTTGCTGCCAGGATCGTTCATTGGCATCTCAAGCATGCTGGAGACTTTCATTTTGCGCTGGTAATCGTCTCCAGCGTACTGAACACTACCGTCTTTATCGCGATAGAATGGTTGGCTTTTTGGCTTAGTGCCAGCAAACACGTAGTTACCAGATTCATCTTGCGAATTCACTAAGTTAAGGAAGTTGTTCGCAATCTCTTCTAGCTCACGCTTCTTTGCTTGTCGGTCTTCCGCAGAAAACGCACCGTTAATCATCTCCATCGTTAAGCGCTTCGACTCGTCGGCAAAATTCTCTGCATTGGCGATATTAACTTCGTGGTTTTCTAGACGATTACGCACCAACACTATTGAGCTAAGGTATTGTTGTAGCTGTTCTTGTTGCTGACTAATATTTTGAATGTAATGCGACGCAAGGGGATCGTCGCTAGGTTTCAGTAACTTTTTCCCTGAAGCAAGTTGCTCTTGGTTATGGTGAACCTTATTTTCTTGACGACGCAAATCATTTTGTACGGACTGATAGTTATGGAAACTAGAAATTCGGGTTAGCACTTATCTCTTCTCCTTACCTCAGTTGTAAAATGGTATTGAAGGTATCATTCGCCGCTTGCATCACACGTGATGAAGCCATGTACGCTTGTTGAAACTTCATCATGTTGGCCGCTTCTTCATCGAGGTTAACTCCAGAAATAGAAGCAACGCGCTCTTGTGCCGCCTCATGCTCTAAGCGAGCGACGGAGGCTAATCGGTTTGCTGTAGAAGATTTCAATCCGACTTCGGTATTGAGGTTGTGATAAACATCAATCAAGGTACTGGATTTTCCATCCATCATCTTGTCTGTTTGGATCTTCTGCATTTTTCTCAAGTTGCCGTTACCACCTTCAGAAGGCACCAAGTTTGCGGTGAATTTATCATTCATCAGCGCGCCTTCGCTCAGCTCAAATACAGTCGCATCGCCATTTTTATACAGCGGATGACTTTTCGGCACTGAGATTTCAATCATCGGGTTATCTTTGTCTAGCGGGTATGAGTATTTGTCCGATAGCAAACTGCCTTTGTTGTCCGTGATCTTTAACCACGGCTTATCATGTTTCTCGTCGGCTGGTTGTACGGTGACCTCAAATTCTTTGACATCCCCCGCCTCACGAATTTTGAACTTGGCGTTACCTTGAGCAAAAGTGGTTGAAGCTTCATAACTTTGCGCGGCAATGGCTTTTGCATCATTAGTTTCCATCTTAATGATGGCTGCGCCACTTCGTGTTGGGCGCAACAATACGCGCTCACCATCGGCAAGACCTTCACCAATTTGCACTTTCATACCATCCAGAACAAACGAAGAATCCGATTGATCAATGTTCAACGACATTTGCTCACCTTTCGGTGTTGTCACGCTATACTGGTCGCCATCATAACGTAGCGAATATTCACCACCTTTGATCGCTGAGATATCATCAATGTAAACCGCAACATCAGCTTGAGAGTCAGGCGCAGCAAAAACTCGAGATTTTGCCACCAGCTCAGAGTTCACGTCGGTAAATACGTCTTTACCTATCTTACCGTTAAGATCCAGACCTTGAGATTGCAGCTGATTAATTTTGTAGGAAAAGCCCGTCGCTAAACGGCCCATTTCATCCTGAAGTTGCGGAATGTGTTTGTCGCGCATTTCAAGCAAGGCACCGATTTTGCCATCCATGTCGTCAGACTTGATCGCTTTAATGCCATCCCCTTCCACCATTGCTAATCGTCTTTGGTGAACATCAGGATAGCCGTCAATCATTTTGAGCTGGCTTGCTTCCGTGCCAGAAACTAGCGTGTGACCATTGCCGATGTGAACATTAAATCCTTCCGCATTTTTGCGTGGGGTTACGGTTACTTTGGTGTACTCAGATAGCTCAGTAACCAGCTTTTCATGCTGGTCCATCAAATCATTGTGTGGACCGGGTGTGCGCATCATTAACCGATGCACATCGCGGATTTCCAAGGCAAGTTGGTTCACGCGTTCAATGCCCATATCCAATTTTTTATTGGTCACGTCAGATTGCAACCGCACAGTTTCATGGAAGTCATTTAATGTATCAGAGAAGATTTTCGCCTTTTCCAATACCACTTTCCGTGCCCCCAAATCGTTCGGGGTATCTGCCATGGTTTTGACCGCATCGAACCACTCGTTCAAGTTCTCTGGAATTTTCTTAGATGCAACTGAGCTCAACATGCTAGAGAGCATATCAAGATTGTCTTGGGTATCCGTTTTGTTGGCATTGTTGGTTGACGACAAGTTCAGTTCATTCACGGCAAATTGATCCCACGAGCGGCGAACATTTTCCACATGCACACCCATGCCGTAGGTAGAACCACCAAACATGCGCGGATCATTCGTACCTTGGATAACAGACTGGCGGCTATAACCCTCTGTATTAACATTAGAAATGTTATGACCAGTGGTGTTTAATTGTCTCTGAGCAGTAAGCACACTTTGAGTACCTACATTCAGAAGATCTGACGCCATACATGCTCCCAAAAACGAAATAAAATCGGCAAAACCGATCACCTAGACACATCAAAGCAAAAGGTGTGCCAAATAAAATAGAGGTGTGAATATTCAGAAAAAGTAAAGGCTTGCACTGTGGCAAGCCTTCGAAAACAACATGAACTGGCGAAGAGTAAATTACATACTTTCGATTTTCTGCTTCACCTGCAGGACTTTGTCTGCGTAATTCGGATCGGTCGCGTAACCCGCGCTGTGGATGCCGCGAATAAACGACTCTGAATTCCCTCGCTGTTGCAATGCCGTCTCGTAACGTGGGTTGTCATTTAAAAAGCGCACAAAGTCATTAAAGCTGTCTTCGTAATTTGAGTAGGCGCGAAACGCTGCCGTCTCTTTCACTGGCGTATTATCGTGGAACTCTAGCGTTTGAGTCGTCACTTTGTCACCCTGCCAACTTCGATCTGCTTTGATGTTAAATAAGTTGTTGCTGCTGCCACGCGCGTTCTTCACTACCTTTTGTCCCCACCCGGTTTCCAAAGCCGCTTGCGCAAGTAGCAGAGATGGCTCGACACCTAGGGCTTTCGCGGCTTTCTCCGCGTATGGCTTCATCGAGTTAACAAAAGACTCTGGCGAATCGAATCGAGTTGGTTCATTGCTTGGTCGAGATAGCTGACCAGATTCAATCAAGCGCTGTTCAATCTCACGCGCTTTTTTCGGGTCAACACGACGATATTCCACAGCATTATTTGCCGCATCACGCATTGCCGTTTCACTCTTGTCGTTACCTTGCCCAGCCGTTAATTGCTTAACAATCATATCGGCCAAGCCCATTGAACCAGACGAACTGAGCTCGCTCGCCATCTGCTCATCCAGCATTTGTCGGTAGAACTTCTCGTTCTGGCTGTTCATCATGTTGGACTCAAAGCCCTCATTGGCTTCTCGCATAGATTTCAACATCATGGAGGTGAAAATAGATTCGAACTGACGAGCCGCTGCACGCAGTGCTTCTTGCTCGCCATCTTTACCTTCCTTCACTGCTTTTTGACGCAGGGTATCCAGCGAACTGATGTCATGAATAAAACCAATGTCGTTAGGATTGTTCATTATACCTACCTCCTAACCATTAAATGATGATCAACTGGCCTTCAATGGCACCAGCTTGTTTCAATGCTTGCAAGATAGCCATCAAATCCGACGGCGCTGCGCCGACTTGGTTAACGGCACGGACCAAATCATCCAACGTTAAGCCTGGCTCGAACTTAAACATCTTGCCCTGCTCTTCGCTAACTTCGATATCTGAGTCTGGCACGACAACGGTTTGCCCACCAGAAAAGCCGTTAGGTTGGCTAACATTCAGGTTTTCTTTGATTGCGACCGTCATTCCGCCATGGGTTACCGCAGCAGGTTTAAGGCGAACATGTTTACCAACTACGATGGTACCCGTGCGAGAGTTAACGATGATTTTGGCTGCGCCATCTGCTGGGTCGAATTCTAGGTTTTCAATTGCCGATAAGAACGCCACACGCTGGCTGACGTCACGAGGAGCACGCACACGTACCGACGTCGCGTCTACCGCGCTCGCCATTTGTGGGCCAAGGAAGTTGTTTACCGCATCCGCCATACGTTGAGCCGTTGTGAAGTCTGACTCAAGCAAGTTGAACGTGATGTAATCGCCACGACCAAATGGGTTTGGAATTTCTCGCTCTACTGTCGCACCACTAGAGATAAGACCAACGGTTGGATTGTTACCTACGATTTTTGAACCGTCAGCACCTTCAGCGCTGAAGCCGCTCACCACTAAGTTACCTTGAGCAACCGCGTAAACTTGACCATCGAGACCTTTGAGGAACGTTTGCAGTAGCGTACCACCACGCAAACTTTTGGCACTTCCGATGGAAGAGACGGTCACGTCTACTTGCTGACCTGGTTTAGAGAAAGGCGGCAACTCTGCCGTTACCATGACTGCAGCAACGTTTTTAATTTTTGGCTTTGTGCCCGGCGGCATCTGAATGCCGAAGTTTTGCAGCATAGCGGCGAAACTTTGCTCCGTAAACGGGTTCGCTTCGCCTGTGCCAGGTAAGCCTGAAACCAAACCATAACCCACGAGTTGGTTGCTTCGTACACCTGCCACTTGCGCGACGTCTTTGATACGTGCAGCTTGGGCAGCGGTAGCAAACAGAGCAACGCTCATCAGTATTAAAAGGAGTTTTTTCATGCTTACTTATCTCTTGCAGTCAAATTGCCGTCAGCACGGCGTGTTATAGCGCTACATTAAAGAATCGTGCCAAGAAACCCGGCTCTTGCATATCTTGTTGTACACCGGTGCCAGAATACTGAATTCTTGCGTTAGAAACGCGGTTTGATGCAATAGTATTGTCGAAACTAATGTCATCCGGACGAATAGTGCCGCTTAAACGTATGTACTCATCACCCGTATTAAGCGTCATCCATTTTTCTCCACGGATAACGAGGTTGCCATTTGCCAAAACTTCAATCACCTCAACAGTAATGTAACCACTGATGCTGTTACTCTGCTTAGCAGAAGAGTCACCCGCAAATGAGTTTGAGTTATTTAAGTCATAAGAGAAATTGTATTTGCCACCAATTTGCAGCTCTTCGCCACCCACTTGAAGCGGGTCCATTTGCGCTTCATTGGTTTTCGATAAATCGGCATTGGCGCTTTTCGTGGCGCTGGTAGTCTCATCCAGTGTCACGGTAATAATGTCGCCAATACCACGTGGCTTGGAATCGTCGTAAAGATCGGTAATGTGCTCGGCGCTAAACAGTGAACCTGTTGCAGCAGCATAATGCTCAGGTTTCTTTTTCGGATGAATAGGAGCCCATGCAGGATCACCCGCAACCGGATCGCTTCTGCCACGCAGTGTATCCACGATACCGCTGCTCTCTTCTTTCGATTTATCGCCTTCTACCGCATCAACCACCGTCGTTGCTTGTGTCACTTCATCCGTTTCAATCGGCTCTAACATGGCACAACCCGACATCGTGGCAATCAAAGCAAGTAGACAAATACGTTTCATCGTGAGCTCCTCAATTCTTGCTCTTAACCGTTATAACTGCTGGTTAACGAAGCTCATCATCTTATCGACTGATGAGATCACTTTTGAGTTCATTTCGTAAACGCGCTGGGCTTCGATCATGTTGACCAACTCTTCCGTTACATTCACGTTAGACGCTTCCAGCATGGATTGACGGATTTCACCCAAACCGTCCAAACCAGGAACACCTTCTTGTGGATCGCCACTAGCACCCGTTGGTAAGTAAAGGTTCTGGCCAATTGGCTCTAGGCCACCTGGGTTAACAAAGTCTGTAATGGTTAGCTGACCAACGACTTGGTTGTCTTGCTGACCACGGACGCGAACCGATACTTCACCATCCGTACCGACAGTGATAGAAATCGCATCTTCTGGAATCACAATTTCAGGTTCTACAGGGTAGCCAGAACCCGACGTGACTAACGTGCCTTCACCATTTAACGTGAACTGACCGTTACGGGTGTAACCGATGTTGCCATCCGGCAACGTCACTTGGAAGAAGCCGTCGCCTTCAACCATCATGTCCAGTGCGTTGGTCGTTGTCTGCGCATTACCATGCGTGTGCACTTTTTGCGTCGCAACCACTTTAGAACCCGCACCTAGCATCAAGCCACTCGGAAGCTCAGTGTTCTGAGATGATTGGCCGCCAGGCTGGTTGATGTTCTGATAGAACAAATCTTCGAAT
Organism: Vibrio chemaguriensis; assembly: GCF_012275705.1. NCBI lineage: Bacteria > Pseudomonadati > Pseudomonadota > Gammaproteobacteria > Vibrionales > Vibrionaceae > Vibrio > Vibrio chemaguriensis. The sequence goes on from NZ_SHOE01000011.1 coordinate 22,189, forward strand.
ACCGCACGGCTCTTTTTGTAGCCGACAGTAGAGGCGTTCGCCAAGTTGTTCGAAATCGTGGCAATGTTGGTTTGCTGGGCGTCTAGACCTGTTTTACTTACCCATAGTGCTGGATGCATAGTGAACCTCTAACTCTGTTAACTCATACGAAGCAGTGAATCTGAAGATTTATCCATTTCTTCAGCTGTGCTCATCATCTTGACTTGCATTTCAAACTGACGCTGTAAGTCAATCAATGCGGTCATTTCACCTACGGCATTCACGTTACTGCCTTCAATCGCTCCTGTCTGGAGGCTAACAGTAGCGTCTGCTTCGTAAGGTTGGTTTGGAGTTTTATGGCGAAATAAGCCATTGGTGTCTTTAAATAAGCTTTGATCATTAGGCTTAACAAGCTTAATGCGATCAACCGCTTGGAATTCTTCCGCCGGGGCACCTTGAGGAAGCACAGAGATGGTGCCATCACGACCGATTTCAATTTTGGAGAGAGGAATAGGCAAAGTAATCGGCGCATCGTTTTCACCCAGCACCAAATGGCCACTTGCGTTAGTAAGCATGCCATTTTGATCGACTTTTAGGTTACCGTTACGGGTCAACCCTTCTTTACCCGTGTGATCGAGTACCGATATCCAGCCGCTGCCTTCAATAGTCACATCCAGATCACGCCCTGTTGTAATCACACTACCTTGAGCAAAGTTATGCCCTGGACGCTCTGTCATGCTGAACACACGTGAAGGATGGCCTTCACCATAAGCCTGCATTGAGCGAGCCTGTGCTAAATCCGCACGAAACCCTGTCGTGCTTACGTTAGCCAAGTTATTAGCACGCAATTGTAGTGCCTGCATATTTTGCTTGGCCCCACTCATTGCGAGAAACAGTGCGCGATCCATAAATTACTCCAAAAACTTCTCTGTACACGGAGTAAAAGCAATAGTTATGCCAACACAAAATAAGCTTATTTATCAAACACTTAAATAAGAAACAAAAGATTAAGAGGGGTTTCAGTGGCAGAAAACTGCAACAAGGGGCAAGGTTTTGATCCACATGGCGGCAACGGCGGCAAATCAGAGATCAAAGCATGCTTAACCTGAACTGAGGTATTTTCAGGCTAAGCATCAGATGAATGTCATGATGTTATCAAGCCAAGTGGCGAAAGCTCGCCTAACTTGATGATGCAGATTATCGGATCTGCAGGATATTTTGTTGTAGCTGGTTGTGCACTTCTAGCGAACGTGAGTTTGCTTGGAAGTTACGCTGAGCAGAAATCAGGTCCACCAGCTCCTGCGTCATATCAATGTTTGACTGTTCCAGCATACCGTTGTTGATGGTGCCGAAAGAGCCTTTGTTAGATTCACCCCAAATCTTGTCACCAGAGAACTGAGTTGAATCCCATTGCGTACCGCCCTTCTTATCCAGACCTTGCTCGTTTGGAACACGTACTAGCGCGACACGACCCAATGTGACGTTTTCACCGTTTGAGTAAGTCCCCATTACGCTGCCGTTTTCATCGAAGTCAACCTTGGTTAGGAAGCCCGTTGTTGCACCGTCTTCATCGAACTTAGTCAGTTCGAACGGAGCAGCAAACTGTGTTGCCGAGCCTAAACCGAAGTTAAGCGTCTGCGCAGGATCGGCACCATTCATATCGACTGGTGTCGTGTTCGTCGCCGGATCGCCCAGTGCCACAGACGTAATTGGCTGACCATTGTTCAAGCTCGCCAACGTACCATCGTTGTTGAACTTCATGGTATGCCCCACATGGCCTGTTGGCGTTTGTGCATCACCTGCCGCAACGTTTAAAGGCTTTTCACCTTCTTTATCTGTCACGGTGTAGTAAGTGTTCCACGTGTTTGGCTGAGTCTGATCTTTCAAGTAGTACGTCGTTAGCTTGTAAGACTGACCCATCGAGTCATAAATAGTCGAAGAGGTTGAACGGTTGTATGTATCTGGGTCTGAAAAATCAAACTGAGTTGGATCTTTCAAATCGCCGTTAGCTGGCAAGTTCACGCCCACTTCAATGTTTGCTGTTTGCTTTGGCTTACCAAATTCAGCAGGAATATTGATAGGTTGTGGCTCGTATGAAGAAACCTCACCAGAGCTTGGATCCACTTGGTAACCTAATAAGAACTCATCGTTCGCGGTCACCATGTAGTTTTCTTTATTTAAATGGAATGCACCATTACGTGTCAGTTCATTCTGTTGTGGAGTCAGACGCTCCTTCGCCACGGCGAAGAAACCTGTACCCGAAACACGCAGATCCATTGGGTTGTTGGTGTAAATGCTTGAGCCTTCATGGAACTGCTGCGCCACTTGGCTTGCTTGCGCACCACCACCCGGTGTGGTTTTTGCGTTAGTAAATAAAGAGTTAGAGTAGACATCAGCAAACTCAGCACGGGACTCTTTAAAGCCGTATGTGTTGGCGTTCGCAATGTTGTTACTGGTGGTGTTCAAATCCAGTTGGGCGGCGGACAAACCGCTTAAAGATACATATGACATTCCAAAATCTCCTAATCTAGCGAGCTATGACTACGCTTTGCCGACTTCCAAAACTTCTGCAAGTCGAACTGGCGATTCAAAACCAGCCAGATTGAGTAATACGTTTCCGTCACCTTTGCCGAGCAATACGCTATTTACGTTGGCATATGTCGATACTGGGAACTCTTGCGACTCCCCTTCAACCAAGCCAGACGCTTTCACTTTGTATTTGCCAGCAGGCAGTGGATTTCCGCTTTCATCTTTACCGTCCCAAAGCACACGCGTGTCGCCGGCTGGTTTCGCCCCTACCTCAAAAGTACGAACCAGTTGGCCAGCTTCATCCTCTACACGAACAAACAGATTATCGATAGATTGTGAAAGCTTAACCATTGCCGCCATTGGCGCGTCGTCCTGCTTCACACCTGCCGCTCCTGGGACCAATACGTCACGTCCTACCAAAGAGGAAGCTTGTAACGCTTGGTTTGATGTCATTGACGAGTTCAAACTCTCAAACTGAGTGTTCATCTTGCCAATGCCATCAACGGTCGCAAATGAAGCCATTTGCGCAATCATCTGGTCATTACTTACCGGCTTAAAAGGGTCCTGTTGAGACAATTGCTTCGTGAGCAATGATAAGAAGTCTTCCTGTTTTAGGTCTTGCTTACCCGTGCTCTCTTCCGTCTTCTTGTTACTCTCTTGTAGACTTTTAAGCTGGTCGATATAGGACAAGCCGCTTTGACCAACGTTGTTAATTCCGGCCATACGCTACCTCCTTATCCTTATTGACCCATCTGCAGCGTACGCAGCAGCATTTGTTTACTAGAATCCGCTACTTGCACATTGGTTTGGTATGCGCGAGAAGCTGAAATCATGTTCGCCATTTCTTCCATTACATTCACGTTCGGCTTGTAGATGTAGCCTTCTTCGTTTGCAAGGGGATGGTCTGGGTTGTACTCCGCACTCAGCGGTTTATCGCTTTCTACAATGCCCATCACTTTCACTGGCACCGTATCACCGCCACGCATGGCGTTACTTAACTCAGCTCCAAACACAGCATGGCGCGCTTTATAAGTGTCTTTCGCAGAGCTGCTGACACTGTCGGCGTTCGCCAAGTTGCTTGAGGTAGTGTTCAGACGAACGGATTCAGCGCTCATTGCGGAACCTGTCACATTGAAAACGTTAAATAAGCTCATCTAAATTATTCCCCTTTGATTGCTTTGGTTAAGTTCTTGAATTTGCTGCCTAGAAAGTCGAGTGATGCTTGGTGTCTGATTTGGTTTTGCATAAACAAGTTACGCTCTAAATCCAAATCTACCGTGTTGCCATCACCCGTATCAGGTTGCGTAGGAAGACGATATAGCTTGTCCCCGACCAACGTTGTAGTGGCAGGAATATGCCGACCATCCGTACGACTAAGACCAATGCTTGCCCCAGATGTTGCCGCTTGCAATTCCTTCGCAAAGTCTAAACCTCTTGCTTTGTAACCAGGCGTGTTGGCTTGTGCAATGTTGGTGGAAATCACCTCAGCATTGCGCTCACGTACGCCCACCGTGTGCTGGTGGATGCCTAGTGCATTGTCAAAAGATATAGCCATGTTTGCCTCTACAATTAAGAACTGACCGTGATTGATAACCAAAAAGCAATTAGCATGCCAAAAACATAAAGCGCTCTATCTACTTAATAGCTATCACCCATTGGAATAGCAATAAGTGAGCCAAAGTGACTGGAATGTCATGTCGTTTCACTTTGTTCACTTAATAAAGATACACCGTGATGAGGGAACAAAGCAAAATCGCGCTTCAATTTAGCAAGTGAAAACGTGGAAACACTCGAAGGCAGGAAACCAGCAAACAAAAAAGCCTGACACGAGGTCAGGCTTTTTATCAATGAAGAGATACCGCTATTTAAGCTTGTAAATGATACCCGGATTACAGCGCACCATTTCAAATTTATCAGTCAGACCAGTTAGCGACTCTGATGCCCCTAACAGCAGATAACCACCTGGGTTTAAGCTGCTCGCCATTTGGTTAAGCACTTTTGATTTCATTTCCGGTGAGAAGTAAATCAGCACGTTGCGACAAAAAATAATGTCGAACTTACCCATCAGTGCATAACTGTCCATCAAGTTTTGTGGACGAAAGTTCACCAAACGTTTGACGTTGTCTTTGACTTTCATACGGCCACCGTCCGCATTCTCAAAGAAGGTGCGGCGACGTTCTGGTGAAAGTCCGCGCCCTAGAGCCAAATTGTCATACACACCTGCACGACACATTTCGAGCATACTTGCTGAAATGTCTGTTGCTGTAATAGACACGTTTGGTAACAAACCCGGCTTGCGCTGTTGCGTTTCCAGAATCGTCATTGCAATAGAATACGGCTCTTGGCCCGATGAACTGGCTGCAGACCAGATCTTGATTGGGCGCTTGCTTGCCGCTACTTCTGGCAATAATTTGTCAGCTAAAACTGTGAACGGATAAGTATCTCGAAACCACAAGGTTTCGTTAGTCGTCATCGCGTCCACAGCGGCCACTCGTAATTCACGATTGCGCCCTGTAACAACATCACGTAGCAAATCTGATAACGATGCGAGCTTAAACTTCGTCACTAAAGGACTCAGTCGGCTACGCACAAGGTATTGCTTGCTATCACCTAACACGATGCCACATTGCGATTCTAGAAAACGGCTAAAGTCACGATACTCTTGATCACTGATTGTAATAGCAGTCATTAATGTCTCTTTTATTGTGTTAATGCAGATTTAACCGCGTTACCCAATTCATCTGGGTTAAATTTCGCAATGAAGGTATTGGCACCTACACGCTCAACCATAGCCTGGTTGAATACACCACTTAATGAAGAATGGAGGATAACATAAAGGTCTTTCAAATCGGCATGTCTGCGAATTTCAGCCGTTAAGGTATAGCCGTCCATTTCTGGCATTTCAATATCGGAAATAACCAACGAAATTTGATCGTAGATATTGCCTTCTTGAGCCATTTCAATCAACTTATTGTACGCTTCTTTGCCATCTTTGACAGATACGACCTCGAAACCGATTGATGTAATCGCACGCTCTACCTGTTTACGCGCGACAGTCGAGTCATCGGCAATCAATATACGGCGTACAATAGGCTTTTCTTGTTCTGCTTGCGCGATTTCTTCACCGATAGCGGAATCCATCGTTTCATCAACCGGCGCAATCTCCGCCAGGATTTTTTCAACGTCAAGGATTTCAACCAGCTCGTTGTCGATGTTCGTCACTGCGGTCAAGTAGTGCGCTTTACCCGCACCGTCTGGCGGCGGCAAAATCGCTTCCCAATGCATATTGATAATACGCTCAACCGATGATACCAAAAATGCTTGGATCGTACGGTTAAATTCTGCGATAACAACAAAACATTTATCCAGATCAGTGGTTGGGCGGCCACCAATTGCCAGGCTCAAATCAATAACGGACACGGTATGGCCGCGGATATGAGCGATACCTTTTACCAGCGGGTGTAGATTTGGCATTGAAGTCAGCTTAGGGCACTGCAGTACTTCTTTCACTTTGAATACGTTAATGCCGTAGCGCTGTCGGCCCATCAGTCGAAAGGTCAATAATTCCAATCGGTTCTGACCGACGAGTTGCGTACGCTGATTCACCGAGTCAAGAATCCCCGTCATATGCTCATCTCCATCTCAAACTTTTTGTTTTTAAATGATACTCTACCACTGGCAAGCACGATACCAGGGAGACAGTATGGCGTATTTCACTTTCACTTCGACACCATTGACTATGACAATATGTAGAGCGCTAATTACAAAGTACGCTAAGTCTATCGGCATTTTGCTCAGTATGTTTAGCTTTTTTGTTCATTCAGCTTCAGATAATCAGATCGAGCAAATAAAAACGGCAGCAGAACAACATATTCTTGCTACAGTTGATCAGCCTGATGGTGGCGAGCTATCTGTTAATGCGGCAGATATCGACTCGAGAATAAAAGCAACGGATTGCCCAGTGCCCCTGGATACGTCAGCTTCTTCCACCAGCAGTACTCGAAGCAACATCAATGTTCTAGTGGAATGCCCATCGGATGACTGGAAAGTCTATGTGCCTGTACGGATCTCGGTATCAGTGCCAATGATCGTCGCAACACGAACACTAGGGAGAGGAGAAATCGTCAGCGCGTCGGATGTCACCACTTCTATGATCGAGCTGCAGCGCTTTCGCAAAGATGGCTTTTCTAACTACGATCAAGTGGTTGGCGCAAAGCTAAAACGCAACGTTCGCCTAGGTGATGTTGTTGAACGTAATGATGTCTGTGTCGTTTGCCGGAATGAAAAGGTCACAATTAAAGCGGTAAATTCTGGCATGACAATCACCACGCAAGGCACAGCATTGCAAGATGGTGCGGCTGGCGATCAAGTAAGAGTGAAAAATGATAAGTCACAGCGTATAATAGAAGGCATAGTGACTGGCATTGCGGAAATCACTGTTAATTTTTAACACCCACTGGTAGCGTGTTTAAACTGATCAATAAAAATGCAAAAAATGACTAAAGTTATTTTTGCACTGGTCGATAGTCTGGATACCAGTATTACGATACAAGGCAAAGGTTAAACATGGCAGGTATAGATAATATACGTTCAGGGCAAATGATGACGACGACAAGTCGTGCACCTGCGCGTAACGATTCCAATGCTACCAGCACGACTGAATCGAAAAAAGCACCCGCACAACAAGACGCTGTATCACTCAGCCAGCAAAGCAAAGCCGTTAGCAAACTCCAAAAAGATATGGCAGCTTCTCCGGCCTATGACAGCGCCAAAGTGGCGGCAATCAAAGAAGCAATCACAAACGGTTCATGCAAAGTCGATCCTGAAAAATTGGCCGACAACATGATTAAGTTTGAAAACGAATTGCAAGGCAAAAGCTAACTGACTTAGGCCGAAGGTAAGTATTTTATGGCAGCATTAGTCGATCTCGTCAATTTCCAACTAGAAAATGCTAAGGCACTTTCTGCTGTTTTGCGTCAAGAAACACAAGCGATAACTGCGCGTGTCTCTACCGAGATTGAGAATATTGCCAAACAGAAGATGACACTCATTGATCAGCTTAGAACGACTGATCAGCGAATCGCCTCTCACCCGCACGTCAATCAACTTACTGAAGATGAGCACCTAAGTCAGGTTGTTGCTCAAATCCAATCGATCGTCCTCGACTGTCAACAAGTCAACAAAGTAAATGGTGAATCGCTTAGTCGCGCACAGCTGAGTTTCAATAAACTCAATAACATGCTTCAGCGAACTCATGGCAAAGTGGGCATGACCTACAATGCCGGTGGCAAAACCCATACTATTTCGACACTTGGCACCAATATAAAAGCCTAAACGTCACTCCTGCCCCACCATCTCTAGAATGTAGATATAAAAAAGCGACTCATTGTTGCCAATCAGCCGCGGGAAAGATTATCTGGTCTTCTGAAGTAATGCGCTCAGTGCATTAGAACAAGGTTTGTTGACGCTTCTCAGGCACCTGTTGAACTTCTCCGTAATCACGCAACTTATCCATCTTACGAATATCAAGACGCAGCTCTGTCACGTAACTGTCTTCAACAAGATAACTACGCACAACTTCTGCACCGCGAATCACACCATCGACCGCACCAGTGGTACTTTCAATACCCAAACGCTGGTCTTGCAGTTCGGCACGTCCACTAACACGCATGCCATACACTTGTTCTGCTAGCTCACGATAAGCATCAATTTTTGATGCGCGCATCGCTCGTACACGCTTCTCTTCTACTGTGCGGCCAGTTTGCTCACTGACACTCGCATAACCCACTGCCACTAAGATTTCATCTTGACGCATCTGTTGTAGTGGCTGACACCCCACTAATATCAGTGTGGCAATAATAAATAAGAACTTCTTCATGCTTCTATCCTATGGACGCAGAATCACAGTGTACGGCTGACGAATGGTTGGGTCTGAGCGAATCAACACGCCATCTTGCGTACGGATACTGTTTAACGTATCTAAGTCACGACCAATACGGTCAGCCGGAAGGAAACCCTGCGCCGTTGCTACAACCACACGGCTCTGCATACCGACCACACGTGCATTGACCAGCACCCCGCCCTCTTGGCGCAGCATCGTGCCAGTCAGTACATACTGAATTTGTTGCTCTTGCGCCAGATCTTGCCAATCACGGCTTAAAGCAAAATCGCCCTGCTGCGTCACTTGGATAGAGCCCGTAGTTTTGAAATCAACCACTTTAAACCCTCGGCGCTGGAACTGATGGATAAAACCTTCCGAAACCGAGTTACCTAACCAGTTTGTTGCATCCATATTTTGTAGGTCAACAAACGAGGTAATTGCAATCGGTGTCCGCGCAGATACCGCCACATTAGAAACCATCAGGTCTTCGGTCATGCTTTCAATGAAAAAGTCCATCGTATGACGTGGACTATCCATCAGCATGAACTGGCTTCCCGAGTACGGTTCTTTACCATTGTAAATCGGTGAGTACGCGCACGATGTCAGAAGCGTCATCATCGATGCGGCGACAAGCCACTTTTTCATGGTTTGATTCTCCAGATAATCTTAGGTGATACCGTTCTTGATTAATTCCTTTCTAAGAAAGTGAATATTGGAACAGTCTTTGCTTTTCTTTGTTTGCCTAACGAAGAAAAATCCACCAAACTTCACTGAAATTGTTAAAGCAATATTTATACCCGAACGGTTGTAATCAATGAAAAAAATATTAAACAGTCTGTTTTCAATCACTTTAGTGATGCTTGTGCCTTTTAAAGTAATGGCATCTTGGTATGAAGTAACAGGCGTTGCCACTATCGTTTCTTCAGAAGAAACGGCAAGGCTCCATGCGTTGGAAGACGCGCTGTTCAAAGCCGTCAATTTTTCGGGCGCAGATATTGGCAGTATTAGCAACTTGATGCCGCTGTTAGAGGAAAGCCGTAACGAGTACCAGTTTACCAACCATGAAGTCCGTTACATTTTGGTCGAGTCTGAGCGTAAACGTCGAGGTAAAGTCGAGGTAAAAATTCGCGTCGATATTTATCCATCGGCAACGGGTTGCCACACCGATCAATACAAAAAGACGATCCTTGTCGGCAATATTGAGGTTGCCTCACCACAACAAGCGGTGATGGGACAGATTTACCAAGTGGGTGACGATTTTAGCCGCGTGGTGAATCGCCAGCTGGATCAAACCTCTCGCAGCTTTGTGTCTGTGGGTACAACGGACTATTCAATTAGCAGTAACTATCCCGCTCGTACTCAAATGATCGCGCAAGACAACGGCGCACAATACATCATTGGGGGAGTCATTACCGATCTCACTGCGACGGTCGAATCTCAACTACTGCAAGATGACATCATCAATCGTCAGTTTGCGTTAGAGATGAAAGTATTTGATGGTAAAACTGGTCATGAAGTCTTCAACAAAGCCTACCGTGAAGTGGCGCGTTGGCCATTTGCCAAAACGAGCCAAGTAGATACTCGCAGTGCGCGCTTTTGGGCGTCGACCTATGGCGAGATGATGCTACGCGTTAGTCGCAATATAATGCTGGATCTAGAGTCAGAGCTGTCTTGCAAAATTACGCTGCCAGAGGTCGTCGCAGTCTTCGGCAATACGGTAACGATGGATCTCGGCCGTATGCATGGCGTAAAAGAGGGAGACAAATTGCAACTTTGGCACACCGCATCATTTATCGACCAAAACGGATTACCAAGAAATAAAGTATCGCAAAGTGAAATTACATTGACGGTATCTCGTATATACGAACACGAAGCCGAGCTGACGATTGATCAGCCAAATTTAGCCTCTAGTGTTCAAATTGGCGACGTAATGAACAAGATCCTATAAAAGCAAACATTAAGTCTTGAGATATGCTCACTTTTGAATATCATAGGCAGCGCATCTTATTTGATTATACCAATGACCGTAGTAAGTCGTTCAAAGTGATACTGATAAAGACCTAAACAAAGTTGCTAGGTTTGCATTCAGTAAAACGGTTCAATGAACTGCAACTATTGGTATTACGCCCCCATGGCACAGCTGGATAGCGCAGTCCCCTCCTAAGGGACAGGTCGTAGGTTCGAATCCTACTGGGGGCGCCATATCATAGCCTTAGCTCCCACTTGAGCTAAGGCTTTTTTGTATCCACTATTTCGAGCTTCACAGAGCGTTTCCAAGTAACGTGTGAAACAATTTCTTCAGTAATCAATATGATCGTCTCACTCCTTTACTCGACGAGATAAAACCTTTTACTGTTCCGACCTCTTCCCCTTGAAATCATTTCAACAAGCCCTATTTACAGTTTTGTATTTTATTACTTTAATTATCTATGAGTTTTGCTTACCCTTTTAGCTATTAATAAAATTATTAGTTAGCACTATGTCTAAGAGCAATTTAATAACTAACACTGGACACCGCTTTATTTCTAAAGGCAAGACTGCCTTTAAGATTCATATCCATACCCCCGAGGACACGGTACTGCACCGCTCGGTTGGGTTTGTTCGTATTGGAGAAAAGAAAGGCTTACAAAAAGCCATTAAGCTGAGAAACGAATTAGGCCGGCAAATGTGGGGCAAATTTTGGCGACGTCTTTTGAAGGATCCTTACCTCATGACCAGACTCCCACACAGCGTTGAGCCAAAAATTGTTCACAAGCCTAACCCCACTCTTGAAAACCCAGATAACCGAGATACGTGTTACATCGCTAAGTGGCGAGAGTTCAATGATGACGGTGACTACAAATACAAAACGGTGGTTCGCTCTATTAGTAAATACGGCAAGCTTGCCGCCTACATGCAAACCAAAAAAGCGTTGTTAGAAGCACATAAAGACAACTTGGAAATCCTAACATTCATGGGGCGCTTAAACAGCATTGACCTCAAGTGATGTTTACCGTTTTTAGCTTTTCAGTCCGTTTCAAATAGAAATGAAAAAGCCCCAAAGAGCGAACTCTTTGGGGCTTTCAGCTTCAGTCTTCTATACTACGGTCGGATAGGAGCTTATTGCTGAACTTGGTATTCAAACTCTGGAACAACGATTTCTACGCGACGGTTTTGCTGACGACCTTCACGAGTGTCGTTTGAAGCGATTGGGTTGTTTTCACCTTCGCCACGCGCTTGAATACGTGATGAATCAATGCCTTTTTCAACGAGTGCGTTAGCTACAGACTCAGCGCGTTTCTCAGAAACTTTTAGGTTGTAAGCTGCTGGGCCAGAAGTATCTGTGTAACCTACAACTTCAACGTTCGCTTGTGGGTGCTCGTTTAGGAAAGCAACTAGGTTATCAAGTTTTGCAGCGCTCTCTGGTTTTAGAGTTGTGCTGTTTAGATCGAAGCTACCAGTGCCGATTGTTTGAGTTTCGAATGTTTTCGTTACAACTACTGGCTCTTCTACCACTTCTTCTACAACCACTTCTTCAACAACAACTGGCTCTTCTACGATTACTGGCTCATCGTTGCCGCCGAATTTGAAAGAAACACCCAGTGTTGCTGTGTTACCTGTCGCACGAGTTACATCGTTGCTGATATCAGTCAGAGTTTGGTATTCCGCACGAGCAGTTACGTTTTGGCTTAGGTTGAACTCAAGGCCAGCTGCGCCTAGGTAAGAGTAATCATCTTTGCCATCAAACATTACGTAAGCGCCACCCACTTTACCGTAAAGTGCGATGTCTTCAGTGATTGGTAGGCTGAATTTAGGTGCAAGAGTGATTGCTTCTACATGGCCACCGAAAGAAGTTTGGTTAAAATCACCGATGTTGTCGAAACCTGCTTCTACTGCGAAGTATTTATTCATTTCGTAACCAACAAAAGCGCCAAGAGTAGAGTCGTCTTTGTCACAAGCCTGGCCCGCTACACACGCGTCTTCCATCCATGACTTACCCATCTTACCACCAACGTATACTTCTGCTTGTGCTGCTGAAGCCATAAGTAGAGACGCTGAAATTACCGCTGCTAATTTTTTCATTATTGATTCCTCTAAAGAAGTTCTTTTGTTAGATGCCGAAATGCGCCGTCTGACTGACGTTGTATTTCAATTCTTTTTATTCATTCCTTGAGTGAGATACTTAGTCAGCTTCTTTTTATGCACATGCATTTTTTTTATGGAAGCTACTTACGTACATTTCCTGTTCAGTGATACATATCGCCATCTCGGTATCACTGACGGGGTGAACTATAACGCTAAGAAATCGCGAGAAAAATCCCAATTCTGTCAATTTATTGTCATCAAAAATCTCAACAACATGTGATCTTAAGCAAAAAAATCCCCACACAATCACGACGCAAACGTTTGCTTTATTTTCTGGAACACTACAACTTAAGCAAAGTTTTTTCTTAAAAATGAGACAACAAAAATGGAACTTTAAGGAAGGTGGATAAAAATCAATCAGATATTTGATATATAATCGCTCGTTTTTTATTCATGCCAACGATGTTTGGATTAAAAAATCTTATCCATACCTAGGTGAATTACGGTCCTAAATACCACATCCTTCACCGACATATGAGAAGATTTCTCATTATCTAGGATTCAGATACAAAAAAGCCGCGGGTGTTTACCGCGGCTTTGTGACTATTTATTCAAAAGAACGTTTAGCTCAAAGCAATTATGCGTTTGCTTCACGCTCAGCAATGAACTCAAGCGCCATCTTAATACGAGCAACACAACGCTCTTTGCCAACCAGTTCCATTACTGCATCTACAGAAGGAGACTGACCGCCGCCTGTTACAGCAACACGTAATGGCATACCGATTTTGCCCATGCCGATTTCTAGCTCTTCACAGACTGCTGCGATAACGCCATCTTTGATGTTTGCTGTTGTCCACTCGGTCAGTGCTTCAGCTTTCGCTAGAGCAAGCTCTAGAGGCTCTTTAGCCACACCGCGTAAGTGTTTCTTCGCTGCGCCCGCTTCAAACTCAGAGAAATCTTCGTAGAAGTAACGGATTTGCTCAGCTAGCTCAACCAGCGTGTTGCAACGCTCACCCACTAGCTTGATCACGTCAGTGATAGCAGGACCATTCGTTACGTCTAGTTTTTGTTGATCTAGGTGCCATTGTAGGTGCTCTGCAACGTACGCAGGATCTGAGTTTTTGATGTAATGGTTGTTCAACCATTGCAGTTTATCCGTGTTGAAGGCAGACGCTGACTTAGATACTGCATTTAGGCTGAATAGGTTGATCATCTCTTCTTGAGAGAAGATTTCTTGGTCGCCATGAGACCAACCTAGACGCACTAGGTAGTTGTTTAGTGCCGCAGGCAGGTAACCCATATCGCGATATTGCATGACTGATACAGCACCGTGACGTTTCGACAATTTCGCACCGTCATCACCCAAGATCATTGCACAGTGTGCAAATGTTGGTACTGGCGCACCTAGTGCTTCGTAGATGTTGATTTGACGAGGCGTGTTGTTGATGTGGTCTTCGCCACGAACAACGTGAGTGATACCCATGTCCCAGTCGTCCACAACTACACAGAAGTTGTAAGTAGGTGAACCGTCAGTACGACGGATGATTAAGTCATCCATTTGGTCGTTGCGGATTTCGATGCGACCACGAATTTGGTCATCAAATACTACGCTGCCCTCTTTTGGGTTACGGAAACGGATAACACATGGGTCGCCGTCTTTTGCCGCTTCGTTTGCCGCTTTGATTTTTGGATGGTTCGCATCGTAACGAGGCATTTCTTTGTTTGCTTCTTGCTCTGCACGGATTTCATCTAGCAGCTCTTTAGACGCGTAACATTTGTAAGCTTTGCCTTCTGCCAGCAGCTTATCAACCATTTCGTTGTAACGATCAAAACGTTGAGTTTGGTAGTAAGGACCTTCATCCCACTCCAAGCCTAGCCATTCCATGCCTTCAAGAATTGCATCAACTGCTTCCTGAGAGTTACGCTCAAGGTCTGTATCTTCGATACGTAGAACGAATTCACCACCTTGGTTTTTAGCGTATAGCCAAGAGTAAAGTGCAGTACGCGCACCACCAACGTGTAGATAGCCAGTTGGGCTAGGAGCAAAACGAGTTTTAACCGTCATTTGAGTTCCTTAGGGATAATGAGCAACGAGAGATCTCTCGTTGTAATGTCAAGGATAAAAGTGGCGACATTTTACCACCGTAAGTCAATTCTACAATCGGTTTGACACCAGAAATACAAACAGGGCAGCACCAATAAAGGTACTGCCCTCCTATTTACTGTTAAAGTGCAGAACGAAATTACTTCAGGTTACGCATCGCCCATTGCATAAATTCTTGCTGCTCTTCACGGCTTAACTCATTAAACGATGCTTTGATTGTTTTGGTTTCCGCCGGAGAAGACGCAATGCTTGCCTTGGTCGATTGTTTGTTCATTGCATTGTTATAGTCAGCCACTTCTCGCTCGTAATCACGAAAACCTTGCAAACCACCTTTACGAAGTTGAACCATAGAAAATGCCACTTCTTTTCCGTGTTTGTCTTTCAATACCACTTTGGGATCGAGTTCGAAAGCTTTCGCTTCTTCGATGGTACGGAACGCTTTGTAAGTCAGCGATAGTTCGGCGTCTTTTTCTGCTTCAAACTCTAATACCAGTGGCTGCGAATCGAACTTACGGCGCTTGCCATCTTCAAAGACAATTTGTCCAACCGTCACCGCCAACTGATTTTCCCCGTCCTTCAGCTCGATGCTGTTATTTTTGGAAATCCACTCAGGGTACACGAACTCACCGTTGAGAACGCGAGGAACCAGTTCAGCTTGCAGAGTCAGTTGAGCAGCAAAAGCAGGCGCAGAAAGCATTGCGCAAAGTCCGAGAAGTGTCGTTGTTTTTTTCATCGTGGTTTCTCACTTTATACCAATTTAGATAAGCCTCTGAAACTTACAGGCCAGTCATTCCAAAGGCTTATTTGAATCAGTATCAAGACAAAAAGGGCGTTTCCGCCCTTTTAGCTGCTTCTTTATTAGAAGTAGTATTCAACACCCACAGAGAACTCATCGTAGTCCGCAGATTTCCAACGCGCTTCTGTTGGTTTATCCAGTTGATATGCACCGTCGCCAAAGTCTAGCGTACGAGCACGTACGTAAAGCACTGCCGATGGGTCTACGAAGTACATAACTTGTGCAGATAGTACATCGTCTGCTGTATCGTTAATTGTCTTACCATCACGCTCTAGATCAAAGTTCGCTGCGTAAGCCAGTTTGTATTGCCAATCACCAGTGGTGTACATGATAGCGGCAGACATTGCGTCTTGCTTCTCACTCACGCCGTTGCTTGCGTCAGCTTCCATGTATTTGTATTGCGCGAAGAAAGAAATACCGTTATCAAACCAGCCTTGAGCACCCACCAAGTATGTGTTGTTTTCCCACGTTTGGCCTTCCATCTTAATGTTACGGTTACCCTCGTATGCAGCATCTAACTGAATTGGACCAATTTTGTAGTGCGCTGCGACACCACCCCAGTAGTCATCACCTTCACCCAGACCCGCTTTGTCACCTGCACCTGCCGCGATATCTAGAGAGAATTTGTCCGCATACATTGGGGAGTCCCAACGAATGGTGTTTGATTGACGGTCTTGATACTTAGCACCACCAATTGCACCACCCCAGTCGTAAACGTCACCGAGACCTGGGTTAGATGCAGGCCAGTCAACTAATTCGTACATCGGTGTTAATACACGACCTAAACGAACTTGACCCCAAGATGCACTTTCAAAACCGACGAATGTGTCACGTTCACCAAGACCTGCACCCTCGCCGCCAAAGCTAGGGTCAACGTAACCACCTTCGATTTGCCAAATAAAAGTAGGGCCGAAGTTAGCAAATTGTTTTTTACCACGGAAACCGATGCGAGATTCGTTGTTTAGCTGCATGCCACCTAGATCATCGTCCGTTGCTTTGTTGCCAGAATCGTAATCGCGGTACGCGGCCTGCATCGCGATGATCCCGTAAACTTCATAAGAGAATGAATCTTTGGTTAGGAACTCTTTTGCTGCGTCACTGTTTGCACCATCAGCAAATGCAGCACCACTGAACATCATGCCTGTGATTGCCGTAGCAAGTAGGCTTTTCTTTAGGTAAGACATTTTTAACCCCTATATTTTTTAGTTTTTTCCATTTTCAAATTCGCTAACTAGGACATGGCAGGAACTTGAAACAATGTTTGGACGGGGCAAATATGACAAACTTTTTTCGCACTAAAAAACTTTCCCTACAGCAATCTGAGCGACTTCAAAATGAGAAGATCAAAAACAATATAAATACTTAATAATCAAATAATTAAGTTCAAATATAAAAAGTTAAAAACGTTAAAAGCACTTCTTGACACTGAACTGACATTGAGAGCATCTTAAAAGCGTGAGCGACTTCATTCATCTTTTAGGTGTTTTAACGGAACTTTATATTCAGAGAGAAAAAACCTTGAGATCACTCGCAAGTAAAATGGCAGTGAACTTTTGTGATTCAAGCGATTTTGACGAAATTGTTGAGAACAAAAAATGGGTATTGACCTTACCCTTGCAGAAAGGTTTAAGCTCAATGTATCACTATTATTGAGGTGCAGATTATGTATCAGTTTGTCATACCTTTATCAGGGCTCAACTGCATGGGCTGTGCGAGAAAAGTTGAGAAGGCTTTACATGCGAATCACGATGTAGAGATCCTCACTTTGTCCCCAACGCAAGTCGAGGTCAAAACCGAGTCCTCTCTCAAAGAGCTTGTCTCATCAATTGAATCTCTTGGTTACCAAGCAGGAAATCAGTACGAGTTAAACCTTTCAGGCTTAAGCTGCGGCGGCTGCGTGAAAAAACTCTCGTCTTTATTAGACTCTCATCAAGACGTTATTTCTTTCGAGGCTTCAACAACGCACTTAGAGATTCGTACCCTACTCTCCGAGCAACAAGTCATTGAGCTAGTTGCCAGCTTGGGCTATACGGCCAACAATAGCGCTGTTACTGATAACTCAGTTGCTGAAGAGCACAAGGCAATCACTCCCGATCAACGCCAAAGCCAGACATATCAAAGCGAAAAAGGCGACCAAGCAGCGCCTGACGAGCAACCAGCAGGCACAGCTCAACTACAGATGTTGATTCAAGGTATGACCTGTGCAAGCTGTGTCGCATCAGTAGAAAAAGCCCTGACTAATGTACAAGGGGTTGAAAAAGCTCAGGTAAACCTCGCAGAACAAAGCGCACTGGTGTTTGTGACTGAAGACTCAGATTCGTTACATCAATCTATTTTGCAATCTGTCAAACAAGCGGGTTACCAAGGCGAGGTTTTACAAGACGCCGCGACACAGCAAGAAAAGCAAGCGCAGCAACAACGTCAACAGCAAAAACGTTTTAAGTTGGATGCCATTGCCGGCCTTGTTGTGGGTGCCCCTTTGATGATTTGGGGTGTTGCTGGTGGCAACATGATGATTCGCAACACCAATGACCAATTGGTTTGGGGCGCGATCGGTATTGTGTGTTTGCTGCTGCTTGCCACTGCCGGAAAACAGTTCTTTAGTAACGCTTGGTTAGCAGCCACTCACAAGCGCGCCACGATGGATACCTTAGTTGCGCTCGGTACTGGCGCAGCGTGGTTCTATTCTATGCTTGTGGTGATTTTCCCAGATTGGTTCCCAATGGCATCTCGTCATGTTTACTTCGAAGCCAGCGCGATGATCATTGGTTTGATTTCACTTGGTCACTATATAGAAGCCAAAGCGAAAGCAAACACAACTCGCTCGCTTCAGGCTTTGGTGAACTTACAGCCTCAACAAGCGACCGTCATCACTGAGCAAGGTGATAAACAAATCGCGGTAGAAGAAATCACTTTAGGAATGAAATTACGTATCAAGCCGGGAGAGAAAGTGCCCGTCGACGGTACGGTAATTAATGGTGAATCGTACATTGATGAGTCCATGCTAACAGGTGAACCCGTTCCTGTATTAAAAGCACAAGAGGCTCATGTATCCGCAGGAACATTGAATACCGACGGCTCTCTCACTATAGAGGCTACCGGAATCGGCGCAAATACGATGCTCGCACGTATTATTCGTATGGTGCGCAGCGCTCAGAGCAGCAAGCCCGCCATCGCTAAATTGGCAGATCAGATTTCATCGGTGTTTGTCCCTGTCGTTGTAGGCATAGCAATACTGGCCGCGCTTGTTTGGTTTGCCGTTGGCCCAGAGCCAAAAGCGAGCTATATGCTGGTGGTCACCACAACCGTACTTATCATCGCCTGCCCTTGTGCTCTAGGCTTAGCAACCCCACTTTCTGTCACGGTGGGTGTGGGTAAAGCCGCAGAACTCGGCATTTTGATCAAAGATGCTGATGCCCTGCAGCTAGCGAGTAAAATAGATACGGTTGTGTTCGATAAAACAGGCACGCTTACCCAAGGTAAACCGAGTGTGCAGCAAGTGTTTACTCAGACCACCAGCCAAGAAGAGCTGTTGGGGTTAGCGTACGCCGCCGAGCGTCAGTCAGAGCACCCACTAGCAAAAGCGGTATGCAACTTTGCTAATCAGCACGACACGCAAGAAGTGACTCTCGATAAATTTGAAAACGTTCGTGGGCGCGGCATTTTGGCAACGTATCAAGGTAAACCGCTGCTTATTGGCTCGCTTCAATTTATGCAAGCGGAAAACGTTGCAACAGAGGCTCTTCAGGATGAAATTGACGAATGTGCTCAGAACGCATGGACTCCGGTTGCCGTTGCGCTCGATGGTGAGTTAGTCGGCCTGATCGCCATTGCTGACCCAATCAAATCGGATGCAAAACAAGCGCTCTCTGCATTAAAATCGCAAGGCATCAAAACGGTAATGCTAACGGGTGACAACCAACACGTAGCCAACGCTATCGGTCAAGAACTTGGTATTGATGAAGTAATCGCTCAAGTAATGCCAGATGAGAAAGCTCAGCACATTGAGCAACTTCAATCCCAAGGCCATGTCGTGGCAATGGTGGGGGATGGCATTAACGACGCCCCTGCTCTCGCGTTAGCCAACCTTGGTATTGCCATGGGTAGCGGCAGTGATGTCGCCATTGAAAGTTCGCAAATGACCATCCTGAACACGTCACCAATGGCGGTGGTACATGCGATTGAACTGTCGCGCGCTACACTTAAAAACATGAAGCAAAACCTATTTGGAGCCTTCGTTTATAACTCACTGGGGATCCCTGTTGCCGCAGGCGTACTTTATCCTGCATTTGGATTTTTGCTCAGCCCAGTTGTCGCAGGTGCGGCAATGGCGCTGTCATCTATTACTGTCGTTAGTAATGCAAATCGACTACGACTTTTTTCAGTAAAATAACCACTTATATTTGAGGCTATTATGAAGTTGAAATTATTGACCTTTGCAATGCTTGCGACCGCATCCGCCAACGTATTGGCAGCTGATGTCATTAACCACAAATCGCCATACTGCGGCTGCTGTGGTGAATGGACAAAACACATGGAAGAGAACGGATTTACGGTCGAAGAGAAATTGCACGATGACATGAACGCCATAAAACGCGATCTAGGCATCAAGAACGAACAGCTTTACTCTTGCCACACAGCAGAAATCAACGGCTATGTGTTCGAAGGTCACATTCCAGCCGAAGACATTAAAGCATTCTTAGAAAATCCACCACGTAACGCAAAAGGGCTCTCGGTACCGGGCATGCCAATGGGTTCCCCTGGTATGGAGTATGGCGATAAAAAAGACAGCTACACTGTTTACGCGTTTAACGAAAAAGGCCAAGTGTTCGAATATAGCCACCACGAAGGCAACGACAAATAACAAGAAAGCCCAGCAAATCAATTGCTGGGCTTTTTCTTAATAGACAAATATAAGATTAGAAGCCGTAAGAGGCACCAAATACAAACGCATTGTTAACTAGGCTATCACCACTTGCGTTTTCTGCACCGTGTGCTTGGCTACGGAACTCAAAGTAAGGCTGAACACCTTTACGTGTCCACGTTGCGCGAAGCTCGTGGTCCATCGTTTCCGCTTCAATCATGTAGACGTTGTTGTAGCTTAGCGTCACATCTTCATTCATCACGTAACCAATACGGTTATCCATACGGTAATCTGTATCCGCATCTGCGTCTGTCGCATCAATATGCGCACGAGTACGGTTACTTAGCGAGATACCGTTATCGAAGTTGTAACCGATCTTAACCAATGGACGGTACTGTACGTTCTCGCCAGCAGAGAACAAGTGTTGGTAACCCGCTGCAACCCATAAATGATCGGTAATGTTAAATGACTGCTCACCACCCACAGTGATTGCTGGTGTTGTGTTACCCGCGCCACCGTTTTCTGTTTCCAGTTTACCCAACTGAATACCATCAAATTCGGTGTAAACCGTAAAGCCGCCGAATTGGTTATCAAAAGTATGACCAGCTTCCAGTGTAGACGTAACGTCCGAACCATGGATTCGACCATCATCGTGGAATTGAACGTTACCCGTTACGTAAGAAGAACCAGCAAAAGCGCTAGAAGCGAAAGCGAGAGAAAGAGCACTCAGTGCAAAAATGTTTTTCATAATTACTGCCTTTATTTATTCACGTTATGCGACGGTTTTAAAGGGCTTCTCTTCCCTTTTATCGCAAACTTTGGAATGTGCCTCCTTGGCGATCGCAATATTGTTCCAATTAATTCGCGATGGAAAATAAAACATTTTAAAAAGTGATCTTGTTCAAACCGACGCTCAACAACCCTGATAAAAGTATGGTAAATACAGGCACTTACCGTATTTTTCTATAATGATTCAAAAAATAGAAGTGTGATCATAAACAGGTAATTTATTGACATTTAGCAAATTAAGTCGATCCAGTTCACAATAACCCTGACCATTACAAGCTAAAACTTATTTATCAATGAAAAATAATCAGACATTGGTCACACTTAATTTCCCATAAAAATAAAGAAACCCTCAACATGACATTGAGGGTTTGCTTAAATTTAGCTGAGAAGATTAAGGTTATTTCACGCTAGTTACGCGGCTTGCTCTTTCCCCTGTCGCCGATACAGAGCGGATAAACACTTCTCCTTTCACACTTGGACGAGCATTGTCTGCGTAAGTCAGCCAGTTTTGACCGTCTAATGAGTATTGCAGTTCAACGCCAGGGAACTGAACGTTCATAGCTAGCTTGCCGTTTTCTACTTTCGCACCAGGAATTGGAAGGCGGTAGTCGATACCAGATTTTTCTAGCTTAGCCAGTTCACGTTGGCCAAGCACGTTCGCAAAGCGGTTGTAGTCTTGGTTTAGCGATGCTTTATCAACTAGGTTAGAGTTTTGCGAGTACTCAACACCGACTTTGTAGTCGTTCTCCCAAACTGCGCGATGCCATGCACGCTCAGCGGCTGCGAGTACGCGAGGGAATACCATGTACTCGTATTGCTCATCGTTACGTACTGTCTCAGACCAAAGCTGTGCTGATAGACCGTAGAAAGGTTTCGCTTCGATTTCACCTTTACCAGTAAAGCCGTTGCCATCGCGGTCTACAGAGGTTTCTGCGTTCTGAGGCATGTTCTCTGGTGCAAAGCCAAACATCTTACGCGTATCGGTTGCACGTGTTGCCCAGTAGTAACCACGCTCTTTCGGATCAACTTCGTATGGCATGTCCATGTACACATAGTCAGGGTTAGAAACGATCACGTCGTAACCTTTCTCAGACCACTCGTACACTGATGATGTACCACCCCAGTAAAGAACGTCCCAGAAGTTAACACGCGTATTTTCTGTTGCGAATGCTTTCTCACCTTCGCTGTATTTCAAACCATCTTGCCATGCTTGGAAGTTTGGAATGCCTTTCTCAGCAACTAATTTTGATACTTCTTGTGCAAAATGACTCGGTAGGTGAGCAAAATCGCTCACTGTGCCTTCTGCGATTAACGCCTGACATTGTGGAGATTGCGCGAATGGCTTGTCTTGTTTCGACAGATCAATCGTGCCCTTCCAGCTAACTTTGTCTTGCGCGTTCACGTCTTGGAAACCAGCGCCAAGCTTGATGTTCTTCGCTTCATCGCCACCAAAGTGCCATGTCGTTAGCGGTGCCCCAGCTTCAGCGTGCATTGCTGCCACTTCTGAAATCACTTTATCTACGAAGCGAGTGGAAGATTCCATACACGGGTTGATAAAGCTTTGCTTATCGTAGAACTGAACCGTAGTGACATTAGAAGTATCTTGAGGATCCATCAGGCGGTATTCGTTCGCTTCAGCTTCCTTACCTTCTTCCATTAGACGGTCGTAACGAGCTTCCATAGATACTACTGCGGCACGAGCGTGCGCTGGCATATCGATTTCGGGAATGACTTCAATGTTACGCGCTTTCGCGTATTTCAAGATTTCCACGTAGTCTGTTTTACTGAAGTAGCCAGAGCCAAAGTTGTCTGTCGTTGGACCGGAACCAAGCTGAGGCAGTACGCAGCTTTTCTCTTGTGTATCGAAACAACGATTAGCGCCAACCTCTGTCAGCTCAGGTAGGCCTGGGATTTCTAAACGCCAGCCTTCATCATCGGTTAGGTGAAGGTGAAGTTTGTTCATCTTGTACGCTGCCATTTGGTCTAGCGTTGCGAGAATGGCGTCTTTAGAGTGGAAGTTACGAGCCACATCCACCATCACACCACGGTAATCAAAGCGCGGTGCATCTTGGATAGACAGTTGTGGTAGAGAATCAGCATTTTGGCTATCTACCAGGCCAAAGATAGATTGTACTGCGTAGAAAGCACCTGCTTGGTCAAACGCTTTAATCGCAATACCATCGCCTTTGATGCTCATCTCGTAAGCACCAGATTTTGCCAATTCACCGGTGAAGTCTGCAGGAACAACAGTGATGCTTACAGGAAGATCACCACGAACGTCCACACCTACCACTTCTGCACGATCTTGAATTGCTGCGAATTGAGTCGCATCGAATGCGTCTTTAGGCAGCGCAATACCTGCCGCGATATCTACTGTACCTTTGCCTGCTTCAACAGACATTGGCGTTGGTAGTAACGTGGTTGATACATCTTGTTTTACTAGGTCTTCGTTCTTCTCGAAGCGAGACACAGCGTTTGCAAATACGTTGTTGTCATCTGGCGTACGTTTTAGGTTGTTACCTTCAAGGCCAGTCACGAAAGATGCAACGTCTTCTGTGTTAAGAGAAGCGATCATCTTAGGTTCTGCGTTTGGTGCAGCCACGAAAGCGCCTGGCATAAAGTCGGTTTCAAATAACTGCCAGTATTCGCCAATTAGTGGAAGTACCACTTCTTCGCCCGCCGCAAAGCCATCAAACTTATCTGTTGGTTCCAGTTTGTGTAGGTCGCCCGTTACACGAGAAATTTTGAACTGATCATTATCTACATCCAAAATCAGACGAATGCTGTGGAAGTAGATAGCCCAATCTTTTGAGTTAACCGCTTCACCTTGGTTAACTAGCGTCATGTTCACCTTGTTACAAGAAGCCCACTCAGCTCCTAAATCCTGACAAGCAAGACCTTCGTTTGCACCGTGGTTAGTCAACACTTGGTATTGAATATCAAGGTTATGAGCCAGTGAATTTACAACTTGTTGCTCAGAGCTTTGCAGAGCAGAGCAACCTGCTAATGTGGTGATAACAGAAACAGCAATCAGACTAGGTTTAAACATCTTACTTCCCCAAAAAAGTCAGTGGTTCAAAACGACAACGATAAACATCGCGGCTCCTCAAATGCGAGGGGCCTAACAGTTGCATTCAACATACAACCAGTTATTTCTAAGAGTAAAATAAATAGAAATAGGAAGTGATCTAGTTCAAAAAATGATACTCAGCAAAAACCATAAAAACTTAACTTTCATGAAGTTACAAGCTACGTCAAAATCGAACAACTTGTTTTGACGAGTTTGCTGCGATCTAGGTCACTCATATTCATGAGTTACGACTGATTTTGTAAGATTTGGATCACGCCTAATTATTTTGTGAACCATTAGTAAGCGAATGACCTATTTATCTTTCGTGAAGTGACTCTCATTTATTCGTCGTCAAAACTCGTCAATATTTTTAGAAATGACGATTTTGTCGAATATCCCCACTAGAGAAATTGCACTTAACCTCAAGCATTTTTGCGTATAAAGTTTAAAGGTATCTTACCTGAGGACCATTCTATGTTTCGTCTCTTGACACTCATATCATCCCTACTTGTTGCCTTTGCTCCCTTTTCCTCTTATGCAGAACCGCAACATTGGTTAGCAAAAAAAGGGGAAACCGAGCTGATGATCATTGGCTCTGTGCATGTGGGCGATAAAACGATGTACCCACTCCCTAAAACTATTACTCAGCACTTAAGCCAAAGCGCTGGGTTGATTATCGAAGCAGATGTCAGAAACTCTGAAGGCTTGGTTTACCCACAAACAACCATCCTTTCTAAAGATGTTTTAGATAAGGCTCAACGTCGCCACTTAGTCGAGATAGCACAAGATTTAGGGTTGCCTGAAACTCAACTTTTAAATTCTCCACCATGGACGGCTGCATTAACCATCCAACTCGCTTTAGTCAACAAGCTGGGGTATGTCTCTGATAAAGGGGTCGACATGCACTTAATAGGACTCGCTGATAAAAAACAAATCCCGGTCATTCCACTGGAGTCCGTGCAATTCCAAATTGATTTAATAGCAGGTCAATCAGAAGGTGGTAAAGAGATGCTCCTCTCGTCAATTGAAGAATATGACGGTGGGGAAGAATTGGTTCAGTGTTTGATAGAAAGTTGGAAGAGCGGTGATGGTAGCATGTTGGTTGAGGCATCATTAACCGATCAAGCAACAGAAGATTTTAATCAGGCTTTCTTATATGAGCGCAATCGAGATTGGGCAAAAAAGCTTGATACTGGCAGTGTCCTACCTCAACGTTCGGGTCGCTATACCGTTGTTGTCGGCAGTTTGCATTTAGTTGGTAAAGATAATCTGATTGAGCTGCTTAAAAAAAGGGGCTTTGACATAAAACCACTCGGTAAAACCCGCCAAGCTAGGTGCCATATTTAGAAATTTATTTGAAGGCAGCCGGCCTCATCAATGATGAATAGCAAGGCATCACGCTAACACGATCACTGACAATGGTTTACTCCTCTGCTAAAACGACTCTAACCTATGCGGATACATAATAACTCATATGAAATTTAAAGCTTTATTCCTATGCGTGAGCAGCATGATGCTCACTTCATCGCTTGCTTATGCTAAACCGTCATGTAACGTAGAAAATTTTCAAGCTATTGATATAACCCCAGAAGCAAAAGGCGGGGTATTAGATAAAGAGAGTGGCCAGTTTCTTATTACCGAAAAACCAATGATGCGTTGTGCGAACATCACTTTTTCCACTAACCATACCCGAAATCGCGTCGCACATATGATGAATCAAGGCTTTGAAGCTGTTTACTTTGATGGAAGTACGAGCAAATCTCACTCTGTCACGTTTGATGAAGACGAACTAAAAGCAGGTTACATCAAAGTTGGTCCAAACCATCCAAAGACCGCTTATGTTTGCTTCACAACTTCTGAAACTCCTATCAGCACTATCTCGTGTGACATCAAGTAATAAATTTACTCGCTCTAAAAAATGAAAAGGCCCTACATCTCTGTAGAGCCTTCCTCTCAATACGTGTCGGTGAAGTGCCATATTCTAACGTCAGGTGAACCCATTTGGCTCAATACTATTGAAGTCTAAAATTACTAGCGCTAAAAACGACGAAAGCCTGCTCATTGAGCAGGCTTTCTAAAAGTGGTCGGTGAAGTAGGGATTCGATTGGACTGGCATTCCATCGGACTGGCGCACCAGACCCCGACCCTCTGGCTCCAAATAAATATCACCAAATACGAAAAAGGCTCTACATTTCTGTAGAGCCTTTTTCTCAATATGGTCGGTGAAGAGGGATTCGAACCCCCGACCCTCTGGTCCCAAACCAGATGCGCTACCAAACTGCGCTATTCACCGAGATCTTTAACTGAGGACTTGTCCTCGTCAACGAATGCGTATATTACGGATTCTGGACTGTGACGCAAGTGCTTTTTACAAAAAAACCTTAGGTCTTAATTCGTTTGATGAATAACTGAACACTAGCACGTAAAATGTGACTGATAACTCACAACAAAATACAGTTTATTAACCTTAGCAACATAATTGATCCAGATCAGTGTGCAACAAGGCACTGCCATTTAGTTTTATGCCTGTCGGGAACATCTTGGAGGAAACGTATGGACTTTTGGCTTGATCTCCTATTTGGTAATGCAGTGGGTCTATCGTCAATGATAGTAATCTTTGGGGCAATTGGTCTGATGTTATTTTACGGCGGTTTCTTCATATACAAGATCATGAACGACAAATCTCCTCACTAGATCTCGCTTAGCTCTAGAAACGCTTTGCACCGGAGTCGGTTACTTGCCTACTCCGGTTTTTTATTTGATCTCAATGCACCACTCATTGATATAATCCTATTATTCCTCCCTGTTCTTAATGAGATTACTACTATGTCTCACGATGACGATTTTGATCTGTTCCAACAGATGATGGGCGATGTAAAGCCGATCACTCAAGACACCGCCGAACACAAAAAAGTACACCAAGTAACCGAAGCACAGCTCGCCAAGAGAGAAGCAGCAATCTGGCTAACAGAAGATGACCCAGAATACCTGTCACTTGATCACGCAGAAATGCTGAAACCAGAGGACTTTGTTGAGTTTAAACGTGATGGCGTACAAGACGGGGTTTACCGCAAGCTTCGTCTTGGCAAATATCCAATCCAAGCACGCCTAGATCTGCATCGTAAAACATTGAAAGAAGCTCGTGATGAAGTCGTAAAGTTTTTAAAACAGTGCCTATCAATGGACATACGAACGGTCGTTATTGTCCACGGCCGAGGAGAACGCTCAAATCCACCAGCACTAATGAAAAGCTTTGTTAGCAGCTGGCTACAACAAATCAGAGAAGTTCAGTGCGTGCATAGTGCGCAACGCTTTCACGGTGGGACCGGAGCCGTTTACGTTCTACTTAGAAAAAGTGCGGAAAAGAAATTAGAAACTCGCGAACGTCACCAAAAACGGTTGGGCTAAATTTCACCCTAATGCTAGAATGCCCGCCCTTATTCTTCCTTCCCTTTCACGGGAAGGAAACTTCATTCGCCGTTGTGAAACGTTAGGAGACAAAAATGTCACAAGACAACGCTAAACGATTAAATAAATTCATCAGTGAAACAGGTTTTTGTTCACGCCGTGAGGCAGACAGACTGATTGAACAAGGTCGTGTCACCATTAATGGAAACAAGCCTGAAATGGGAACAAAAGTGCTACCTGGTGATGATGTTTGTGTGGATGGTAAGCCAGTTGCAGCAAAAGAGAAGCCGATTTATATCGCTCTCAATAAACCAACAGGCATCACCTGTACAACAGAACGAGATGTACCTGGAAACATCGTTGATTTTATCGGTCACAAAAAACGTATCTTTCCGATCGGCCGCTTGGATAAACCCTCTGATGGTCTGATTTTTTTGACCAACGATGGTGATATCGTCAACAAAATCCTCCGTGCTGGCAACAGCCACGAAAAAGAGTACGTTGTGCGCGTGGACAAACCGATTACAGGTGAGTTTCTCAAACAGATGTCGAGCGGCGTTAAGATTCTCGATACCGTCACCCTACCTTGTAAGGTAACGAAAGAGACTAAGTTCTCTTTCCGTATTGTGCTCACTCAAGGACTTAACCGCCAAATCCGTCGTATGTGTGAAGCACTAGGTTACGAAGTCTTTAAGCTTCGTCGTGTTCGAATCATGAATATCTCTCTTGACGGTATTCCGAACGGAAAATGGCGTTACTTAACTGACGATGAAGTCGCTGAGATTCTTGCTATGTGCGATGGTTCGGTGGGTACAGAAGAGGCATCTCGTGTTGACTCAAAAGGCCGCAATATTCGTAAAGCGACCGACGCGAAGTTATATGACAGCCGTGAAGAAAACCAAGACTCGGTATCTCGACGAAATCAAAAGCCACGTACCTACCGCGGAAATAACGCAGACGATTTTCGTCATGCTCCAAATTCGAAAAAAGGTCAACAAAAGCGCCGTCAGCGTGATGATGAAGGCGGACGTCCAGCAAAAGAACATTACAAAACGAAACCACAAGGTGAACGCAGCAGACCGCAAAGCAAGCATGGTAAATCACACCGTAAACCAGATGCATCGAGCAATACGCACTCAGCAAACAAGCCTCAATCACCGAGTAAGCCTAAGCAGCATTACATGAACCCAAATGTCGCGAAGCCAAGCAAACCAGCTAAACGCACCGGTGGTACATTGAGTCTAAAGAAGTAACGCTTCACTGACAGGCAAGATCAAAAAAGGACGCTCATGAGCGTCCTTTTTATTTGTCATGAGTTTACAAACAAAGAGGTGCAAACTGACCACGAGTTAATCCAAGCAAATCTCTCGGGGCGAGTTCAATCTCTAATCCTCTCTTCCCTGCGCTTACACAGATTGTGTCTTGCTCTGCTGCGCTTTCGTGCAAAAAAGTAGGTAAGACTTTCTTCTGCCCCAGTGGGCTAATCCCACCAACAACATAACCTGTGGTCTTTTGCGCGATTTCCGGATCAGCCATATCGGCCTTTTTGCCCTTCGCTGCTTTCGCTGCCAGTTTTAGGTTCAGCTTTTGATCAACAGGGATAATCGCAACCGCAAGGTTCTTTGGCTCGCCGTTCAAGCAGAACAGCAAGGTTTTAAATACTGTTTTCGGATCCTGCCCCAGTACTTCAGCAGCCTCCAAGCCATAACTATCGGCTCTAGGGTCGTGCTCATACTGATGAATCGTGTGTGGAATTTTTTTCTTTTTCGCAAGATTAATGGCCGGAGTCATCAAGATTCTCCTCATAAAAACAAAAAGCGCAGATTGAATTGGATCTGCGCTTTTAGTTAATGATATCAGCGAGTTTGAGTCAATCGCTTTTTCTCTGTTGGGTTACTGATCAATCGCCGTATCAACTAAATACGTGATTTCACCTGAAGGGGCATACTCATTAACATCAATAGGGCTGTGTGTTTCTAAATAATCCTTCAAAACCTCAGCATCGGTAAAACCTGTATTTACATACCCAGGATGATCGTCGATTTTAGGGTAACCATCACCACCAGCAGCATTATAGCTTGGTACGGTAAAGCGGTAATTACCATCTAAGCGAAGTTGCTTATTACCAATGAACACATTGGTTACCTCACCATTATTGATACTCATCGCAATACCCGCAAACTGCGCGTAAGCTCCAGAGTCGACAGGCTTAGTTGCAACGACATTTAGGTAATCCAATACTTCTTTGCCCGTCATATCAACGTAAGAGACCATATTGCCAAATGGCTGCACAGTCAGCACATCTTTGTAGGTAATGTCACCTGCTGCAATCGAATCGCGAACGCCGCCAGAATTCATTACGGCGAAATCTGCTTTTGCACGTTCCATGTGAGCCGTTGCAATTAATCGACCTAAGTTTGTTTGCTGGTAACGAACCACACTGCGGTCACCCTCAAGCTTACCGTTAGATTCTGCAATCTTCACGTTTAGCTTGCCCTGACCTTTTTCTTGATAAGGACGAAGAAACTCAAGCATCGCTTCGTCTTGTTCAATCTCTTCTTGGATCAAAACTCGTTGCGACTGACCATCAACTTTAATTTTCTTTTTCAAGTTTACTGGGATCAGATCGTAGCTCACCATCGAGAGTTCACCATTACGAAACTCGTAATCGGCGCGTCCCACATATTTCCCCCACTCATGTGCCTGAACAATATAAGCACCATTTTGTTGATCAGGCTGACATTCATTACCCGGTTTAAAACTCTTTTTGATGACGTTTGGACCTTCCATGCAAACCGGCTCTTGTGAGTGACCACCGACAATCATATCCAGATCACCTTCATTCAAATAACGAGCTAACGCTACATCACCAGGTGCATTGATGCCTCTATTGCCATTCTCATAGTGTCCCATATGTGTGACAGCAAAAATAAGGTCTGGGTACTCCGTTTCTTTCAGCTCAGCAATTAGATTCTTGGCTTCTTCTTTTGGATCACGGAAGTCAATTTGTTCAATGAATTCAGGGTTGCCAAGTTTCGCTGTATCTTCGGTTGTAAGACCAATTACTGCAATCTTAATACCCTGTTTGTTAAACATCGCGTACGGTTGGAATAGGCGCTTGCCAGTATTTTTATCGTAAATATTGGCAGACAACATCGGAAAACTTGCCCACTCTTGCTGCTTGAAAAGCACATCCAATGGATTATCAAACTCATGATTACCTAGCGCCATCGCATCGTAACCAATTTTGCTCATGCCTTTAAAATCTGGCTCGGCATCTTGTAAATCAGACTCAGGTACTCCAGTGTTGATGTCACCACCAGAAAGCAGTAACACACTGCCCCCCTCTGCTTGTATTTCTTCACGCAAATCATCTATTAACGTTTTACGTGCCGCCATACCGTACTCGCCGTATCGATTTTGCCAAAAACGACCGTGATGATCGTTAGTGTGTAGCACGGTCAATTTATAGGTTGTATCTGCATTCCATTCTGGTGCAGGTTGCGTAGCACACCCAGCTAACGAGGCCAAAATAGCGGCACTCAACGCAGTTTTAATAATCAGACGCTGCTTCATTTATTTACCTTTTTTCTTATTGGGAGTCACTGATGCACATTCCCAGCGGCCTAGAGCCTTTACAGCAAGAAGCTGAGAATGATGCGCCATCTGATAAAAAAATAGCCAACACGAGGTTGGCTATTGCATTTGATCACCAGTCATCTGGCGTTTACTTGATATCGATATCTGCAAAGCTCTTGATCAGATCATCAAGAGATTTCATTTGCGCTAGAAACGGTTCTAACTTGTCTAGCGGCAGTGCAGATGGGCCATCACAGCGTGCTTGGTCTGGGTTTGGATGCGCCTCGATAAATAGACCTGCGATGCCTGTTGCTAGACCCGCTTTCGCAAGTTCAACTGTCTGCTCACGACGACCGCCAGATGCCGCACCTGACGGGTCACGCATCTGTAGTGAGTGCGTCACGTCAAAGATGATTGGGCTGCCTTTCGACGCATTTTTCATCACACCAAAGCCAAGCATGTCTACGACTAGGTTATCGTAGCCGTGGCAAGAGCCGCGCTCACATAGGATGATCTTGTCGTTACCGCATTCCGCGAACTTCTCAACGATGTTACCCACTTGACCTGGGCTCATAAATTGAGGTTTCTTCACGTTGATAACCGCACCTGTTTTTGCCATTGCTTCAACAAGGTCAGTTTGACGAGCTAGGAATGCAGGAAGCTGAATAACGTCTACCACGTCAGCGACAGGTTGAGCTTGCGCTTCAGTGTGAACGTCCGTGATGATCTTCACACCAAATGTGTCTTTTAGCTCTTGGAAGATTTTCATACCTTCTTCCAGGCCTGGCCCACGGTATGAATGAACAGAACTGCGGTTTGCTTTGTCAAACGACGCCTTAAATACGTAAGGAATGCCAAGTTTTTCCGTTACTTTTACGTAGTGCTCACAGATCTGCATCGCAAGATCACGAGACTCAAGAACGTTCATACCTGCAAATAGGGTGAATGACTTGTCGTTAGCAACCTGAATGTCGCCGATATTAACGATTTTCTGTTCCATTTTGATTCTCTTTTTCTGTCCACGATACGCCACAGTTCGGCACATCGATAAAATTAGTGAAGTGTGACGTGCGTTTCACTCATCACATTAACTTGTGATTTTAGTAGCTCAGAAGCCGGATCGTCAGGGCATTGGTCAATAAAGTACTGAAAATCTGACACCGCCACTTGAGGGCACTCTAGCTGTTGGAAAATAAAACCACGGTCACGAATCTCGTATGGGTCATCTGGCACAAAGGTTAACGCAAGGTTCGTACAACGCAACGCCAGCGTGTAGTGCTCTTCACGTAACATCGCGCTTTTGATCAACGCTAACCAGCGACCAATAATGGTTGGATTGTCAGCTTCTTCAAAGTGTTCTGGCTTTAACTGAGCCAACGGCCCTTCTTGACCAATAAGCCAAGCTTGGAGAATTCTTTCCCCCACATACTCACCATTAAATGGGTTAATGTAGTCTGGCTTTTTATGCATCCAATCGACTTTTAGTAGGAACTGAGTAGGGAAAGTGACTCCCTTCAACGGGAAACCCAGCTTTTTGCCTAGGTATAACAAAATCGAACCTAAGCTCACGGGAATACCTTTTCTGCGCTCCAATACTTTATCAATGAAGCTGTTGTCCGAAATAAAGTATTCCTGCTCGTCGCCTTTGAATCCCCACTCGTGGAAAAACAGTCGTAGGAATGCATCAAATCGTTGCTCTTCATCGGTTTCATGAACAAGCGTGGCTTCTGCATCTTTGTAAAGACGCTCTAACTCTTGTTTCGCCCAATGTACTTTGGTTTCTGGGTTAATCGCTTTGTTTAGCTCAAGCGCACCTTCCACCAACGGTATATTGTCAAAATCTTCGTCAAAAAACTCTAACATGACGTCTTATCCAAATAACGTAGGGCTCTTAGACACAGCAATGTTTGCAGCCATGACTAACCAACCTAATGCGCCGAAAAAGCCAAATATCTTCAGTAGGTTGTTTTTCGCAAG
Source organism: Vibrio chemaguriensis (assembly GCF_012275705.1). Lineage (NCBI taxonomy): Bacteria > Pseudomonadati > Pseudomonadota > Gammaproteobacteria > Vibrionales > Vibrionaceae > Vibrio > Vibrio chemaguriensis. The sequence goes on from NZ_SHOE01000011.1 coordinate 55,230, forward strand.
CTTCAACGAGAAGAAACCGAGCGCAATGTACGCTAGTACGCAGGTGATTTTGTTTGTTAACCACGGTGCGGCATCAGTAAACGGGATGAAACCAGTAATGAAAATAAGCGCGATACCTGACACTAGCAATGCAGTATCAACGATGTGGGGAAACACTTTCAAAAAGCGATTATTTCGCTTCGGTGAGTTCATCATCATTAACACGAATCGGATCGATAATAGTGTCGCGCTGAGCGCAATCGTCACTAAGTGTATGTGTTTTAGAGCTACGTACATTTTTCTTCTCTTTTTAGTTAGTGTTTGCTGACTTCCATGATTAACTGGCCAGGCAACCAAGTGTTACTCGGTCGTTACCGCCATAATCTTTTTCCGTGGCAACTTGTTGGTAACCAAAACCACGCATTATCTCACGTACGGCATCACCCTGATCATAACCATGTTCGAATGCCAGCCAACCGCCTACTTCAAGATACTGACGAGCAAGATCCGAGATATGGCGGATATCGGCTAAACCATTCTCCTTAGCAACTAATGCAGATTTTGGCTCAAAGCGCACATCACCTTGGGATAAATGTGGATCTTTTTCATCAATATACGGCGGATTGGAGACAATTAAAGCAAACTTCGTACCCTCTGCAATAGGCTCGAACCAACTGCCTTGAGCAAAGGTCACATTTTTGATGTTTAGCTGCTCAGCATTGTACTCTGCAAGTGCTTTCGCTTCTTGCTTGAGATCTACGCCCATCACTTGACGTTTTGGCATTTCAGATGCGAGTGCGATAGCAATTGCCCCCGTCCCCGTTCCAAGATCTAAAATAGGTCCTGTTTGCTCATAGGTCTTATCGAGTGCAACTTCGACCAAACGTTCTGTATCCGGTCTTGGGATCAAGGTGGAGGGAGAAACTTTGAACGGTAGAGACCAAAACTCTCGCTCACCAATAATATAAGCGACGGGTTCACCAGCTAAACGTCGTTCAAGTAGAGCGTCGAATTTTGCTTGTTGCTCTGCTTCTAATGCTTTTTCTGGCCAGGTCAGTAGATAAGTTCGTGGTTTGCCAAGGATATGGCAGAGGAGTACAGCTGCATCGAGAGAAGGCGACTCTTTGCCGCCTTCTGCCAGTTTCGCCGTCGCACTTTTCAGTGCTTGCTCAATTGATTGAACTTGGCTCATCGATTAGCCGTTCTCTGCGAGCGCCGCAAGTTGGTCTGCTTGGTGCTCTTGAATCACAGGATCAATCAAGCTCTGCAGGTCACCTTCCATCACTTCGTTCAAACGATAGATGGTTAGGTTGATGCGGTGATCAGACACACGACCTTGTGGGTAGTTGTAGGTACGAATACGGTCACTACGGTCACCAGAACCTAGAAGGTTACGACGTGTATCAGACACTTCTGCGGCACGACGCTCTTCTTCCGCTTGAACGATACGAGCAGCAAGAACCGCCATCGCTTTCGCTTTGTTCTTGTGCTGTGAACGCTCGTCCTGACACTCTACCACCGTACCCGTTGGTAAGTGAGTAATACGGATTGCAGAATCCGTGGTGTTAACGTGCTGACCACCCGCGCCAGATGCACGGAACGTATCGATTTTCAGGTCTGCTGCTTTGATTTCTGGCAGATCCGCTTCTGGGATTTCCGCCATCACCGCTACGGTACATGCAGAAGTATGCACACGGCCTTGGGATTCAGTTGCAGGAACACGCTGTACACGGTGACCGCCAGACTCAAACTTCAGTACGCCGTACGCACCGTCGCCGCTCACTTTTGCGATCATCTCTTTGTAACCACCGTGTTCAGCTTCGTTTGAAGACATCACTTCGATGCGCCAGCCACGCTTTTCTGCGTACTTGCTGTACATACGGAATAGATCACCCGCGAAGATACCCGCTTCGTCGCCACCCGCACCTGCACGAATTTCTAGGAAACAGTTACGATCATCGTTCGGATCTTTTGGCAGAAGAAGAATCTGTAACTCATCAGTAAGACGCTCAATCGTCGCTTTCGCTTCTTTGATTTCTTCTTGCGCCATTTCACGCATTTCTTCGTCGTCTTCGTTTGCCATCTCTTCAGCGGCGACAAGATCTTCTTGTGCTTGTTGATAAGCTTGGAAGCACTTGGTTACTTCTTCTAGCTGAGAGTACTCTCTTGATAGAGCACGGAATTTGTCCTGATTTCCAATTACATCAGGATCACCAAGAAGATGTTGAACTTCTTCGTAACGTTCTACTAGCGTTTCTAGCTTAGTCAGAATAGAGGCTTTCATAGTGTCGTTTTCTTAATAAAAAGCGTGAGTTATAGATCATCCAAGCCGAGTGTCTGGCGGATAATCGTTAATTTTGCTGGTTCGCCTTGCTCTGCCGCACTTTGCAATGCGCGAGTTGGAGCGTGAATCAGTTTGTTGGTGAGTTTATTACTCAGCTCGCGCAGCACTTTCTCTGGATCTGCGCCCGCCGCTAAAGATTGCAAACTTTTGCTCAGTAACTCTTCACGAATTTCGTTGGCTGATTTGCGATAGTCGCGAATACTATCGACGGCTTGCAGTGAACGCAACCATGTCATAAACGCAGCGCTTTCTTCACTAACAATCGCTTCGGCTTGAATCGCTTCGACTTTACGCTGCTCAATGTTGCTGTCGATGATAGATTGCAAGTCATCAACCGAATACAAATATGCGTCGTTCAGTTCACCGACTTCCGACTCTACATCTCGCGGCACCGCAATATCGACTAACAAGATAGGTTGATGTCGGCGCTGCTTCAGAGCCGTTTCGACCATACCTTTGCCAATAATAGGCAATGGGCTCGCCGTTGAGCTAATCACGATATCCGCTTTCGCCAAATGTTCAGGAATTTCGTTCAAACTGATCACTTCTGCGCCAAATTGATCCGCTAAGCCTTGCGCACGCTCTTTAGTGCGGTTCGCGACAATCATTTTTGTGCAGCCGTTGGATGCTAAATGCTTCGCGACCAGTTCAATCGTCTCTCCCGCACCAACCAAAAGCACGGTTGAATCAGATAACGACTCAAAAATATGTTTTGCCAATGTACATGCGGCATAAGCCACGGACACAGCATTACCGCCGATATCTGTTTCTGTTCTCACACGCTTGGCGACTGAGAACGTCTTTTGAAACAGTTTATCAATTGAAGCATCGACAGCTTGATGATCTCGCGAGTCAGAAAATGCTTGTTTTACCTGCCCCAAAATTTGAGGCTCACCCAACACCAGAGAATCTAGCCCGCATGATACGCGCATCAAATGCTTAATTGCGGCTTGTTCTTCATGCACATACAAACTCGGCATTAAATCTTCGCGGCTCACTTGATGAAACTGAGCAAGCCAATCGATTAACTTATTTCGCGCCCCTTGCTTAACATCGCAGTACAACTCAGTTCGGTTACAGGTTGAAACAATCACACTGCCGTTAACCGCTTCGTGCTCTCTAAGTTGCTCGAGTGCAGGGCCGAGTTTATCCGGACCAAACGCCACCTTCTCTCGCAAGTCGACAGACGCTGTATTGTGATTGATTCCAATAGCAAGCAAGGACATCTAACGTGGTATCTCTGGGATAGGTTATAAAATAGGTCCAGAATTTTACTGTAAGCACGCATTTATTGAAAGGGTAAGCCGGATTTGTTTTCCTAACTGCGACTTTTCAATGCTATAGTTGTGAGCGATTCCCGACGAAACTGATTAATAAGCCATCAAACATGACGTTACGCTCCTTTATTCTTTTTTTCTTGTCGAGCTTACTGCTCGCTGGTTGTTCCTCCGTTCCTGAAAGTGTTACCAGCGTTGAATGGCAAGCTCATGAGCAACGACTCGAGACCATCCAAGATTTTCAAGCAACGGGAAAACTTGGTTATATTGGCCCAGACCAAAGACAAAATTTAAATTTCTACTGGAAACATTCTTCAGCACTAAGCCAGTTGCGTTTAACTACGATTCTCGGACAAACGGCATTAAAGCTCACCATCACCCCACAAGGTGCCACAGTAGAAACTTACGACGATCAGGTCCTTTCCTCTCGCAGTGCAAACCAGCTAATTTACCGTCTTACGGGGTTAATGATGCCCGTTGAACACATGCCTGACTGGCTATTAGGCCTACCGACCGATGCCGACAAATTCCAATTGTCCCCAACCAATACACTGCAAGCGTTAAACAAACAAATTGGTTTAAATGATTGGCGTATTGCTTATCAACGGTATGGCGATGTTCAATGGCATGAGCAGTCTCTACCACTGCCAAATAAGCTGAAACTCACCACTGCTGACGTCAAAATAAATCTAGTGATCACAAAATGGAACATCACCCAATGATCGAACTTTCAACCCGCTGGCCATCACCAGCGAAATTGAATCTCTTTCTATACATCAACGGTCGCACAGAAAATGGCTACCACGAGTTACAAACCTTATTCCAATTCGTCGATCACGGCGATGAACTGACCATAAAAGCCAACGAGTCTGGCGAGATCACCATTTCCCCTGAAATCGAAGGCGTTCCGCTAAAAGACAACCTAATATGGAAAGCAGCAACCGCGCTTCAAGCTTACTCAAACTGCCCTTTTGGCGCGCATATTGAGCTACAGAAAGTGCTGCCTATGGGTGGGGGCATTGGTGGGGGCTCATCGAATGCAGCTACAACACTAGTGGCACTGAACTACTTGTGGCAACTGAATCTAACTGACGATGAACTGGCTGAAATTGGTTTAAAGTTGGGCGCAGACGTGCCCGTATTTGTGCGCGGATTTGCAGCTTTCGCTGAAGGTGTTGGCGAGAAACTCTCCCCCGCTTATCCAGAAGAAAAGTGGTATTTAGTCGTCAGACCGAATGTTTCTATCGCAACCGTCGACGTTTTTTGTCATCCAGATCTAACGCGAAACACCCCAAAACGAGATCTAGAAACACTTTTAAATACGCCAAGCGTAAACGATTGCGAAAAAATTGTACGAATGCTCTACCCAGAGGTTGATAAGCAACTTTCTTGGCTGCTACAATACGCGCCGTCAAGATTGACGGGGACAGGATCTTGCGTTTTTGCTGAATTTTCGAGCAAATCTGAAGCAGAAACTATCCTTGCACAACTCTCTGATAAAGTCTCGGCATTTGTCGCTCAAGGGCGCAATATTTCGCCATTAAAAGAGACTTTGGCTGAATACCAATCAGCCTCACACCGACCTATTTAAACTGGACGCAAACCCGAGGTTTCCACCGTGCCTGATATGAAGCTATTTGCTGGTAACGCAACACCTGAACTAGCCCAACGTATTGCTGATCGTCTTTACATCTCTCTTGGTGATGCATCTGTTTCTCGCTTTTCTGATGGCGAAGTTGCAGTTCAAATCAATGAGAATGTTCGTGGTAGCGATGTTTTCATCATTCAATCCACTTGTGCACCGACTAACGACAACCTAATGGAATTGGTTGTTATGATTGATGCAATGCGCCGTGCTTCAGCAGGCCGTATCACTGCAGTTATCCCTTACTTCGGCTACGCTCGCCAAGACCGTCGTGTACGTTCTGCGCGTGTGCCAATTACTGCAAAAGTTGTTGCTGATTTCCTATCTAACGTTGGTGTTGACCGCGTTCTAACTATCGACCTACACGCAGAGCAAATTCAAGGCTTCTTCGATGTACCTGTAGACAACATCTTCGGCACGCCAGTGCTACTTGAAGATATGCAGGCTCGCGGTCTAGATAACCCTGTTGTAGTATCTCCTGACCTAGGTGGCGTTGTTCGTGCTCGCGCAACAGCAAAAGCACTAGGCGACATCGACATCGCAATCGTAGATAAGCGTCGTCCACGTGCAAACGTTTCTGAAGTAATGAACCTAATCGGTGATGTTGAAGGTCGTGACTGTGTGATCGTTGATGACATGATCGACACAGGTGGCACACTATGTAAAGCAGCTGAAGCACTAAAAGAGCGCGGTGCTAAGCGTGTATTCGCTTACGCTACTCACGCTGTATTCTCAGGCAACGCTGCGGACAACATCAAGAACTCAGTTCTTGACCAAGTTATCGTAACTGACTCTATCTCTCTATCTAAAGAGATGGCTGCAACAGGCAAAGTGACAACACTAAGCCTATCTCGCATGTTGGCTGAAGCGATTCGTCGTATCAGCAACGAAGAGTCAATCTCTGCAATGTTCAACTAATCCGAACATTTCAGTTACACTGATTTCAAAAGCACCCCTCTTTGGGGTGTTTTTTTATTTGTACTGATAACCAGAAAATCCCTTGGTCGCCCACTGTGAGAATTCTGTGCTATCATACTGCGCTTTTTGAGATTCCAGAGAGATCCTAACCTTGAGTCAACAAATCAAACTTCTTGTTGGTCTTGCTAATCCAGGACCAGAATACGCCAGAACTCGTCACAATGCGGGCGCTTGGGTTGTAGAAGAATTAGCACGCGTTCACAACGTTACACTGAAGAACGAACCAAAGTTTTTTGGTCTAACAGGACGCATTATGGTCAATGGCCAGGATCTCCGTTTGCTTATCCCAACCACCTTCATGAATCTATCAGGTAAATCGATCGCAGCGCTTGCGAAATTTTATCAAATTAAACCTGAAGAGATCATGGTTGCTCATGACGAGCTAGACTTACCGCCAGGTGTCGCTAAGTTTAAAAAAGGTGGGGGTCACGGTGGACACAACGGTCTGCGTGACACCATTAGCAAACTGGGCAATAACAAAGATTTTTATCGTCTTCGCATTGGCATTGGTCATCCGGGACACAAAGATAAAGTGGCGGGTTTTGTATTAGGTAAAGCGCCAGCTAAAGAGCAAGAGCTTTTAGATGCAGCAGCTGATGAGGCTGTTCGTTGTCTAGATATCCTGATTAAGGATGGCCTATCTAAAGCACAAAATCGCCTCCACACGTTCAAAGCTGAATAAGGTTACTATCATGGGTTTTAAATGTGGCATCGTTGGTCTACCTAACGTAGGTAAATCAACTCTGTTCAACGCACTAACTAAAGCGGGTATCGAAGCAGCAAACTTCCCGTTCTGTACCATTGAACCAAACACTGGTGTGGTTCCTGTGCCAGATCTACGTCTAGACGCACTAGCTAAGATCGTTAACCCACAGAGAGTTCTTCCAACGACGATGGAGTTCGTGGACATCGCTGGTCTTGTTGCTGGTGCATCACGTGGTGAAGGTTTAGGTAACAAATTCCTAGCTAACATCCGTGAAACAGACGCGATTGGCCACGTTGTACGTTGTTTTGAAAACGAAAACATTGTTCATGTTTCAGGTAAAGTTTCACCTATCGAAGATATCGAAGTGATCAACCTTGAACTTGCAATGGCTGACCTTGATTCTTGTGAGCGCGCGATTCAACGTAACGCGAAGAAGGCAAAAGGCGGCGATAAAGACGCAAAATTTGAACTAACAGTACTAGAAAAACTGTTACCAGTACTAACTGAAGGCGGCATGGCACGCACAGTTGAGCTATCTAAAGAAGAGTTAGCAGCAATCGGCTACCTAAACTTCCTTACACTGAAGCCAACTATGTACATTGCAAACGTAAACGAAGATGGTTTCGAAAATAACCCATATCTAGATGCGGTTCGCGAGTTCGCAGAAAAAGAAAACAACGTCGTTGTACCTGTATGTGCAGCTATCGAATCTGAACTATCTGAACTAGAAGATGAAGATCGCGAAGAATTCCTAGCGGATATGGGGATCGAAGAACCGGGGCTGAACCGTGTAATTCGCTCTGGTTACGAGCTACTGACTCTACACACCTACTTCACGGCAGGTGTTAAAGAAGTACGTGCGTGGACAATCCCTGTTGGTGCAACTGCGCCTCAGGCTGCAGGTAAGATCCACACTGACTTCGAGAAAGGCTTTATTCGTGCAGAAGTAGTCGGTTACGACGATTTCATCCAATTCAATGGTGAAAATGGCGCAAAAGACGCAGGTAAATGGCGTCTAGAAGGCAAAGACTACATCGTAAAAGATGGTGATGTTGTACACTTCCGCTTCAATGTTTAATTAAATGAATGAATTTTAAACACTTCATTTACACTAAAAGCCAGCTGCTAAGCTGGCTTTTTTAATACCTTAAGTAAATGAGCAAAAATAAATTACCTAACTGCGAGCTAATTTATTTCCAGTTTTAGATCATAAACACGCCTCTTTGTTTAAAAAGGAAGCGAACGAGGTTTTTTCCGAAATTTATTAAAAAAAACTGTTGACGGATCTCACTCAACTTCGCATAATGCGCGCCGTTCCCAACGACAAGGCAACGAAGCGTTGAGAGCAAAAAATATGGTTTTGGCTACGTAGCTCAGCTGGTTAGAGCACATCACTCATAATGATGGGGTCACAGGTTCGAATCCCGTCGTAGCCACCATTCCTAAGTGTTCTTTTTATCAGAGCAATTAGGAATAGATGCGGAAGTGGCGGAATTGGTAGACGCACCAGATTTAGGTTCTGGCGCCGCAAGGTGTGAGAGTTCAAGTCTCTCCTTCCGCACCATATTTTGAATAGTCATTGTGACTATTGCCTGCAGGTCTATCGCCAAGCGGTAAGGCAGCGGCTTTTGATGCCGCCATTCCCTGGTTCGAATCCAGGTAGACCTGCCATTATTCAAGTGAGATTCCTTTATAAAAGGGGTTGTCACTGAGAGCGTGAAGGTTTATATTGTCTCGCTCCAAAAGATGGCTACGTAGCTCAGCTGGTTAGAGCACATCACTCATAATGATGGGGTCACAGGTTCGAATCCCGTCGTAGCCACCATGAACAACGTTATTTAGGTTTTTACCAATTACCTTGATAACTACAGAATAAGTTGCGGAAGTGGCGGAATTGGTAGACGCACCAGATTTAGGTTCTGGCGCCGCAAGGTGTGAGAGTTCAAGTCTCTCCTTCCGCACCATTATTAAAGTCTCTTGTATTAGAGCAATGTAGGGCTATCGCCAAGCGGTAAGGCAGCGGCTTTTGATGCCGCCATTCCCTGGTTCGAATCCAGGTAGCCCTGCCACATACAATGATATTGAGATTTTACCAATTATCTTGATATCTACAGATCAAGTTGCGGAAGTGGCGGAATTGGTAGACGCACCAGATTTAGGTTCTGGCGCCGCAAGGTGTGAGAGTTCAAGTCTCTCCTTCCGCACCATTATTGATCAAAAGTTTAAAATGGCTACGTAGCTCAGCTGGTTAGAGCACATCACTCATAATGATGGGGTCACAGGTTCGAATCCCGTCGTAGCCACCATTGATTGGATTGCTAGCATAAGCTATCAGTCACGTAGATTTAAGATGCGGAAGTGGCGGAATTGGTAGACGCACCAGATTTAGGTTCTGGCGCCGCAAGGTGTGAGAGTTCAAGTCTCTCCTTCCGCACCATCTTAAATTAATCTACACTATCAGAATACGCGGAAGTGGCGGAATTGGTAGACGCACCAGATTTAGGTTCTGGCGCCGTAAGGTGTGAGAGTTCAAGTCTCTCCTTCCGCACCATTCTTTCTCTCGATAAGAGAGGTTAAGTAGTCTTTGACTATTTAAGCTGTAGGGCTATCGCCAAGCGGTAAGGCAGCGGCTTTTGATGCCGCCATTCCCTGGTTCGAATCCAGGTAGCCCTGCCATACACAACGATATTGAGATTTTACCAATTATCTTGATATCTACAGATTAAGTTGCGGAAGTGGCGGAATTGGTAGACGCACCAGATTTAGGTTCTGGCGCCGCAAGGTGTGAGAGTTCAAGTCTCTCCTTCCGCACCATTATCGGAAAACCCAGCATGACTTTGCTGGGTTTTTTCTTTTTTGGTTCTGGACTCGGGAAATCATTAGATTTGCCGAATTAAAAAAGCGAGCTCATGGCTCGCTTTTTTTCTATCTGTGATTTGAGTAGCTTACTACATACCTAACGCGTATTTCAGTACTTGAGCCTTAATTGGCCCTGAGTTTTCAGCAAGCTTCAATGCAGCATTACGTACAAACTTCAATGGCCCAAGGTCGTTGCTAAAACCTTTATAGAAAAAGTCCATGCCAGTCTGCATGAGTAAGTTGTCAGGTCGACGTGCACGTTCGTATTTCGCGAGTAAGGCATCTTCCAGCTGTTCTTTGTGTTCTGTTACCGAAAGGAGAACGTCTACATCTTTGAAGCCTAAGTTTACCCCTTGCCCTGCAAGCGGATTGATCGTATGAGCAGAGTCACCCACTAATACGCAATTTTTGCTTGAGTAGCTTTGCGCATGACGACGAGTGAGTGGAAATGAGCCAAACTGTAAAACTTCAATATCGCCCAATTCAGCAGGGAAATGACGTAAGATTTCTTCCCTCAGTTGAGGTTTACCCATCGCACACAGTTGTTTAATGCGTTTTGGCGAGTCATACCAAACCAACGAACCTTGGCCTATTTCTTGACCGTCTTCATTAGTCAAAGAGCACAAAGGTAAAAATGAACGCGGGCCTGAAGGAGTAAATTGTTGCCAAGTGATATCTTGCTGTGGCAATTCTGTTTTCACGTTAATCAACATGCAGTGTTGTCGGTAATCCCACGCAGTCACACCAATTCCAGCCAATTGACGAACTTTAGAGTTTGCACCATCAGCACCAATTACCCAGTTAGCTTCAAACTGCGCCCCACTTTCTAGTGTCACAAGGTTTACATCTGCAAACTCAATGTCTTTTAATCGCTCGGGACACATCACGGTTAGATTGTCATACTGAGAGAAGACTTGCCAAAGACCTAATTGGATTAGGCGGTTTTCAACGATATAACCGAGCTGCTCCAATGACAGTTCATCAGAGTGAAAACGAGTACGGCACTCCGGGTGCTCCCAAGTTTCTAAACGCCGATAAGGGCAAACTCGCATACTTTTAATTTCTGACCATGCGCCGAGTGAATCAAGTAACTCCACCGACTGGTGCGAAATCGCAGATACGCGAATATCCATCGCCTGAGCGGCATCAAAAGCTTTGGGTTTTGCACCTTCAACCAAGACAACGCTTCTGCCCTGCTTGGCAAATCCAACAGCGACGGCTGCCCCAACCATACCGCCACCGATCACGGCGATGTCATACTTGTTCATTTTTTACTCTTCATCGTGCTGATTAATTGGCGTTTTTTATTGTACTTTCCATGGCTATTTTTACAAAATTGTTTAACAAAAAACCTTGTTCTGCATAGGGCGAAAAACTAGATTTCATCAGGCTTTGCAGAGAATTAGCCAGATCACTAGTCAGGTGCTTTTTAAAGCAGTACAATACGCCGCTTACCGCCGTGATGGCGGCTATAATTTGAGCAATAGCTCTCCAATTTAAGTACAACTGAACGAGCGAAAGTGAGATGAGTAAGAAACTGCTAATTAAAACCTGGGGCTGCCAGATGAACGAATACGATTCATCAAAAATGGCCGACCTGCTTAATGCTGCAAACGGCTACGAGCTGACGGAAGAGCCAGAGGAAGCAGACGTACTTCTACTTAACACCTGTTCGATCCGTGAAAAAGCGCAAGAGAAAGTTTTCCACCAGCTTGGCCGCTGGAAAACACTAAAAGATAAAAAACCTGGCGTAGTTATCGGTGTAGGTGGTTGTGTAGCAACGCAAGAAGGTGACCATATTCGTGAACGTGCACCATACGTCGACGTTATTTTTGGCCCACAAACTCTGCACCGCCTACCTGAGATGATCAAACAATCTCAGTCGGATGACGCACCAGTTATGGACATTTCGTTCCCAGAGATCGAAAAGTTCGACCGCCTACCAGAGCCTCGTGCGGAAGGCGCGACAGCATTCGTTTCTATTATGGAAGGCTGCTCGAAGTACTGTACTTACTGTGTCGTACCGTACACTCGTGGTGAAGAAGTAAGCCGTCCAATGGATGACGTGCTGTTCGAAATCGCACAGCTTGCTGAACAAGGCGTACGTGAAGTAAACCTACTGGGTCAAAACGTAAACGCGTACCGCGGTCCAACACACGACGGTGAAATCTGTTCATTTGCAGAACTGCTTCGTTTGGTTGCGTCTATCGATGGTATCGACCGTATTCGTTTCACAACGAGCCACCCGCTAGAATTCACTGACGACATCATCGCGGTTTACGAAGATACGCCTGAGCTTGTGAGCTTCCTGCACTTACCTGTGCAAAGTGGTAGTGACCGTATCCTAACTATGATGAAACGCCCTCACACCGCTATCGAGTACAAGTCGATCATCCGTAAACTGCGTAAAGCTCGTCCTGATATTCAAATCAGTTCAGACTTTATTGTTGGTTTCCCTGGTGAGACAGACAAAGACTTCCAAGACACAATGAAGCTAATCAAAGATGTAGACTTTGACATGAGCTTCAGCTTCATCTTCTCTCCACGTCCAGGTACGCCAGCAGCGGATTACCCTTGTGATGTATCAGAACAAGTGAAGAAAGAGCGCCTTTACGAACTACAGCAAACTATCAATGCTCAAGCGATGCGTTACTCTCGCTTAATGCTTGGCACAGAACAACGTGTTCTAGTTGAAGGTCCTTCGAAGAAAAACCTAATGGAACTGCGCGCTCGTACAGAAAACAACCGTGTAGTAAACTTTGAAGGTAGTGCAGACCTAATTGGTCAGTTCGTTGATGTGAAGATCGTAGACGTATTTGCGAACTCACTGCGTGGTGAGCTAGTACGTACTGAAAAAGACATGGATCTTCGTAGTGTGATTTCCCCAACGCAGATGATGGCGAAAACACGTCGCGAAGATGAGCTGGGTGTAGCTACTTTTACGCCATAAGCTCGTATAAATAGCCATGGAGAGCCTGGTCGTTATCAGGCTCTCATTAAGTGGCAAAAAATGAGAGGCAACATTGAGTAATAAAATCGTAACTCTAGAAATTAACCTAGAACCTTCCGACAACCGCCGACTTGCTAGCCTGTGCGGTCCATTCGATGACAACATCAAGCATTTAGAACGTCGTCTAGGCGTTGAAATTAACCACCGTAGTGACCATTTTACAATTGTCGGTAAACCTCATACCGCATCAGCTGCGCTGGATATCCTGAAAACTCTGTATGTTGATACCGCACCTGTACGAGGTGAGATCCCAGACATTGAGCCTGAACAGATCCATTTAGCGATTAAAGAGTCTGGTGTTCTTGAGCAGAATACTGAGTCTAATATCGAGCATGGTAAAGAAGTCTTCGTCAAAACCAAGAAAGGCGTGATCAAACCACGTACGCCAAACCAAGCTCAGTACTTGGTTAATATGGTCACGCATGATATTTCTTTTGGTATTGGCCCAGCTGGTACAGGTAAAACTTATCTTGCTGTTGCAGCAGCAGTTGACGCACTAGAGCGCCAAGAGATCCGTCGTATTCTATTGACGCGCCCTGCGGTTGAAGCCGGTGAGAAACTGGGCTTCCTACCTGGTGACTTAAGCCAGAAAGTCGACCCATACCTACGTCCGCTATACGATGCCCTATTTGAAATGTTGGGCTTTGAGCGCGTAGAGAAGCTGATTGAACGTAACGTGATTGAGGTAGCCCCTCTTGCTTACATGCGTGGTCGTACTCTAAACGACGCTTTCATCATTCTTGATGAGAGTCAGAACACCACGGTTGAGCAGATGAAGATGTTCCTAACGCGTATTGGTTTTAACTCTCGCGCAGTTATCACTGGTGACGTCACGCAAATCGACTTACCTCGTGGTGCAAAATCGGGTCTTCGTCATGCTATTGAAGTACTAAGCGAAGTCGACGACATCAGCTTTAACTTCTTTTTAGCAGACGACGTTGTACGTCACCCAGTGGTTGCTCGTATCGTTAACGCGTATGAGAAGTGGGAAGCACAAGACCAGAAAGAGCGTAAAGAGTTCGAGAAGCGTCGTCGTGAAGAACGCGATGCGAAGTTATTAGAAGCAGCGAAAGCCGAACTGAATGCACAAGTTGCTTCCACTAAGGAATAATCATGGCGATTGAACTTGATCTGCAACTGGCAGTCGAAAATGAAGAAGGGCTGCCTTCGCAGCAAGATTTCCAATTGTGGCTAGATAAGACGATTCCTCTCTTCCAGCCACAAGCCGAAGTCACCATTCGCATTGTGGATGAACAAGAAAGTCACACGCTTAACCATGAGTATCGTGGTAAAGATAAACCGACCAATGTGTTGTCTTTTCCATTTGAAGCCCCTCCAGGTATGGAAATAGATTTACTTGGCGACTTAATTATTTGCCGCCAAGTCGTTGAAAAAGAGGCAATTGAACAGAACAAGCCTCTGTTAGCACATTGGGCGCATATGGTTGTACATGGCAGCTTGCATCTGCTAGGTTATGATCATATTGAGGATGACGAAGCCGAAGAGATGGAGTCCCTCGAAACCGAAATCATGCAAGGTATGGGCTATGAAGACCCTTACATTGCTGAAAAAGAGTAGCCATTGGCTATTCAGCAGGGAAAGGCGAACCACCAAAATGATTCTCGTGTTCGCCTCTCTATGTGTGCTATCACACTTCTGATAGCGTTACTTAATTGAGAAACAATGAACGAAGATAATTCTCCCTCTTCTAACGAAGATAAGAAAGAAAAGGCAGAAGGTCCGAGTAGAAAGTCCTTCTTTGAACGTCTAGGTCAATTATTTCAGGGCGAACCAAAAGATCGCCAAGAGCTTGTGGATGTTATCCGTGACTCTGAAGTCAATGACCTGATTGACCATGACACCCGCGATATGCTTGAAGGTGTTATGGAAATCTCCGAAATGCGCGTGCGTGACATTATGATCCCGCGTTCGCAAATGGTTACGGTTGAGCGTACTCACGACCTTGATACCTTGGTTGCCTTGATTACCGATGCTCAACACTCTCGCTACCCTGTGATCAGCGAAGATAAAGACCATGTGGAAGGCATTCTTCTTGCGAAGGACTTACTTAAATACTTAGGCTCAGGCAGTAATCCATTTGATATCGAAGAAGTTATTCGACCAGCCGTTGTGGTACCGGAAAGTAAACGCGTTGATCGACTGCTGAAAGAGTTCCGTGAAGAACGTTATCATATGGCCATTGTTGTCGATGAATTCGGTGGTGTTTCTGGTCTTGTGACCATTGAAGATATCCTTGAAGAAATCGTCGGGGATATCGAAGATGAATTCGATGAAAGCGAAGAGACAGACATTCGTAAGCTTAGCAAGCATACGTTTGCTGTCAGAGCGCTGACAACCATCGAAGAGTTTAATGAGACATTTGGAACTAACTTCAGCGATGAGGAAGTAGATACCGTTGGTGGCATGGTCATGACTGCCTTTGGTCACTTACCTTCTCGTGGTGAACTGGTTGAAATTGAAGGTTACAACTTCAAAGTCACCGCTGCCGATAACCGTCGTGTCATTCAACTCCAAGTGACGATCCCAGACGAAGAAACCCTGGTTGAAGCCACTCAAGAGTAACGCGATACCCATTGGGAATCTCAGAAAATTATAATGATGAATGAACTCTTTCATCGCCTCAAGCGGCCCTTAGTGGCCGCTTTTGTTGGCGCCTCTACTACGCTCGCTTTTGCACCTTACCAGTTGTGGCCTGTTGCCATTCTTAGCCCAGCTATTCTACTGATTCTTCTTGCTAACCAAACACCGAAACGCGCACTGTGGATTGGCTATGCTTGGGGGTTAGGTCAATTTGCAACTGGCGTTAGCTGGGTGTACGTCAGTATCTCCGGCTTTGGTGGCATGCCACTGATTGCTAATTTATTTTTAATGGGCTTGCTTGTCGCCTACTTGGCTGTTTATTCCGGCTTATTTGCTTGGCTCAACAACAAACTCTTTCCTCAATTTACGCTCACAAAAGCGCTTCTCGCTGCGCCCGCTTTATGGCTAATCAGCGATTGGTTGCGTGGTTGGGTGATGACCGGCTTCCCGTGGCTATGGCTAGGCTACAGCCAGATTGATGCTCCACTAGCAAGCTTTGCGCCTATCGGTGGCGTGGAACTGCTCACTCTGTTTATCCTTATTAGTGCGGGGGCATTAGCCTATGCTTGGGTTCATAAACAGTGGCTGATGGTGATTATTCCTGCGGTATTACTCAGCACAGGCTTTGGGATTCGAAACTACGATTGGGTAACACCTCGACCAGAAGACACGACTAAGCTCGCGCTGATTCAAGGTAACGTTGACCAAAACCTTAAGTGGCTGCCAAGCCAACGTTGGCCAACCATCATGAAATACGCCGATCTCACTCGTGAAAACTGGGACGCTGATATTATCGTCTGGCCAGAAGCTGCAATTCCTGCTTTTGAAATTGAAGTGCCTTCATTTTTGAGCAATATCGACAGCGCAGCAAAAATGAATAACAGCGCAATCATCACTGGTGTCGTCAACCAAGCTGAAGATCGACAGTTCTACAACAGTATCCTATCCCTTGGCATCACACCATACGGTGACTACAGTTTCGACTTGAGCGAACGCTACCATAAGCATCACTTGTTACCGTTTGGTGAGTTTGTTCCATTTGAAGATATTTTGCGCCCATTAGCGCCATTCTTTAACTTGCCGATGTCGTCGTTTAGCCGGGGAGCTTTTGTGCAGCCCAACATCGTTGCGAATGGCATGCACATGGCACCAGCGCTTTGCTATGAGATCATCTTTAATGAACAAGTGCGTCAAAATGTGACTGACGAAACGGACTTCATTCTAACGTTATCAAACGACGCATGGTTTGGTCACTCTATCGGCCCTCTTCAGCATATGGAGATCGCCCGTATGCGTGCCTTAGAATTAGGTAAACCGCTCATCCGCTCGACTAACAACGGATTAACAGCGGTAACCGATCACAAGGGAAAAATCGTTGAGCAAGTACCGCAGTTTGAAACTGCAGTGCTACGCGCAGAGCTCACCCCAACCAATGGGAAAACGCCATATCGAATCGTAGGTACTTGGCCATTGTATATTTGGGTGGGATTAAGTTTAGCGCTGGCTTTCGGTTTAAGAAGAAAACAGAGCTGATAACAGCTTGAAAGTAGAAAAGACAAAAAAGAGGCGACCAAGCCTCTTTTTTATTCATTGCATTATACAGTCGTTACGCGCCATTTATGGCTTTAATGACTGGCGAGTAAAGCCTTTGTGACCACATTTAATACACGGAATGATTACAGTTGGGTGGTTATACGTTGTCTTGTGACCACACTCATCACAGACCAAAGTGCCTAAGCCTATCACCTCTCCTGCTTCATATAGCCCTTGATGCTCTAAGTCATCGAACAACTCAACCCACTCAACTTTAGTTCGGTCTGTAATCTCTAACAGCCCTTGCCATATCGAATCCGCAATCGTTAAGTAAAACGGGCCGCTTTTACTGTCCTCGTAACTCTCTGAAAACTCTTTTAAGTCTGCTTTAAGGTACGCTTTGATTAAAGCCAATTCATCTTTGGTCAAGTCATTAGCAGCATCCACCACTTTGCCCGACGTCTCAATCGCTTTGTTAACTTCTTCCGGACTGTGCTTCAAGGTTTCAATCACATCCTCGAGCATTTCCTCATAACCTGTTTTACGTTTAGGCATAACTGACCTCCATCTTTCTCCTACCTGCGTCACTTAAGGGCGCATGGGTACAGATTGGCTATTGTTGTGATCCCTAGCTTTAGGTATTCTATGACGATCTATTTAAGTCTGTTCTAACCGAACTCACAAATTCCAAGATAACGGATACCATCGATGCAAGAACAATACAACCCACAAGATATTGAACAAAAAGTTCAAAAGCACTGGGATGACAACAAAACCTTTGTTGTAAGTGAAGACCCAAATAAAGAAAAATTCTACTGTCTATCCATGTTCCCATACCCAAGTGGTCGACTGCACATGGGTCACGTGCGCAACTACACTATCGGTGATGTAGTATCTCGTTTCCAACGCCTACAAGGCAAAAACGTGATGCAACCAATCGGTTGGGACGCATTCGGTCTACCAGCAGAAAACGCAGCAGTAAAAAACAAAACTGCGCCAGCACCTTGGACTTACGAAAACATCGAATACATGAAGAACCAACTTAAGCTTCTAGGCTTTGGTTACGATTGGAACCGTGAATTCGCAACTTGTACACCGGAGTACTACCGCTGGGAGCAAGAGTTCTTCACTAAGCTTTACGAGAAAGGTTTAGTTTACAAGAAGACTTCTTCTGTTAACTGGTGTCCTAACGACCAAACTGTTCTTGCAAACGAGCAGGTTGAAGACGGTTGTTGCTGGCGTTGTGATACGCCTGTAGAGCAAAAAGAAATCCCTCAATGGTTCATCAAAATCACTGAGTACGCTCAAGAGCTACTAGACGACCTAGACAAGCTTGAAGGTTGGCCTGAAATGGTGAAAACCATGCAGCGCAACTGGATTGGCCGCTCTGAAGGCGTTGAGCTGAAGTTTGAAGTTAAGGGTCAACAAGACCTAGAAGTTTACACAACACGTCCAGATACGCTAATGGGTGTGACTTACGTGGGCATCGCAGCCGGCCACCCTCTTGCAGCTCTTGCTGCAGAGAACAATCCAGAGCTTGCAGCGTTTATCGACGAATGTAAGAACAACAAGGTTGCAGAAGCTGAGCTAGCGACAATGGAGAAGAAAGGTATGGCTACTGGCCTTACTGCCATTCATCCATTGAACGGCCGTGAAGTTCCTGTTTACGTAGCAAACTTCGTACTGATGGACTACGGTACAGGCGCGGTAATGGCAGTACCTGCACACGACCAACGTGACTACGAGTTCGCAACGAAGTACGGTCTAGACATCGTGCCAGTTATCAAGCCTGCTGATGGCAGCGAGCTAGACATCTCTGAAGCAGCATACACTGAGAAAGGCGTACTGTTCGATTCAGGTGAATTCGACGGCCTAGAATTCCAAGCGGCGTTCGATGCAATTGCAGCGAAGCTAGAAGCAGAAGGCAAAGGCACTAAGACTGTAAACTTCCGTCTACGCGACTGGGGTGTATCTCGTCAACGTTACTGGGGCGCACCAATCCCAATGGTAACGACTGAAGACGGTGAAGTTCACCCAGTACCTGCTGACCAACTACCAGTGATTCTTCCAGAAGACGTGGTAATGGACGGCGTAACCAGCCCAATCAAAGCAGATAAAGAATGGGCGAAGACCACATTCAACGGCGAACCTGCTCTACGTGAGACAGATACGTTCGATACGTTCATGGAATCTTCTTGGTACTACGCGCGTTACTGTTCACCGCAAGCAGACGACATCCTAGATCCAGAAAAAGCAAACTACTGGCTACCAGTAGACCAGTACATCGGCGGTATCGAGCACGCTTGTATGCACCTACTGTACTCTCGCTTCTTCCACAAGTTGCTACGTGACGCGGGCTACGTAACGTCTGACGAACCGTTCAAGCAGCTACTGTGTCAAGGCATGGTACTGGCAGACGCGTTCTACTTCGAGAACGAGAAAGGCGGTAAAGAGTGGGTAGCTCCAACAGACGTAGCCGTTGAACGTGATGGTAAAGGCCGCATTACTTCTGCTAAAGACACTGAAGGTCGCGATGTAACGCACTCAGGCATGATCAAGATGTCTAAGTCTAAGAACAACGGTATCGACCCTCAAGAAATGGTAGACAAGTACGGCGCTGACACAGTACGTCTATTCATGATGTTCGCGTCTCCAGCGGACATGACACTTGAATGGCAAGAGTCTGGCGTAGAAGGTGCGAATCGCTTCCTGAAACGTGTTTGGAAACTAGTGAAAGAGCACACAGCGAAAGGCGCAGCAGAAGCAGTAGATACCGCAGCGCTTTCTGGTGATCAAAAAGCACTTCGCCGTGACGTTCACAAAACTATCGCGAAAGTGACGGACGATATCGCTCGTCGTCAAACATTCAACACCGCGATCGCAGCGATCATGGAGCTGATGAACAAACTAGCGAAAGCGCCTCAAGAATCTGCGCAAGATCGTGCAATCCTTGACGAAGCACTGAAAGCTATTGTTGTCATGCTTTACCCTATCACTCCGCATATCTCATACGAGCTATGGGCAGCACTAGGTGAAACAGACATTGATAACGCGGCATGGCCGACGTTTGACGAAAAAGCGCTAGTTGAAGACGAAAAAACTATCGTTGTTCAAGTTAACGGTAAGCTACGTGCGAAGCTAACAGTCCCAGCGGATATCTCTAAAGACGATATCGAACAGCTTGGTCTAAACGACGAAAACGTGGTTAAGTTCACTGATGGCCTGACTATTCGTAAAGTCATTTACGTTCCAGGTAAACTGCTGAACATCGTTGCAAACTAATCACAGCTTGCAATTTGTCTCTGTTTAGCGAACTTATTTGTTAACCAAGAGTCATTAAACAGGGTAGTTCGCTACCCTGTTTATTTACCTCAAACCATTCACATGAGTGGTTTAAGGTAAATAACCCCTTCAATTTAGGATGAATACAATCAATGCGCTTTTTCTCTTTGATTAAACTACCAGTGGTATTGGTATTAGCGGGGCTTCTTTCTGCCTGTGGTTTTCACCTTCGCGGCGAGTATTCCGTACCGGAAGAGCTGCACACTATGTCTTTCTCCAGCTACGATGAATACAGTGAATTAACTCGCTATGTTCGCTCTCAACTCGAACTGAACAAAGTTGAACTTGTTCAACCATCATCGACGGTACCCAACCTTCATTTGACGGAAGCGACTATCGATGAGCGTACACTGTCTCTGTATCAAAATAGCCGTGCAGCAGAAAAAGAGCTGACATACGTAGTAAAATACCGTGTGACGATTCCTGGCTATGGCTCTAAAAACTTTACGACAACAGTAAACCGCAACTACCTAGACAACCCGTTGACGGCACTTGCAAAATCTGTTGAACGTGACGTAATTGAAGACGAGATGCGCTTGCAAGCTGCAAAACAGATGATGCGCCAGTTGGGCCGTATTCGTGCCGAATATGAAGCAGGACAAATCTCTGAGCCAGCGAACACAAACTCTTAATCACTATGCGAATTTATGCCGATAAATTAACGGATCATTTAACTAAACACATTAAACAAGTTTACCTAATCTTTGGGAATGAGCCGTTACTGATTCAAGAGAGCCGCCAAGCAATCCAAAAGGCAGCGTTTCAACAAGGTTTTGAGGAAAAACACCGTTTTGCGGTAGACGCAAGCATCGACTGGAATCAAGTTTACGATTGCTTCCAAGCGATGAGCCTGTTCTCAAACCGTCAATTGATCGAGCTTGAAATTCCAGAAAGTGGCGTGACAACCGCCGTCAGCAAAGAGCTGCAAACACTGTGTGATATGCTGCATGATGACATCATGCTCGTCATTGTTGGTAGTAAACTGACCAAAGCCCAAGAAAATGCGAAATGGTTCAAAGCATTAAGCTCAAAAGGCGACTGGGTAAGCTGTTTGTCGCCAGATCTACAACGCTTACCTATGTTCATTCAGGCACGTTGCCGCACGTTGGGACTAAAGCCCGATCAACAATCACTGCAAATGTTGGCTCAATGGCATGAAGGTAACCTATTTGCATTGTCACAAAGCTTAGAGAAATTGGCCCTACTCTACCCGGATGGTGAGCTGACTATCATACGTTTAGAGGAAGCCCTAAGTCGCCATAATCACTTCACTACGTTTAACTGGATCGACGCCTTACTGGCAGGTAAAGCAAACCGTGCACAACGCATTCTTCGCCAACTTGAGGCGGAAGGGGTCGAGACCGTGATCTTGATTCGAAGTGTACAAAAAGAGTTGAGCCAACTTTTAAATATGCATCAAGACTTAACTCAAATGGGAATGAACCAGGTATTTGAGAAATATCGAGTTTGGCAAAACAAGCGTCCACTCTATAACGCAGCACTGACCCGCTTATCGGCGAGTCGTATTTGTGCATTGCTCTCCTTGTTGGCTCAAGCAGAGATAAAAGCCAAAACTCAATATGACGAGTCTGTATGGCCAACTATTCATCAGTTGAGCTTAGAAACCTGCTCTCCTGATATTAAGCTGGCAATTTAAAAATCAAAGCGTGATATAGTGCGCGACCTGTTTTGCAAGCAAGAATGTAAAACACTGTAGAGATAAGAGACAAACCGAGGAAAACCGAGTGCTTCGCGAAGAACTGAAAGACTTTTTAGCTGATAAAGCCGACGACATGAAAGCGGAAGACATTATCGTCCTAAATGTGGAAGATAAATCAAGCGTGACAGATTACATGATCATCTGTACTGGCACATCCAAACGCCACGTTTCATCCATCGCTGACCACGTTGCAACAGAAGTGAAAAAAGCCGGTCTTGAGCCACTAGGAATGGAAGGTGAAAACGAAGGTGAATGGGTAGTCCTAGATATGGGCGACGCCATGCTTCACGTGATGCAAGAAGAGCACCGCGAACTCTACCAGCTAGAAAAACTCTGGGGTTAATCTTTTGAAAATTCAACTAATTGCTGTTGGCACAAAAATGCCAAAATGGGTTGAGGAAGGCTTTCAAGAATATCGTCGCCGTTTCCCACATGATATGCCATTGGAGTTGATTGAAATCTCTGCTGGCAAACGTGGAAAAAATGCCGATATCGCTCGCATCCTGCAAAAAGAAGGGGAAGCGATGCTCGCTGCGGTACCAAAAGGCAACCGTATCGTCACGTTAGATATCCCAGGTAAAAAATGGGATACTCCTCAACTCGCTGAGCAGTTAGAAGCTTGGAAATTAGATGGCCGTGATGTATCAATCTTAATCGGCGGTCCTGAAGGACTCGCTCCCGCATGCAAAGCTGCAGCAGACCAAAGCTGGTCATTGTCTGCCTTAACGCTACCCCACCCTTTAGTGCGTATCGTAATGGCAGAAAGCTTGTATCGAGCGTGGAGCATCACCGCGAACCATCCTTACCACCGCGAATAATCGTTGTTTAACTTTAGAGCCAAGCGTTAATGATTCGTAAGCGCCGCAGTCAAATCCGAGATTATCAAGCCGAAGCGCGTCTGTTTGCCAGCCGCGCTATTGTCGCTTTTATCGGTATTGTTCTCTTGATGGGAGCTCTGGTCGCCAACATGTACAACATTCAGGTGAACCAGTTTCAAGATTATCAAACCCGCTCGAACGATAACCGCATCAAAGTGGTGCCTATCGCGCCTAACCGAGGTCTGATTTATGATCGAAATGGTGTTTTACTGGCAGAGAACCGTCCCGTCTTTAACTTAGAACTGACTCCAGAAAAAATTAAAGACATTGATGCAACCATCCAAGAACTACAAACCATTCTGGAAATTACCCCAGATCAGATTGAACGTTTCCACCAAGAGCGTAAACGGACTCGTCGATTTAAGTCGGTCCCACTGCTTACCCAACTGAACGAAAAACAAGTAGCGGTATTCTCCGTCAATCAGTACCGCTTTCCTGGTGTAGAAATAAGTGCGACCTTAAAGCGCTATTACCCTTTCAGCGAAGTCTTAACCCACGTGATTGGTTACGTTTCTCGAATCAATGATCGCGACATGCAGCGCCTGATCCGTGAAGAAAAAGACGCAAACTATCAAGCCACTCGCGACATTGGTAAGCTGGGTATCGAAAAATACTACGAAGACCTCTTACACGGTACGGCCGGATATCAAGAAGTCGAGGTAAACAGCCGCGGCCGAGTAATTCGTACGTTAAAGTACGTTCCACCTGTACCCGGAAAAGACATCGTTTTAAACCTTGATATCAACTTGCAGCTGTACGTACACCAATTATTGGATGGCCGCCGAGGCAGTGCTGTAGTGATCGATCCTAGAGACAACGGCGTACTGGCTATGGTTTCAAGCCCTAGCTACGACCCTAACTCGTTCGTGCACGGAATCTCGGGTAAAGACTACCGCGCCCTTTTGAACGATAAAAACCGTCCTTTGGTCAACCGTACTACACTTGGCATTTATCCACCCGCGTCTACCATCAAACCATTTATGGCGGTAGCCGCGCTACAAGAAGGTGTCGTCACACCGAACACTACGCGAAATGATCCAGGTTATTGGCGCATACCAAATTCCAACACACGCCCATTCCGTGACTGGTTGCGTTGGGGACACGGACGCGTCGATATCATTAAGTCGATCGAAGAGTCTGTTGATACCTTCTACTATCAAATCGCTTATGACATGGGTATTGACCGTATTTCAAATTGGATGATGATGTTCGGTTTTGGTGATTACACTGGCATCGATATCTACGAAGAAAGTAAGGCGAATATGCCGACTCGTGACTGGAAAATGTCTCGCCATAAAACCCCGTGGTACAAAGGCGATACGATCCCTGTGGGTATCGGCCAAGGTTATTGGACAGCAACACCAATGCAAATCGCCAAAGCGACCTCCGTATTAGTAAATGAGGGAGAAGTTATCGCACCTCACTTGCTCAAAGCGACGATAGAGAACGGCAACGACTTCGAAGAACAACAAACAACAGAATACGTGACTTACCCGCCAATCAAGAATGTACCGAAAAAGTACTGGGATATGGCGAAAGAAGGCATGCGTCGGGTAAACCATGGCACGCGCGGAACAGCTCGCCGCTCATTCTACAAAATGAGTTATCAAACAGCGGGTAAATCAGGTACTGCACAGGTCTTCGGTCTGGGTGAAAACGAAGAGTACAACGCCGATGAGATCGCCGAGCACTTACGTGACCATGCGTTATTTACTGGCTTTGCACCATTTGATGATCCTAAAGTGGTCGTCACTGTAGTACTAGAAAACGCCGGCGGTGGTTCTAGCAACGGTGCCCCAGTAGTAAGGAAAATTTTTGACCGAGTCGTTCTAGGCCCAGAAGAAATTGAGCCTGAAAACAATGCGAAGAAAGAGGTAAAACAGTAATGAAGATGGATCCCTCTACAGGTAAAAATCGCGCCCTGTTTGAACGCTTCCATATCGACTTACCACTCCTACTTGGCATACTGGCCCTGATGGGGTTTGGCCTGGTGATCATGTACAGCGCTAGTGGCCAAAGTTTACTAATGATGGATCGCCAAGCTATGCGGATGGTGCTTTCACTCGTTGTGATGATCGTTCTTGCGCAGCTTTCTCCACGAACCTACGAGAGCTTGGCACCTTTGATGTTCGTCGGCGGCGTCATACTGCTCTTTGGCGTGCTGTTTTTCGGTGAAGCCTCGAAAGGCGCACAGCGTTGGCTTAACCTCGGTTTTGTGCGCTTTCAACCTTCCGAGTTATTGAAGCTCGCGGTGCCATTAATGGTGGCACGCTATGTTGGTCGACAGCCCCTTCCGCCAACGCTAAAAACACTCATCGTTGCACTGATTATGGTCTGCTTACCAACCATCCTCATTGCAAAACAGCCTGACTTAGGGACCTCTATCCTAATCGCCGCTTCCGGTATTTTTGTTATCTTCCTCGCGGGCATTAGTTGGAAAATCATCGCTGGTGCCGCCATCGCACTCGGTGGTTTCATTCCGATTTTGTGGTTCTTCTTGATGCGCGAATACCAAAAAGTTCGCGTACGTACTCTGTTTAACCCAGAGTCAGATCCGCTTGGTGCGGGCTACCACATTATTCAGAGTAAAATCGCGATTGGCTCTGGTGGTATTTCAGGCAAAGGTTGGTTGCAAGGCACTCAATCACAACTGGAATTTCTTCCTGAACGACACACTGACTTTATCTTTGCAGTAATTGCTGAAGAATGGGGTATGATTGGCTTCCTTTGCCTTTTAGCCATCTATCTATTTATTATTGGACGAGGTTTATACCTCGCCAGCCAAGCGCAAACTGCATTTGGACGAATGATGGCAGGCAGTATTGTACTCAGCTTCTTCGTGTATATTTTTGTAAATATTGGCATGGTAAGTGGCATCCTACCTGTAGTAGGTGTACCGTTGCCACTCATTAGTTATGGCGGCACATCAATGGTAACCTTGATGGCTGGCTTTGGTATTCTGATGTCAATTCATACGCACCGAAAAGCATTCTCTAAGGCGACCTAGACATGCAAAAACGCGCTTTATATTCCTTGGTTTTCTCTGCTCTTATTTTGGCAGGCTGTTCATCAACTAGCCAAAAAGAACAAGAAGGCCGTTACGAACTCGAATCCGATGTTGCACCGGATACACCGCTTTCAGTCGAACACATCGAGGATGCGCACCCTAAATATGAACCGTACAGCCTAGGTGGGAACAAAGATTACCACTTGCGTGGCAAAGACTACAAAATAGTTCGCGATGCCAAAGGCTTTAAAGAAAAAGGCCGCGCATCTTGGTATGGGAAGAAGTTCCAAGGTCATTTGACTTCTAATGGCGAAATCTATGACATGTACTCAATGACAGCGGCTCATAAAACGCTACCGTTACCGAGTTACGTAAAAGTCACCAACACTGACAACGGCAAAACTACCGTAGTACGAGTTAATGACCGAGGCCCGTTTCACGATGGCCGTATTATCGATTTAAGCTATGCCGCAGCACATAAGTTAGATGTGATAAAAACAGGTACAGCGAACGTGGAAATTGAAGTAATCAGTATCAATCAGCCCACGGATAAAAAATCTTTAGAAGCGCACCCTAAGTACGTTATTCAGGTGGCATCATCAAAAAATGAAGAACGCGCACGAACTTTAGGGACAGAGCTTGGTCAAAAACTGGATACAGAAACTTTCCTAGAAAATGCGAAAGAGTCTTATCGCTTGTTGTTAGGGCCATTTACTGACTATTCCCTGACGCAAGCCACTCTAGATAAAGTAAAGTTGCTCGGCTATTCGTCTGCATTTATTAAAAAACACAACACTGCCAAATGACCTAGTGTCATGAATTTCTCCTCGATCCCCTCTTACATAGCTGGGGATTCTGATAAGATGTCCGCAGTTAACCCAAAAATTTGAATTACCATGAATAAAAATAAGTTTGTGAAATCTATTCTCGTTTCTTCGGTTGCCCTTTCTGCAACTTTCGCTCAATCTGCTCTTGCATCACCTATCGTTGTTCCAGATGCCCCTCAAATCGCTGCGAAGGGCTACGTACTGATGGATTACCATTCAGGTAAAGTACTGGCAGAGAAAGAGATGAACACAAAATTGTCTCCAGCTAGTCTGACTAAGATGATGACCAGCTACGTAATCGGCCAAGAACTAGCGCGTGGTAATATCTCAGAAGATGACGATGTCACCATCAGTAAAAATGCATGGGCGAAAAACTTCCCTGAATCATCAAAAATGTTCATTGAAGTAGGCACAACTGTAAAAGTACGTGACCTAAACCGCGGTATCATTGTCCAGTCTGGTAACGATGCCTGTGTAGCGATGGCTGAACACATTGCAGGCTCAGAAGATGCGTTTGTTGACCTAATGAACGCTTGGGCCAACACACTAGGTATGACGAACTCGCACTTTGCCAACGTTCATGGTCTAGATAACGCCGAGCTGTACTCGACACCATACGACATGGCATTGCTAGGTAAGGCCCTGATCCGTGACGTACCAAATGAGTACCGCGTGTACTCAGAGAAGAAATTTACTTACAACGGCATCACCCAATACAACCGTAACGGTCTACTTTGGGACAAGAGTATGAACGTTGATGGCATCAAAACGGGTCACACAAGCAATGCAGGTTACAGCCTAGTAAGTTCAGCAACTGAAGGCCAAATGCGTTTGGTTGCGGTCGTAATGGGCACTAAAGATGCCAATGCTCGTAAGTCAGAAAGCAAAAAGCTACTAAGCTACGGCTTCCGTTTCTTCGAAACAGTAGCGCCGCACAAAGCAGGTGAAACGTTCGTTGAAGAAAAAGTGTGGATGGGTAACAAAGACACTGTAGCGTTGGGCCTTGACCAAGATACTTACGTAACACTACCACGTGGTGAAGCGAAAAACCTAAAAGCCAGCTTCGTCCTTGAAAAAGAGCTAGAAGCCCCAATTAATAAAGGTGATGTAGTTGGTAAGCTATACTATCAGATCGATGGTGAAGATATTGCCGAATACCCACTAATGGCACTAGAAACCGTAGAGCAAGGTAGTCTATTTAGCCGCATGTGGGATTACATCGTATTGTTATTCAAGAGCTTCTTCTAAGAAGAACGTTAGAGTAGCAAACTTATTCGCAAAGCCGCCTGAAAGGGCGGCTTTTTAAGTTTGAGATCCTCGTCTTGAGTTCCCCCTAATTTGACTGTACTATTTCGCACCGCAACGAATATCTACTGGAGTTATCGATATGCTAACCATCAACTCTGATGCAAAATTAAAAGACCTGCTTGAGTTCCCTTGTTCATTTACTTACAAGGTAATGGGTCATGCAAAGCCTGAACTTCCAGAGCTTGTTCTTGAAGTTATTCAGCGCCATGCTCCAGGTGACTACAGCCCGACCGTTAAACCAAGTGCTAAGGGCAACTACCACTCGGTATCAATCAACATCACTGCAACGTCTATCGAGCAAGTTGAGACGCTATACAAAGAGTTAGGTGAAATTGACATCGTGCGCATGGTTCTATAATTTTTTGATAGATTAAATTTTTTTTGAAAGCAGCTTCGGCTGCTTTCTTTTTATTTATCAACCAGATAACAAAACTTTACATCGCTTTCAGTTAAAAATCTGTTACTCAGCGGTAGAGCATCAGGGTTATCCGGTTTATAATCCAAAAACTTTATATATTAGCAACAGGAATTCCCATGCAACACCAACTTGTTGTAAAACGACTTGGCCGCCAAGACTATGAGCCTGTATGGAAGGCGATGCATGAGTTCACCGACCAACGCACAGAAGAAACCCCTGATGAAGTCTGGTTGGTAGAACATAACCCAGTATTTACGCAAGGTCAGGCAGGTAAAGCTGAGCACCTTATTAACACTGGTGACATTCCTGTTGTACAAAGTGATCGCGGAGGCCAGGTTACGTATCATGGCCCTGGTCAGTTGGTCGCCTATTTCTTGATCAACTTACGCCGCAAAAAATTAGGTGTACGAGATCTCGTTACCACTATCGAGAACCTCGTGATCAACACGCTAAAAGCATACAATATCGATTCGGCCGCGCGACCTGACGCACCAGGCGTTTACGTTGACGGTAAAAAAATATGCTCTCTCGGTTTACGCATTCGTAAAGGATGCTCGTTTCATGGCTTAGCCTTGAACGTAAATATGGATTTAACACCGTTTCTGCGTATTAACCCTTGTGGTTATGAAGGTATGGAAATGGTTCAGGTCAGCCAATTTGGCGGCCCAGACAATGTAGAAGCCGTAGAAAAACAATTAATAGAAGAACTCGTTACTTTGCTCGACTATGAGCAAGTAGAATTCAGCACAGAAGCACCTTCTCAAGGTAATAAAGCATGAGCAAACCAATCCAGATGGAAAAAGGCGTTAAATATCGTGACGCCGATAAAATGGCATTGATTCCCGTAAAGAACATGCCTACAGAGCAGAAAGAAGTGCTACGTAAGCCTGATTGGATGAAGATCAAGCTACCAGCCGACAGCCAACGAATTCAAGACATCAAGGCGGCGATGCGCAAGAATAAACTTCACTCCGTATGTGAAGAAGCATCTTGCCCTAACCTAGCGGAATGTTTTAACCACGGTACTGCTACCTTCATGATCCTAGGTGCCATTTGTACTCGTCGTTGTCCTTTCTGTGACGTTGCTCATGGCCGCCCATTACCACCGGAAGCAGAAGAGCCTCAAAAACTGGCGAAAACCATCGCAGATATGAAGCTGAAATACGTAGTAATCACTTCTGTAGACCGTGACGATCTGCGTGATGGTGGTGCACAGCACTTTGTCGACTGTAACCGCGAGATCCGTGCGTTGAACCCGCATATTAAGATTGAAACTCTGGTTCCTGACTTCCGTGGTCGTATGGACGTAGCGCTTGATCTAATGAAAGATAACCCGCCAGATGTCTTCAACCACAACCTAGAAACAGCGCCACGTCTTTACCGTAAAGCTCGCCCAGGTGCAAACTACAAGTGGTCGCTGGAGCTTCTTAAGAAGTTCAAAGAGCAGCATCCAGATGTACCGACCAAATCTGGTTTGATGATGGGTCTTGGTGAAACCAAAGAAGAAATCATCGAAGTACTGAAAGATCTACGCGCACACGGCGTAACGATGCTGACTCTAGGTCAGTACTTAGCGCCAAGCCGTCACCACTTGCCAGTAGAGCGTTACGTTCCGCCATCAGAGTTTGACGAGCTAAAAGAAGTTGCACTAGAGCTTGGCTTCACGCACGCAGCGTGTGGTCCATTTGTTCGCTCTTCTTACCATGCCGATATGCAGGCTCAAGGTATCGAGATTAAATAAGCTCTCGCTTGTTTTGAAAAGCTTGTTTTGAAAAGAAAGGTTGGCTCAGTGCCAACCTTTTTTGTATCTGGCAAATGATGATAAAAAGCCATTCTACCACCGTCATTCTGAACAGCGAGGAACGAGCGTGATTCAGAATCAGTTTTCAGAGTACTGATGATTTTTAGGGAAACTCTGAGTAAAAGAGTGTGCCTCAACAAGATTCCTGATCTCGCCTAGGCTCGTCGGAATGACGTGGTTTGAATATATTGAAAAGAGACAGTGTTGGTAGCCATCCCCTTATCACACACTCTTCGCTATATCTCATTCCAAACGCCAGACAAACAAAAAGGCCCTCCATTGAGGACCTTTAGTGTATCAATGTTCAAAATAGACGAGTCGAGTTCTAGGAGAACACACGGAGTTTGCGCGAGCAAGTGAGTATGTTCGACACCGAAATTGACTCATTCTATGAAGAACAGTTAGGCGTAAACCGGTAGACGCTTACAAATTTCGAGCACTTTCTGTTTAGTCGCTTCGATAACTTCTTCGTTGCCGATGTTATCTAGAACGTCACACATCCAGTTTGCTAGCTCTTTTGCGTCTTCTTCAGTGAAGCCACGGCGAGTGATCGCTGGCGTACCAACACGGATACCAGACGTTACGAATGGGCTGCGTGGGTCATTTGGTACTGAGTTTTTGTTCACTGTGATGTTTGCTGCACCTAGTGCCGCGTCTGCATCTTTACCAGTGATGTCTTTGTCGATCAGGTCCACAAGGAACAAGTGGTTTTCTGTGCCGTTAGATACGATTTTGTAGCCACGCTCTTGGAATTGACCAACCATTGCTTTTGCGTTTTTCACTACGCGAGCTTGGTAAGCTTTGAACTCTGGCTCCATCGCTTCTTTGAACGCGACTGCTTTACCGGCGATAACGTGCATTAGAGGGCCACCTTGACCACCAGGGAACACTGCTGAGTTCAATTTCTTGTACATATCTTCGCCAGCATTTGACAAGATAAGACCACCGCGAGGACCTGCTAGTGTTTTGTGCGTCGTTGTTGTTACCACGTGAGCGTGTGGAACAGGTGTTGGGTATTCGCCTGCTGCGATAAGACCCGCTACGTGCGCCATATCAACGAAAAGGTAAGCATCTACTTTGTCCGCGATTTCACGCATGCGCTTCCAATCAACGATTTGCGAGTAAGCAGAGAAAC
This sequence comes from Vibrio chemaguriensis, assembly GCF_012275705.1. Classification (NCBI taxonomy): domain Bacteria; kingdom Pseudomonadati; phylum Pseudomonadota; class Gammaproteobacteria; order Vibrionales; family Vibrionaceae; genus Vibrio; species Vibrio chemaguriensis. The sequence goes on from NZ_SHOE01000011.1 coordinate 86,598, forward strand.
CACCGATGATCATCTTAGGCTTGTGCTCAAGCGCTAGCTGTTCCATCTCGTCGTAGTTAATTTGACCCGCTTCATCGATACCGTAAGGGATAACGTTGTAGTGCTTACCAGAGAAGTTAACTGGAGAACCGTGAGTCAGGTGACCACCGTGCGCTAGGCTCATGCCTAGAACTGTATCGCCTGGGTTAAGAAGCGCCATGTAAACTGCGCTGTTTGCTTGAGAACCTGAGTGAGGCTGTACGTTCGCGTATTCACAACCGAACAGTTTGCATGCACGGTCGATAGCAAGTTGTTCCGCTTTATCTACGTACTCACAACCGCCGTAGTAACGCTTGCCTGGGTAGCCTTCAGCGTATTTGTTCGTTAGCTGAGAACCTTGCGCTTCCATTACACGTGGGCTTGTGTAGTTTTCAGAAGCGATAAGTTCAATGTGTTCTTCCTGGCGAAGAGTTTCTTCCTGGATAGCTGCGAACAGTTCCGCATCGTAATCTGCGATGTTCATATCACGCTTAAGCATCTGTATCTCCTGACTCAGATTAGTACTGAAAGTTGCAAAAAAACTGTTGAATGACCCTACGCAAACGTTTTCGTCACCCTAATGGCGCGCATTCTACATAATTTGATCTGGGTCATAAAGAGAAATTTACAATTTTTCTCATGCAGTTTTTTCATGATGGCAAGCAATCTGTATCACGCCCGCATTGCAATTGCATAACGACGATCTATTGCCTGTCAATTTTGTGCTTTACACCCTGTAAAACAGCAATTACATAGGTTTACCGTAAATTTTACCCTCTAGCTACCGAAAAGATCATCTTTTTACTACTATGCACGCCTTATTTATCACTAATGACTGCAACATTGATGGAAAAACACTCATTAAAAGAAGACTGGATAGCGATTCTCACGGGTACTTTTTTGGTAGCTCAAGGCGTTTTCTTTCTCCAATCCGCAAACCTCCTAACAGGGGGGACGACAGGATTGGCTCTGCTTATTAGCCAATTTACACCTTTTACGTTTGGTGTGCTGTACTTTTTAGCAAACAGTCCCTTTTACTTGCTAGCATGGAAACGCTTCGGCCGTCATTTCGCCATTAATAGTGCCATTTCTGGCGCTTTGGTTTCTATCTTTGCCGATCATCTTTATTTGCTAATCTCGCTCGAATCGGTAAATGAAGTTTATTGTGCCGTCGCAGGTGGGCTTTTAATGGGACTCGGTATGCTGATCTTGTTCCGACATCGCTCCAGCTTAGGTGGCTTTAACGTGCTGTGTTTATTTATTCAGGACAAATTTGGCATTTCAGTTGGCAAAAGCCAAATGGCAATCGATGCGTGCATCCTGTTTGCGTCATTCTTCTTTGTCACTCCAGAAGTAATTGGTCTTTCGATTTTGGGCGCGTTTGCACTGAATGTCGTGTTAGCGATGAACCACAAGCCTCATCGCTATTCCGTGACCTACGGTTCATAAACTTTTGATGATAATTGGAGCGCAATTTATAAGATTTCGCGCTCCAATCGCTATATAATATTTCGCCATTTCCAAATAACGCGGTGCGGTATGCGCGATTTTTTGCAACAAGCCAAACAAACTCACAGTTGTATTGCGATTGGCGAGTTGGTCTATAATCCGAAGACACAAACTCTTCATCAAGACACTGTCGCGATTGATCTCGAACCTCGTACCATTGAGTTATTAGAGCTGCTGCTAACAAGCGTGGGACATCCGCTCTCTGCCGATACCATTATCGAAACCATTTGGCAGAGCAAATTCATCTCTAAGAATGTACTCACTAACCGCATTAGCACCTTACGTGCGCTGCTACAACAGCATCTCCCCGAGTACGATGCGACTAAGCTCTTGGTCACTTATCCTCGCAAAGGTTACTTTCTAAACCCAGCGAATATCCGTTTAGTGCCACCAGCGAAAAACCATCGACGTGCTATTACAGCTCAAGTTGCGAACCGTAAGAACATCAAGCTGATTTTGGCTTATAGCTTATGTGCCGTACTTGTGGTTTGTAGCGTGACGCTCGCAAGCTTGTTATGGCAACGCCAAGAGATTTCAACGCAGCAAACACGTCATCAGTTACTTATCCCCAAAGTCGAGTTGCTGCTCAACCGTGTCGATGCGATTGGCTCCCAAGCAAGAAAATATCGCATACTGGTCAAAGCCATCTTGCTGCAACAACAGGTCGAATATCCATACACCGACATCGCCAACCAAGACGCTCCCAGTTACTTTCTTGATCCTATCGGTCATACGCCGTATTTCCCTGGCGCGCGAAACATGCAGACCAGTGATTACGAACTCAACATAGAGTTAAAAGACGGCGCAGAGCAAGGCACCTTGAAAGCTCAGATGAACCTTATTTATCCTGCGACAGGGAAACTGGCGTTTCGCAACGAATACACACTGCGCTTATCCGACCTACAATCGGATATCTTCCAAATTCACTCAGATGTCGCGCAATACTTCAACTTGCCTGCACCTTCGGCAAGCACATGGCAGCTGTCAGACGTTCACCAAAAAATGCTGTTTGAGAATGTCTTTTCTAACCAACCTCTCCAACAAGCTGATGAGTTTGCAGCTATCACAACCGCAAGGCATCTCGCGTTATACGAGCAAGAGCCTCAAAAGCTGGAAGCGTATTTGACGCAAGTGCAGTCGTCGTTCGATGTTTTGCCAGATGAGCTAAGCCTCTGGTTGGGCGTATTGCATTTCAAACTAGGTAACCTAGACCGAGCAAAAGTTCTGTTGACTACTCCAGATGGCGACTCACGCATTCAAAACGCGCTGATTTATACGTTTGTGTCTCACATCGCTTATAAACAAAACAAACTCGAACAGTTCCGTCTCAACTACATGGAATCACTGGTGGCACTGCTGCGCGTTTTACCCTCCGAGACATTATTTGAACGTCTTTCTCAATCAGAATCGAAAGAAACTTGCCTTCAACCATGGAAAACTTTGCATGTCAGTTTGACCGATCAAGAAATTATCAGCCGATGGAAAGCGCTCATCAATGAGTATTGCACCAACGTAGCTAACGAAATAAGCCCAAATAAAACAAAGACCTAAATATAAAATTAAGCTTTCGTTAAGCGCTATTAGCTTTTGTTTTTTGCCCTTTTTATCTCACTGAACTTAGCATGCTCGCATTCAAGCAACGGCCCAACATGAAGCGGCCTTATCAATCAGGAATGTAAACCATGCTAAACAAAATGACGCTTATCGCAGCCGCAACTCTGGCTCTTTACGGCTGTGGCGGAGGTTCGTCTTCTGGCAGCGCTAATCCAAACAAAGTGCCTCAAGAAAGTTTCGACATCGCGATTCAAAACTCCATTTTCGCTCCCGAGACAAACACACAACTTAGCTACTCGTTTAGCTTGGATGGCCAATCTGAAGGTGACATGAAGCTGAGCTTTCAAGCGATGGATAGCGAGCAAATATTGGCAGCATTGGCACAAATCCCAAACAGCGAGGCAATCATCCAGCTGGTTAATGACTTGGTGAACTACGGCGCTCAACAGTTCTACTACTCTGACGAACAGTTCAATAACGAAGAAGAGAGCAATACACTTTATTTTGCAGGCTCTGATGGTGCACTTCATGAAGTCACCGACGTTTATTCTATTGGCAATCAGTTTATTGCCATGCTAATGCACAGTAGCCCGATTTTCCGCCTGAACGGTAACGACGTAAAAGAGAAAAGCCCGAATATTGATATCGGTGAAGAAACCATGTCTCTGCAAACAACTCTTACAGGCAACGCAGTACACCACCTGTTAGACAGTTTTGAAGAACATGAGTGGGTACAAAACCTGCCAATGACAGCATCTTGCCAAGTGGTTTGGCAACAGCAAATCCGAGAGACTGGCGTACGTAAAACGTTCTCAATTTCAGGCAAGACAATTGAAGCGGCGTACCTGACAGAAGAGAATACTTACAACCTAAACTGCGATGATATGGACTCAATGGAGTTCGCCACTTCAGCAGAACGTTGGTTTAATCCGAGCTTAGGTCTGATTGAGCAAATCGAACTGCTAAAAGTACAACAAGTACAAATCAATGAAGAGAAAGTGCTGCTAACAGCAATTGAAGCAAAATAAGCCTGTACTCCACAAGTATCTCGCATCTCAATAAAAAAGGCTTTGGGGAGCACACCAAAGCCTTTATCTCGAACATCAATCTTAGGGGGTGACACCCGAGTTTATTCTTCTATCAATAAAATACGAGTTTCGTAAGGTCGTAATACTTGATGGTTTGACGCGACTGCACTCGCTGAGTTTTGATAGTTAGATAGCAAGTTTTTCGCTTTACTCATATCAAAACGTTCTGGCAGAACGCATTCCACCTCTTCAGCGTAGTAGTTATTGATACACAGCAGCGTTTGTTTGTCGTTCTGGCGAGCGTAAGCAAAAATGCGTTGATGCTCTGGCAATAAATCTTCATAACAGCCATCAGTGATCACCGAAACCTGTTTACGTAGCTCAATCAAACGTTTGTAGAAATAGAACACCGAGTTTAAATCAGCAACCGCAGCTTCTGCGTTGATTTCAGAGTAGTTCTGCGCCACTTCAAGCCACGGTGTGCCTTCGGTAAAACCGGCGTGCTTTTGGCTGTTCCATTGCATTGGCGTACGTGAGTTATCACGCGACTTCTGCGCCAAAATCGCCATCATCTCCTTGTGTGATACGCCATCACGGTTGACCATGATGTCGTACATGTTTGTGCTTTCTACGTCGCGGTACTGGCTGATCTCCGTGTAACCAGGGTTGGTCATGCCAATCTCTTCCCCTTGGTAAACATAAGGTGTGCCTTGCATCATGTGTACAGACGCCGCAAGCATCTTGGCAGATTCAACGCGGTATTGTTTATCATCGCCTAAGCGGCTTACCACACGAGGTTGATCGTGGTTACACCAGAACAGCGCGCCCCACCCTTTGCCATTTAAGCCCGTTTGCCAATGGTTGAAGATCTGCTTTAACTGAATGAAATCAAATGGCGCTTTGGTCCATTTTTCACCATTCGGATAATCGACTTTCAGGTGGTGGAAGTTGAACACCATGGATAGCTCTTTGCCGTCTAGCGAAGAGTATTGCTGGCAGTGCTCTAGCGTGGTGGAAGACATTTCACCCACCGTCACGCTGCCGTATTTTTGAAACACGGCTTCGCTGATTTCTTGCAGATATTCGTGCACGCGAGGACCATCAGTATAGAAACGACGGCCATCGCCAATATCATCGCTTGGGAAATCTTGTTGTTTAGAAATCAGGTTGATGACATCAAGACGGAAACCATCCACGCCTTTGTCTGCCCAGAAGCTGATGACTTCTTTGACTTCTTCGCGCACCACTGGGTTTTCCCAGTTCAAATCCGCCTGCTCTTTAGCAAAAAGGTGCAAGTAGTACTGCCCTGTCGCTTCATCCAATTCCCAAGCATTGCCTCCAAACTTCGATTGCCAGTTGTTGGGCTCTACGCCATCAACCGGATCTTTCCAGATGTAGTAATCACGGTAAGGGCTGTTTTTATCACCTAACGCCGATTGGAACCACTTGTGTTCTGTCGAAGTATGGTTGACCACGATGTCCATGATGATTCGAATGCCCAACTGATGAGCCTCTGCCAACAGGGTATCGAAATCTTCCATAGTGCCGAACTCGGGGTTGATCGCGTAGTAATCGGAAATATCGTAACCGTTATCAACCATTGGAGACTGATACACTGGCGTCAGCCAAATCGCATCCACACCGAGATGTTTTAGATAATCCAGTTTAGAAATGATCCCTTTAATGTCGCCCGTGCCTTTACTGCCGCTGTCACAAAAGCTTTTTGGGTAAATTTGATAGATGGTTGCGGTTTTCCACCAGCTCTCATCATGCTTGGTCATAGCCATTTCTAACACTCACTTACCAGTAATCGGAAACTTAAAATTTGAAAAGAAAAATAGGAGGAGGCAGCCAAGTCACTGCCTCAAATTGAATTACGCGTTTGCCGCCTCAAGCTCACCTTTCGCTTGTGCACGCTTATAAAGAAGTAACGTTAATGCAGCGGGTACCACCATCGCGACCAACATCGCCAGAGCAAAGATGCCCCAGAACTGCGGCTGGATAGATAAGATGCCCGGCAAGCCGCCCACACCGATACCGTTCGCCATGACGCCCGCACTACCACAGATAGCAGCAGCACATGCACTACCGATCATCGCACTCAACATTGGGAACTTGTATTTCAAGTTGATGCCGTACATCGCCAGCTCTGTTACGCCAAGGTAGGCAGAAATCGCTGCTGGCACTGAGATTTCACGCTCATCCTGCTTTTTACTGATGATAATGATGCCAACCACTGCCGATGCTTGAGCAATGTTCGATAGTGCAATCAAAGGCCAAATCGGCGTGCCACCCAATTCTTGCATCAACTGCAAGTCAACGGCGTTGGTTGTGTGGTGGATACCTGTTATCACAAGTGGCGCGTATAAGAAGCCGAAGATGGTTGAACCAATCATCGCGAAGTCACCCGTCATAGCTGCTTTTGCTGCGAAAGCAACGCCGTCACCCAACATACGACCGAATGGGCCAATGATAGAGTGCGCAAGAATCACAGACACAATGATAGAAACAAACGGCACTACTACTAGGTAAAGGTAAGACGGAATGATGCGTTTTAAGCGTGTTTCGATAAACGCTAGTGCGATACCTGCTAACATCGCGGGAATCACCTGCGCTTGGTAACCGACTTTCTCAATCGCAAACAACCCAAAGTCCCACACTTCAGGTACTTGCTTACCAATCAGGTAGGCGTTCATTAACTGCGGCGAAACCAAAGTTACACCAAGCGTGATACCCAGAATCGGTGTACCACCGAGCTTTTTCACGGTCGACCAACACACACCAACGGGTAGGAAGAAGAAAATCGCTTCACCAATTAACCATAGGAATGAGTGAACAGTCGCCCAAAACTGACTGATTTCCGTTAGGGTTTGACCATCAAACATTTTGATGTCGCCAATCACATTACGGAAACCAAGAATCAAACCACCAGTAATGATCGCAGGCAACAGTGGTACAAAGATTTCTGCAAGGTGGGAAATACCACGCTCAACGATATTCATGTTTTGGCGAGCAGCGTTCTTGGATTCGTCTTTGCTCGCTTCACTTTTACCGCTTAGCTCGATCAGTACTTTGTAAACCTCATCAACTTCAGTGCCGATGACGACTTGGAATTGACCTGCGTTGGTAAAACAACCTTTCACCATACGCAAGGCTTCTAACTGTTTCGTGTCCGCTTTGTCGGTATCATTTAGAACAAAACGCAAGCGAGTTAAACAGTGGCTTACACTGGCAATATTGTCCGGCCCCCCGACCAGCTCAATAAGACGCTCCACGTCTTTACGCGCAATCTTACTCATAACTTTGTCCACCCTGTATTGGATACATTCGATTCATCATTTTATTTTTATAAATGGGAACATTCCCACTTCTTGATTTTAATATTGCCACCCAAAGACAAAAAACAAAATGGGAACAGTCCCATTAATTGAGAATGATCACAGTATAATTTTAGAGCAGATCGTTTTAGAACGGGTTAACGGCAAACAGGATGTTGAGTGAAATGAACGACTTCTTCATCGCCATTTAATTGATTAATCAGCATCTTAGCGGACTTTTCACCCGCAAGGGTATAACCCGGGTCAACACTAAATACTTTAGGGAAAAGGAAAGAAAGCAACTCGTTACCACCCACGCCTGTCACGACCACGTCTTCACGACCTAACTCTTGAAGACGCTTGATTACGCCCAATGCAATGGTATCGCTGGCACACACAATGGCTTGCGTGTCTGCATTGAGAACGTGGTCCACCAGCTGATAAGCACTTTCATGGCTAAGCTTACCGGTTTGGAAGCAAGGCGTAAGTTGCTTGCGCTGACACCAAGCTTTGTAAGCATTTAAACGAGCCAAGCCTGTGGTTTTATCTTCGGGATCAACACCAATATAAGCAATGCGAGATAAAGATTGCTGCTCAAGGTGAGACAAAGCCATGTCTATCACGCCTTGGTTATCATAATTGATGGAAGAGACGTTATCGGTATCCATCGCAATCACCACAATGCGATTGCCCCACTCGGCTAAGGCTTGCTCATCGCATCCAGTAAACCCAAATACAATCACGCCATCCACATTGCGACGCTTAAGCACACTCAAGTGCTCATTGGTTTTGTCTCGGTCAAACTGACTCTCCATGATCACCGCATCATAACCAGCGGAATACAATGCATTGAGCATTGTACCAACAGCACGATTTTCGGATGGTGAGTCCAGACGGGAGATGATAACACCAATGACTTTTTGGCTACCGCCACGCATTGATTGCGCAGATTTGGACGGTACATAACCAGATTCACGAATGATTTGCTCTACTTTCTCTCGCGTTTGAGGTTTCACTTTTGGATCGTTAGTAAGCACACGGCTTACTGTTGATTTGCCAACGCCTGCCAATTTCGCGATATCAAGAATAGTGAGTTTTTTGCTCATAAGTGATCAAACTAGAGTGGATGAATGCTTAGGTGACTGAACTTTAACAGTAATAAGAGAAAAGGGAAGCAAACGCTTCCCTTAAATATGCGAATTGTGCAGATTATTTCTTTAGATATGCAGGCACGTCAGCAACACTATCAAGCACAACCGTTGCCAATGCTTCACCTTGCTCAGTAACAGGCTTACCTGTGCGCACCAAAATCTTGGTGCCAACGCCTGCGGCTTCTGCTGCCATCATGTCTTCGGCTTTATCACCAATCATCACAGATTTTTCCATGTCGATTTTCAAGAAGTCGCGAGCAGAGATAAACATACCAGGTTTAGGCTTGCGGCAATCACAATCCTGCTTGTAATCGCCAATGCCATGTTCAGGGTGATGTGGACAGTAGTAGATACCATCAAACTCAACACCATGATCAACAAAGTTCCAGTCCATCCATTGAGTCAGAGACAAGAAACGGTCTTCACTGAATTTACCACGTGCGATGCCCGATTGATTCGTCACTAGCACTAAGAGGTAACCTTGATCTTTCAGCGCTTTCGTCGCTTCAAATACACCATCAATGTACTCAAAATCATGTTCGTCATGAACGTAGCCGTGGTCAACGTTTATCACGCCATCACGATCGATAAAAACAGCAGGTTTTGCCAAAACATATTTCTCTATTAACTCGGTTTAATCAGATTATTACATACCTTATAAACTTCAACACTATCTAATTCGTTCTAGGCCTCGACAAAACAGTTGATTTGTTGGGCAAGAATCGGTAATTCTGAGTGGGCTCTCCACTTATCTTCTCCTCGTAACTTACTCCTCATTCTCTTCAAAACAGAACATCTATACATTTAGACGTCTAGACGTAAAAATATCTATTGACTTCATTCTGGTTAACCCATAGCATCAACTGAGAAGTGAGATAAAGCTCAACATTAAGTTCTGTCAAAGGCCGTTTTTGACAGCGAAGTTCCCCGTATCTTTGGGCAGGTTGAAACATGATAGAAATAAAAAACGTTAATAAAGTGTTCTACCAAGGCAGTAAGGAAATCCTTGCCCTGAAAGACATTAACCTACACATCGCCAAGGGCACCATCTTCGGTGTTATCGGTTCATCTGGTGCTGGTAAAAGTACGCTGATCCGCTGCGTAAACATGTTAGAAGCACCAACATCTGGCTCCATCATCGTTGATGGCATTGATTTAACAAAACTCAGCAAAAAGCAGTTGGTCGAAACGCGCCGTAACATCGGCATGATCTTCCAGCATTTTAATCTGCTCTCGTCTCGTACTGTGTTTGATAACGTGGCGCTACCACTGGAACTGGCAGGCAAAGACAAATCGCAAATCACAACAAAAGTCACTGAGTTATTAAAACTTGTTGGCTTAGCCGACAAACACGAAAGCTATCCGTCCAACCTAAGTGGCGGTCAAAAACAACGTGTGGCTATTGCTCGCGCATTGGCATCCGATCCAAGCGTACTACTGTGTGACGAAGCCACTAGCGCACTGGATCCTGCAACAACTCAATCTATCCTTGAGCTATTGAAAGAGATCAACCGCAAACTCAACATCACGATTCTACTGATCACCCACGAAATGGAAGTGGTAAAAAGTATCTGTCACGAAGTGGCGATCATCGGTGGTGGTGAATTGGTGGAGAAAGGCACCGTTGGCGATATTTTCGCGCACCCTAAAACGGAGCTGGCGCACCAATTCATTCGCTCAACGCTGGATCTATCCATTCCTGAAGATTACCAAGCACGTCTGCAAGCAGAGCGTGTTGAAGGCAGCTACCCATTAGTTCGCTTAGAGTTTACCGGCGCAACCGTCGATGCACCGCTAATGTCGCAAATTTCTCGTAAATACAATATTGATGTGAGTATTTTGAGCTCCGATCTTGATTACGCTGGCGGCGTGAAATTCGGCATGATGGTCGCAGAGCTATTTGGTAACGAAGAAGATGACAACGCAGCACTGGAATACCTGCGTAAGCACAACGTAAAAGTAGAGGTACTTGGTTATGTCCTTTAATACAATTTCTGAATGGCTGAGTTTAAACAGCAAGCTACTTTTAGGTGCAACGTGGGAAACGCTTTACATGGTTGCGGTTGCCGGATTAGTCGGCTTTGCCGTGGGTATTCCATTAGGCGTAATCCTCCATATTACTAAGAAAGGCGGCCTACTTGAAAACACCAAACTAAATAGCAGCTTAGGCGCTGTCGTTAACATTGGTCGTTCTGTGCCATTCCTCGTCCTGATGGTTGCGATTATTCCAGTGACAAAAATGCTAGTTGGAACCTTTATCGGTACAACCGCAGCAATCGTCCCACTGACTATTGGTGCCATTCCGTTTGTTGCCCGTCTTATTGAAGGTGCTTTGTTAGAGGTACCAACAGGCTTGGTGGAAGCGGCGCAGTCAATGGGGGCGACACCAACACAGATCATCACAAAAGTTCTACTACCTGAAGCAATGCCGACTATTGTTAACTCAGTAACGATCACCTTAGTCACTCTCGTTAGCTACTCGGCCATGGCGGGAACGGTAGGCGGCGGCGGCCTCGGCGACGTAGCCATCCGTTACGGTTTCCACCGCTACGATGTAACTATCATGGCTGTGACTGTCGTGATGCTGATTGTTCTAGTACAGATTATTCAGTCTATCGGTGACGCAGTGGTGCGCCGTGTAGACCACAGATAAGCATTGAAAATACAAATTATAAGGAGATAAAGATGAAATTTAGCCTTAAAGGTCTTTTGACTGTAGCAACAGCCGCTTCTGCTCTTGTTCTAGCGGGTTGTGGCGACAAAGAAGTAGACGTAAATAAAGTAAAAGTTGGCGTTATTGCTGGTGCTGAAGCACAAGTTGCCGAAGTGGCAGCTAAAGTAGCAAAAGAAAAGTACAACCTAGACGTTGAGTTAGTAACATTTACCGATTACGTAACGCCAAATGCCGCTCTGGATGATGGTTCAGTAGACGCGAATGCGTTCCAACATAAACCATACCTAGACCAACAAGTGAAAGACCGCGGCTACAAACTGGCTATCGCGGGTAACTCATTCGTTTACCCTATTGCTGGTTACTCTAAGCAAGTGAAGTCAATCGATGAAATCCAAGATGGCGCACGCATCGCAGTACCAAACGATCCAACAAACCTAGGTCGCTCACTACTGCTTCTTGAGCAACAAGGTTTGATTACGTTACGTGATGGCGTTGGTCTACTCGCTACAGTACGTGACATCGTAGGCAACCCTAAAAATATCGAAATCATTGAGTTAGAAGCGCCACAACTTCCACGTTCATTGGATGACGTAACGCTATCTATCATCAACACCACTTACGCAAGCTCTATCGACCTATCGCCAGAGCGTGACGGCGTGTTCGTTGAAGATAAAGACTCACCATACGTAAACCTAATTGTTGCTCGCGAAGAAAATGTTAATGCGCAAAACGTACAAAACTTCGTAAAAGCTTATCAAACGGAAGAAGTTTACGAAGCAGCAAAAGAGCTATTCAAAGGCGGCGTAGTGAAAGGTTGGTAATCCCACTTTTCTAAACCGTACTGAAAATATAGTCTGAACATAAAAGGGCTGATGTGAAAACATCAGCCCTTTTTACTTCTCTATCTAACCATTTAAGTAACCTCATTTAGTTACTTAAGGTGGTCCCAAGAGATATTCGACACGATTCGGCAGTCATCACACTTAAAATGAAATATGTCATGTAGTGGCTCATCGAGTAGCCACTCTCCACCGCATTTTGGACACTTGCGCGCTTTCTCGCTCTCCAGCGACTGACCGCCCACGCGATACTGGTAATAGTATGTTGGAACCTTGGTGATGTATTCGATACGACCTCGCAAATCCCAACCTCTGCGGAACAACACGCTGTCTACATCGCAAATCTCGTGCAGCGCCGCATACTCTGCACGGCACCCGCCAGCCATTTGGATTTCATCGCACGCTTGCCATTCTGTCTGCCATTTGATGACGGCTTTATGGTCACCATTTAGCGTCGGCTCATTGCGGTACAAAGGAATCGGCAACAACGTTTCCCCACTGCGCAATGGCGAACACGTATGAACATAAGTCGTGTACAACACTTGCCAGCTAGGTGTCTCTTCTTCGGCCGCTTGTTCTGAATTTAAATCACGGCCAAGCATACGCATTTTCGGTGCAAGCAAAGACGCGTCTGACAAACGGTTCATGCACACTTTGACAAAATCTGAGTGATAACGTGGATGCAAACTGTCTTGCTCTGGGCAAACGACACGAACATAAAACTCGCCATCTCCCATCACTATCGGGAATTCACGGCCTAGTACTTGGCCGTTGTAACGCAACGCATCCATCAAGCCATTAATGGCTTTGTCTACCGCGCTGACGGTGGTGTTATCAAAACACTCAAACTGCAACTCAACAACGTACATATTTAGACAGCGGCCTCTAACTTGCTCAAGAACTCAGCCAATGAATCCGCCAGCACATCGCGTTTAGACGTACCTAAACGCTCTAAAATCACATTACCAGTGAGGTTACAAATAGAGATTACATCCATTTCCTCATCTGTCGCCGCGATAAATACCGTTGGTTTAAGTTTCAGGCGACGTTGCGTCACCAAATGACCAAGAATATTTTCTTGTAGGCGCACAAAATCATCATCGCTCCACACTTGCAGCAGCGTCAACGAATTACCTTGCCAAGTTGCCTCCATATCGGCGCTGTATTGAGAGCCATAAAAGGCTTTTACATCATCTTGCAGTGACAACTCAATGGCGTTTTCCACATTAGTGAAATCGGCCATCTCATTACGTGCGACCGCTTTCCAAAGTACCTTTCCATCACGCTTCTCTTCGACACAAGGAGAAACAAGATCTGCAAGCTCTTCACTGCTTGGCAACTCATTATATTTAGCTTGCCAAGCTTGTTGGTAGCGCAGGCTGAACTCTTGTAGCGCCTGAGTAACGTTTTGGGTCATGAAGGTCTCCTCATTCCTTATTTATCAGATAGCCGTGTTTGCCGGATGGCAATTGACCAGCGGATTCAGTAAAATTCTCGCCATTCTAATCGAAAACGACCACAAAGTATGAGCAAATATTCTGACGCTAAAGAGCTTGCTGGCCTAACACTAGGTAAAAAGACCGAGTATGCGAACCAATACGACCCAAGCTTGCTGCAACCAGTTCCTCGTAGCCTAAACCGAGATGACCTTCAGTTAGGCGACAGCCTTCCTTTTATGGGCCACGACATTTGGACGCTGTACGAGCTCTCTTGGTTAAATAGTAAAGGCTTACCACAAGTGGCCGTTGGCGAAGTATACATTCCAGCCACCAGTGCAAACTTGATTGAGTCGAAATCGTTCAAACTGTACTTAAACAGCTACAACCAAACCCGCTTTGCAAGCTGGGAAGAAGTTGAAGAGCGTTTAACGCAAGACCTATCTGAATGTGCCGGTGAAAAGGTGTTGGTCGAGGTGAACCCGGTTACTCACTACACCAATCAGCCTATTGTGACAATGGAAGGCGAATGCATTGATGACCAAGACATTGACATCACCAGTTACGATTTTGATGCCGATTTGCTTGAAGGCGCAGCAGGTGAAGAGCAAGTGGAAGAAATCCTACATAGCCACCTATTGAAATCAAACTGTTTGATCACTAACCAACCTGACTGGGGCAGTGTAGAAATTCGCTACCAAGGTGCAAAAATAGATCGCGAGAAATTACTGCGTTACTTGGTATCTTTCCGCGAGCACAACGAATTTCACGAACAGTGTGTTGAGCGTATTTTTACTGATCTAATGAAATACTGCCAACCAAGCAAACTGACCGTATTCGCCCGCTACACGCGCCGTGGTGGCTTGGACATCAACCCGTACCGCTCAACGGAACAAGACAAGCCAGATCACAACCACCGCATGGCTCGTCAGTAATCGCGTTAGTGACAGAAATAAGTTCGGTAATCTAAAGGGTTACCGGACGTTTTTATTGTCCAAGCATGTTACTATATCAAATGGCTTCAACCTGCATTTAAGGGGCTTGTTGAGGTCTTTTACCGTTATCCGCCATATCTAAAAACAGTTCGAGGGAACGAAAGGATGTTTTGGGACAGTTCGCGTCTATTCAAGTTGATTGGCTTTCTTTGCTTGCTGTTTGTACAGCCGCTTCATGCGACCATTTTATCGTCCGCGTTACTCAACGAAGCACAACAATTGGCGGAAATAGAGCCATCACAAGCAAAACAAGCGGCAACCAACTACTTGTCACAACGTGAGCTAACGGAACGCAAAGAGAGTGACAGCCCTTCTGCTATGTCTCGTGACGAGACCGATCGTAGCGTTCGCACACCGAGCAGCACCATCGAAGCACACAAGATTATCGCTCAGGCAGACTACGCCATGGGTAACGTTCGTTCGGCTATCGAACACCTAAACAAAGCCGAGCGCTTAGCGCAAGAATATCAATTGCCGTACATGGATTTAGATCTCCAGCTGATGCGCAACCAAATGATTTGGATGTACGACAAAAACTACTCAAAAGCGGAAGACACGCTTAACCAAATTGAGCAGCAACTCGATGAAGCTGATGCGGTATTGCAACGTACCGACAGCGTTCGCTATCGATTAGTGATGCAAAGAGCGCTCCTCGCTTCACATAGTGGCGATCTGATTAAAGCGGAAAGTTTGTATTCTCAAGCCAAAACTATGCTTGAAGACAGCCGATCTGACTTAGCCTTGATCGACTATTACACAGCCGTCGGCGAGTTTTATCTGAATAGCAAGAAATACAATTTGGCTTTGTCGGAACTGCTTTACGGTTATTGGCAATCTATTGAGAGTGACAGTGGCGCAAGGTTAGCAAAAGTTAATCGCCTGTTGGCGAGGCTCTTCCAAGAGCGCCGAGTTTACGACAAAGCGATCGAATACTTATCTCAAGCCGCAGACTTCTATGACTCATACCCTAGCTCTCCCATCCTAGCGGATGTCCTTGAGCAAATGGGTGACATTTATTTTTACCAAGGCAAGTTTAACCTTGCCTTGGTGCACTACTTCAACGTGCTGGACCATGAAAGCACCAGTAAGAACATTAATCGGATCATTAAGATTCGCTTAAGCTTGGCGGCTACCTATCTACAACTCTATAACTACGCGCTAGCTGAACAATACCTAGACCGTTCTAAAGAGCTTTTAGAATACACTGACATTCCTAAGCTTGAAGCAAAGGCAGCGTTGCTTCAGTCAGGCCTGGCTTATCATCAAAACGACAGTAAAAACGTCATTACCAATGCAAAGCTGGCGTTAGCACTTGCTGAAAAGTCACCTGAAAATAACAACTTCATTAAGCAGCAGTCTTACCGCTTACTCGGGCTTGGTTACGAGCAGGCAGGCGAATACCAACTTTCTCTGCAGGCTTATAAGAAATACACCAACCTTGTGCGTTTAGAGCAAAAACAGCTCAACCAAATCAGTGAGGATGCATTCCGCCAACAAAAAGAGTTTGCTGAACAAACCATCCACTATATTGGTCAATCGGAACGCCTTGAGCAAGTGGAAAGGGAACACCGCAAATTCCAGAAAATCTCATTCGCATTGTTTATTACTGTGTTGGTGATGTTTTTGTTCATTATGCGCCGCGGCGTGATCATGCAGCGCCAAGCAAGTGAAATCGAAAAACTGCGTAATGATCTCTTCACTCACTCTCGTTCCCGTTTGCGTAACTTGCGTATGCTGAACGTTAAGCTGTCTCGCTCATTGAAAAAGTCGAGCGAAACTTTCGAGCAATGGCAAATGGGCGAATTGATCCACGAGCCACTTAACGATCGCCTGCGCTTTGTCATGATCGACTTGCCATTCCTACGAAGCATGTACGTCCACAACGGTTATAAAGCGGGCTTGGAGCTGGAGCGCGCATTTGGTGACTTCCTAGCGGAAAAGATAGAAAAACCGTCGCGCCTTTACCATTTCTCAGATGCAAACCTACTCTATATAGAACCGAATGCTGACCGTGATGCTTCTGCCGAAGTCATGTTCGAGAAATTCCAGACTTGGGTGGATGAGTTCGCTCAGCAGCACAACGTCAACCGTATTATTCGCATGGGTATCAGCGATTATCCGTTCTTACCACGAGCCTACACTGCAATTAACGATGAGGAATTACTCGATCTGTTGCTGCTTGCGACTCACATTGCGCGAGAAGTCAGCTTGAAGGATAAGCAAAGCCACTGGGTTTTCTTGAAAGCCATCGATAACGCACCCGCCGCGAGCTTTGCAACGGGTAACATAAGAACCGCCTGTCAGCATGCCATTAGCCAAGGCCTGATTAAGATCCATTCGTCCTACAAGAATGAGGACGACATCAAGAAAATATTAAAAAATGGATAATTAAACGCCTGTTAGACATAATAACTAATGACGCTATAACGTTTTTTGTTATTATCGGATAATTGTCAGTAGTACATGGACTTAACCGTAGTCACTTCATGGGAATCTTGGAATCCGATATTCAGTCGCAGCTTCATCAGCTGAGTTGTCAACTTGACCAACTCAGACTGACACATCGTGATACTTCACTCAAATTCAAACGTGAACAACAAGTTCTTAAACGCGTTGTGGCATCATTGTCTTCAGCTTGCCAGGGTTCGAATACCCAGGTATCCAATTACCTATTTGAAATCCAACAAGAGCTGCAACATCAAAAAGATATCAGTACTCTTATCCCACGTTTAGCGGTATTAGAGAGAATGCTCAAACAGCAGTCGAAGACGATGGACAAACAGAACGGCTACCTAGACGAACAAATCAAACACAGTGGTGAAACACTCCAACGTGTCACAGGTTTACCTGCGCAGTTAAAACGTGAACTACGGAACTTAATGAGTTTCTCAGAAGCTCATGCCAGTAATAAAGCCGATCAAGCCACTAAGCTACTGAGCATTTACGAACGCGCTCTGAAAATCATCACTTCCAACTCGCGTTTGCATCTCAGTGAGTTTGAGAATAATCCTGATAAGTCTCAACTTGAGTGCTTAGCCAGCGATCTACAACATACCATCACCGAGCTGGATTTTGAGGGAGAAACGGGAGATCGATTGCTCGATATTCGGGCTAAGCTGCTTCTTGGCGTGAGTGCAGAGTCTCTCATTGAGCTTACGCTCTCAACGCTGAAATTGGTTGTCGAAGCAACCAAGTTTGAGCGCGAAGCGTCTAGCCAATTCCTTGATCAGCTGAACACTTCTCTCGCAAGTAACCTAAAAACCATTCATCAGAACGTCGACCAACATCATACCTACTTTGAGCACCGCCAAGAGCTCAACACAGAAATGAACAGTCTGGTTGAATTGAGTCAACTATCCCTCGACCAAGCTCAAGATCTAGCGGATGTAAAAAAAGAAGTCGCCCCGTTACTTGCGAAAATGGCGTCGCTGACAGAGCGACTTAAAATGACGGAAGAACGAGAACAAGCGCTGCAAGAGCGTTTGAATTACAGTAAGAACCAGCTCGAAGCCGTGTTTGAAACCACCCAAGATCATCGTCGACGCTTAGATGACCAAGCTCAGCGCATGTTGCTAGACCCTCTGACTAAAGTCTATAACCGCACCGCATTTAATGATCGACTAGAGTTAGAGTATCGCCGTTGGATTCGCTCTCAACAGAACCTGCGTGTAGTGTTGTTTGACGTTGATAACTTCAAAGCGGTGAATGACAGCTATGGCTATACGGCAGGTGATAAAGCGTTGAAGATCATCGCTCGCACCATTAATAAACGCGTATCAGAAACTGAAACGGTAGCTCGCTTTGGTGGCGAAGAGTTTATTTTACTCGTTCCAGAACAATCTGAAGAATACACACTGGATCTCATTAAACATATCCAGCGTGATATTAGCCAATTGCCATTTAAGTTCCGTGAGCAAAATATCATGATCACTCTAGCGGCTGTGTCGACCTCTTTTAAAGAGTCCGATACGCCAGAGTATGTACTCGATCGACTCGGCAAGATGCTTGCGGACGCTAAAAAACGTGGAACAAATCAGCTTAACTGGAGCTAGATTTCGTACAAAAAGCGAACAAACAAACCAGAATTGGCACAATTTACGCTTTATAACCACCCATTTTCAACGAGTTATCACATTTCTTCCCTTTCAGTCTGCTAAGCTGTAAAAACCCAAGTCACTTCAAGATGATGCATTTACAGAACGCGAATGTACCATCTTGAGGTTGCTTGGGAGTCAATAACCATAAAACCAAATCGGCCAACTGCCTTTCATCAAACCATACGTATAACCCAAAAAGGTGAGTTGGTACTTTCCCTCAAAATAATGCAACACAAGGAGGCGTTATGATTACCCATATAAGCCCCGCTGGTAGCATGGACTTGCTATCTCAATTAGAAGTAGAGCGCTTAAAGAACACGGCCTCGAGTGAACTTTATCAACTGTACCGCAACTGCACGTTAGCGGTGTTGAACTCCGGCAGTCATACCGATAACTCGAAAGAGCTACTCGATAAACACCAGTCGTTTGATGTCAACGTAGTGCGCCGCGAGCGTGGTATTAAGCTTGAGCTGACTAACCCACCTGAGCACGCCTTTGTCGATGGTGAGATAATTAAAGGTATCCAAGAGCATCTGTTCTCCGTGTTACGCGATATCGTTTATGTCAATATGCATTTAGCAGACGCACAACGACTCAACCTGACGAACCCAATTCACATCACTAACCTCGTGTTCGGTATTCTGCGTAATGCCAGAGCCCTCACACCAGGTATCGAGCCAAACCTAGTCGTGTGTTGGGGCGGTCACTCTATCAATGGCGTGGAATATCAATACACACGTGAAGTCGGTAACGAGCTTGGCTTGCGTGAACTTAATATCTGCACGGGTTGTGGCCCTGGTGCGATGGAAGGGCCAATGAAAGGTGCCGCTATCGGACATGCGAAGCAGCGTTATACTCAGCAACGTTATCTTGGTTTAACCGAACCTTCGATTATTGCAGCCGAGCCACCAAACCCAATCGTGAATGAGCTGGTTATCATGCCAGACATCGAAAAGCGTTTGGAAGCCTTTGTACGTATGGCGCATGGCATTGTGATTTTCCCTGGTGGTCCGGGTACTGCAGAAGAGTTGCTGTATATTCTTGGCATTATGATGCACCCAGACAACGCCGATCAGCCAATGCCTATCGTGTTAACAGGACCAAAAGAGAGTGAAGAGTACTTCCGCTCTATCGACGAGTTTGTTCGCGATACACTTGGCGAAGAAGGTCAAAAGCATTACGAGATCGTCATTGACGATCCGGCAGAAGTGGCACGTATCATGAAGCGCTCCATGGACTCTGTACGCCTTCACCGAAAAGAAAAAGGCGATGCTTATAGCTTTAACTGGTCATTAAAAATCGAGCCTAACTTCCAGTTACCATTCGATCCAACTCATGAGTCGATGGAGCAATTGGATTTAAGCTTAGATCAAGAACCTCAAGTCTTAGCGGCCAACCTGCGTCAAGCCTTCTCCGGTATCGTGGCTGGTAACGTCAAAGCCGAAGGCATTCGAGAAATCGAACGTCGAGGCCCTTTCACCATTCACGGTGATCCTGTGCTAATGAAAAAGCTCGATAAGTTACTACAAGACTTTGTCGAACAACACCGAATGAAACTGCCTGGCGGGTCAGACTATGAACCGTGTTATCGCATCGCTCACCCAGAAATTGGTGGTCGATAGTCAGGCTAGCATTCGTTACACTAGGGGCATTACGCCCCTTTTTTATTGCTAAGTCATTATGTCTATTCACCTTGTTATTATTGATGCCCTAAACCTGATCCGCCGTGTTCACTCTGCACAACCGGATCCAACCGACATAGCAAGAACCATCACCACGACACAAAGAACCCTCACTCGCATTCTGTCAGAAGCCAACCCGACACACATCATCGCGGTTTTCGATCACCATGAACAAGACAGAGGATGGCGAGCTGAGATTCTCCCAGACTATAAGCAAAATCGAAAACCAATGCCGGAACCACTGATGCAAGGTCTAGATGCGATTCAGCAAGCATGGTGGGAACAAGGTATTGATTCATTGCTTTCTGAAGGCGATGAAGCGGACGACTTGGTTGCTACTCTCGCGACGAAAGTGGCCAGTCATGGTGAAAAAGTCACCATCGTTTCTACGGATAAAGGCTACTGTCAGCTGCTTTCTCCTACCCTACAGATCCGTGATTACTTCCAACATCGTTGGTTAGATGAACCGTTTATCGAAAAAGAGTTCGGCGTAAAACCGAGCCAACTGGCCGATTATTGGGGGTTAACGGGGATCAGCTCTAGCCAAGTGCCAGGGGTTCCGGGCATTGGACCGAAAGCGGCGAAAGAGATTCTTACTCAGTTTGAGAATATTGAAGCAGCCTACGCCAGTGAAGACCTCGCACCGAAATACCGTAAAAAATTAGACGAGCACATTGAGTCTGCACGCTTATGTAAACGCGTCGCGGCTTTAAAGTGCG
This sequence comes from Vibrio chemaguriensis, assembly GCF_012275705.1. NCBI lineage: Bacteria > Pseudomonadati > Pseudomonadota > Gammaproteobacteria > Vibrionales > Vibrionaceae > Vibrio > Vibrio chemaguriensis. The sequence continues at coordinate 107,617 of NZ_SHOE01000011.1, forward strand.
ACATTGAACTCGGCTTTAACTTACAGGACATTCGCTTTACAGGACCAAATAAGGCGGAATAATGTCTGATGATGGTTTCAAACCATAAAGCTATCAGACAATAAAAAAGCGCCATTTGAAGGCGCTTTTTTCTATTCTCGGGACTATCCCCAAATGACTCGGAGATAGAATTAGTACGGCGAAATGTTCGATAGACACTGGATATGAATCGTGATCTCTTCACGATCATGATACAAATGCTTAGCTTGTAGTCTGAACTTTACCTTATTATCAATCAGGAACTGCTTCAGGTTTTCAAGGTCTTGCAGCACCTCGTCATAGCGGCCTTTCATTGGCAGCTTAAGGTTAAAGATTGCCTCTTTCGCCCAACCTTTTAACAGCCACTGGCCCATAAGGTGAGCAACACGAGCTGGCTTTTCTACCATGTCACAAACAATCCATGTTACGTTCTTACGGTCTGGTTCGAATTTAAAACCATCCACCATATGATGCTTGATCTGGCCGGTTTCCATCAAGCTGTCTGCCATCATGCCGTTATCGACACAGTGAACGAACATCGAGCGCTTCACCAATTGGTACGTCCAACCGCCTGGACATGCCCCTAAATCGACCCCCCACATTCCTGGAGCCAAACGCTCATCCCACTCTTCACGTGGAATAAAGACGTGAAATGCTTCTTCCAGTTTAAGCGTTGAACGACTTGGGGCGTCTGCTGGGAACTTAAGGCGAGGAATACCCATGAAGAACTGAGAGTTATTGTCTGTGTAAGAATAACCGACATAACAGTGGCCAGGCTCCACAAAACAAATGTGCAGTACTGGCTTCTTTGCGTTGTCTTTGTTCAACATTAGACCTTTACCGCGCAACGCTTGACGCATTGGGACAGTAAATTTACGGCAGAACTTCAGTAGCTCTTTCGCTTCATTCGTATCCGGAGTTTCAATTCTCAAATCCCCACAGCGAGGAAACGCTTCAATGTCTGCTAGCTCATTCAAAATTGGGCTAATGCGGTCATCACTTGGCAGCGATTGAAACTCAGCCGCTACCGCAAACATTTGGCGAGCGAAGATTAACGACTTAAAGTCCAAACCTCTCGCAAGTTTGTCCGCATCTCCATCTTGGTAACACTCGAAGACAACATAACCTGAGTTTCTCTTCACTCGAGGGAAGCCATACACTTCCAACTGTGTCGCTTTGTCCTGAATTTCACCAGCACACTCTTTCTCAAAGCCAGAACGGCAATAGAGCATTAGTTGTTTCACTTGGAGACCTCTTTGATATTGAACGCAGCAAAAAAGAACAGACACCAACCAATCATGAACAGCAATCCTCCCATTGGAGTAATCGGGCCAAACCACTTAATGCCTGTCAGCGCCAGTGCGTAAAGACTGCCGCTAAAACAAAAGATGCCGATGATAAAGCAAATCGCTGCAATGAAAAAATATTTTTGTGCTTTTTGTCCCAAATTCAATAGCAATAAAACCGCACAAAACACAATCGCCAGCGTGTGAATAAATTGGTACAACACTCCGGTCTCAAATACGCCAAGTAAATACCGAGCCAGCTGAGCTTTTAGCCCATGTGCAGCAAAGGCACCTAGAGCGACAGAAACCAGCCCAGACAGACCAGAAAATGAGAGTAACCACTTACTTTTCACGGTACACCTCTTTGATAAACGCCGCTAACTGCTCTACCGCGAGATCGATGTTACCCGCCTCGGTATGGCCTGAGCTCTTGCGCGGTTTAAAGCTGTGGTCACCATCGGGTAAAAAACTCACCTTAACTTGCGATGAAAGGACAAAGTCATCGAACTCCTCACGCTTACCAAAGGTGTCTCGCTCCCCTTGTAGAATCAGCGTAGGTTTCTCGATATTCGCTAAGTGATCGCCTTTGAACTTTTCTGGCTTTCCCGGTGGGTGAAATGGAAACCCTAAACAAGCAATGCCCGCCACCAGCTCATTTTCAGCCAGTAAACTCGACATGCGGCCACCCATTGACTTACCACCAATGACAATAGGTTGAGAGGTAAAGTGAGCAATCACTTCTTCGTAGGCTTCAAGCAGCTTTGGCGCACGATCTGGTGGGCGCTTTTTCCCATCTTCCGCTCGCTTAATCATATACGGGAAGTTAAATCGCACCACGCGAATTCCTTGCTCAACTAATCCTTTGGCAACGGCGGTCATGAAATCATGTTCCATCCCCGCTCCAGCGCCATGGGCAAAGATAAATAGAGGACCGCTTTCAGGTCCCTCAACTATCCATTGGCTCATCTAGTACTTCCTCTTGCTCTTTTCTCGCGGTCGCTAACATCCAGTCTCTAAACGTTGCGATTCGGCCCATATCTGCCTGCTGTTCATGACACACCACGTAGAATGCATTCTTAGAGATCAACACCTCGTCGAATGGCGCGATGAGTCGTCCAGCTTCCATTTCTGGCTTGGCGAGTACGTTGTTACCAAGCGCGACCCCCTGACCATGCGCAGCAGCCTGTAGCACCATCGTCGAGTGACTGAAAATAGGACCGTGGTTTACATTGATACCTTCGATGTTGTAATGACGCGCAAACTGCTTCCAGTCTTTACGCGAAGTATCATGTAACAAAGTGTGTAATTTGAGGTCACTTAGAGATTCTAATGGTTTGTTGCCTAAAAGTAACGAAGGTGAACAAAGTGGGATCAGAAACTCTTGGTACAATTTATCCGCTCGCAAACCCGGCCAATTCCCACGGCCATAGTAGATAGCGACATCTACATCATCAGTCAGTGAACCTTCATCCATATCCACAGCTTTAATACGTACATCGATATCTGGCTCTTGAGCATTAAAGTCGGCCAAACGAGGCACCAACCATTGGATAGCAAAACTCGGCGGTAGACTGATCGTCAATGCCCCTTTTTCACTACGTTCCAATACCTTATCTGTCGCCTCGGCAATCGAGGTGAAAATATCTTTGATGTCGAGAAAGTAACTTTGTCCTTCTTCTGTCAACAATAGCGAACGATTACGGCGACGAAAGAGCTTCAACGATAAGAACTCTTCGAGTGCTTTAATCTGGTGACTGACCGCGGCTTGAGTAACAAACAACTCTTCTGCCGCTCGCGTAAAACTGAGATGACGAGCAGCCGCTTCGAAGACTCGAAGCGAATTTAACGGAGGCAATCTGCGAGACATATGGGACCTCAAATAGGATTAGTTTTTTTAATCTGAAACATTATAAAATGTCCGTTGTCGAACAGCCAGATAAATTCTATATTTCACCCCGCAACACGAGCCTGAACGGCTTGATTTCTTTGGAAATCAATTGGCTTCGTTGTTGCGATGTTGTGTTTGCAAACTCGTATTTCGAGTTAGGTAGATTTCTACCATAATGTTTTGTCCACACTCCCTGTGACAAAACATATACTTCCTGTATTTGTTTTTGACCTGTCTGTCAAATTTGTTACACCGCCTAAATTAGGCGGTGTTTTTTTATCTATCGAAAATCTCATCCGTATATCTGGCAGCAACATCACTTTATTACTCTTCTTTCGGATTAATTATCGTTATATCAACACAAAGTGTATGGCTTTGCGATAAGCCTCAACATTATGCTAAGTAATGATTAGCTGTAACGCGATCAAAAACAAAAAAGGCGCAAATTGATGTCTCAATTTGCGCCTTTTAACGTCTTTTTATCAGTCAACTATGGGCGGTAAACTTTTACGTTATTGAAGCCTTGCTCTTGCAAGTAAAGTGCTTGCAGACGGCTCATCACACCACGGTCACAGTACAATAGATATGTCTTAGATTGGTCTAAATCACCAAACTGTGTACCCAACTTGTAGAATGGGATATGTTTCACATCCACACCTTCGATTTCGAGCGGGTTATCGTCTTCCTCTTCAGGACTACGAATATCTAGCACAACCGCGTGCTCTTCTACCGCTTCAACCTGCTCGACTTCTGGTGCAGCTTGCTCAGATTCTTTAGCGATATCACGAATGTCCATCATGCGTGCATCACGAACTACTTGCTCAAGAATGCTAAAGTCAAATTTCTCTTCTTCCGCTTCTAGCTTCGCTTTAATCGCTTTTACTGTCGGCTTCTTAGAAATAACACCACAATACTCTGGCATAGTCTTCGCAAAGTCTTCCGTGCCGATTTCGCGTGCTAGGTTAATGATGTCTTCTTTATCCCAGTTGATAAGTGGGCGCAGAATCAACGTGTCCGTTACGTTATCGATATGGCGGAGGTTAGTTAGCGTTTGGCTCGATACCTGACCGAGCGCTTCGCCAGTCACCAATGCTTCGATCTTCATCTTCTGAGCGATCATGCCTGCTGCACGCATGAACATACGCTTCAAGATAACCCCCATTTGGCCGTCATCGACTTTCTCTAGGATTTCCGCAACCACAGGTTCGAAATCAACTGAGATGAAACGTACTTTTGCTGAAGAGCCGTATTTGTTCCATAGGTAGTGAGAAACCTGCTTAACGCCGATTTCGTGCGCTGGACCACCTAGGTTAAAGAAACAGTAGTGTACTTTTGAACCACGTTTGATGTGCAGATAGCTAGAAACACCAGAGTCAAAACCACCAGAGATCAAGCTCAACACGTCTTCTTGCGTGCCCAGTGGGAAGCCGCCTAGACCTTTATGACGAGCCAGCACTTGGTTTAGCTTATCGTTCGAGACTTCCACCTTGATCGTCACGTCTGGGTTTTGCAGCTTAACTCTTGCGCTCTCAATCGCTTGGTTTAAACCACCGCCGACATAACGCTCTAGTTCGATAGAGGTAAAGTCGTGCTTACCGCGACGCTTCGCACGTACAACAAAGGTTTTATTTTCGAGTGCAGAGCGATTTAGCTCCAGTACTTGTTCGAAGATATCGTGCAAATCTTTAAATTCGGTCTGCTTCACTTCCAGTACGTGGTGAATGCCTGGTGTATGAGTCAAAACCTCAAGAACTTCAGCGTGGAATTCGTTACTCTCAGAGGTCACTTCAATGTGATCACGACGGTTGAATACCGCGACAGATTCCGTGCGGCTCTTAATGATGTTACGAATGTTGCACTCTAAAATCTTTGTGAAGCGCTTACGCACAGATTCACTTTTTACAAAAATTTCTGGATGGGGCTTTACAATAAATTTCATAGTCTAATTCGCAGGTTAGTTTCGCAATCAACAAAGAGTGACACTCAACTTCAATGCTTCATACGCAGTAAAACCGCGTTTCAGTCACAAAAAGTAGTCTGAGCTCACTTTTAAGGCGCAAGATTATACACCCAAGCGGATTGGAAAAACAAAAAAAGCGAGCAATCTGCTCGCTTTCTTATCTCTCTACTGACTTAAAACCAAAGTCTAGTTATTGAATTACAGGCACTTCTTCACTGTATAGTGGTTCGCCTTGCATGATGCTGATTTCAACCCGTCGGTTAAGCGCGCGATTTTCATCAGAATCATTCGGCAACAATGGTTCAGTATCTGCCATGCCTCGCACTCTCAAACGTTGATGAGAGAAGCCTCTCACCTTCTCCATCTCTTGTGCGACCGATACGGCGCGCTGAGAAGAGAGATCCCAGTTAGAACGATAAAGCTCTGAGTCCAACGGTCGGTTGTCCGTATGACCGGATACTCGCACAATGCCTGGCACGTCTTTTACTAACTCTGCAATTTGTCGAACTAAAGGGCGGAATTTAGGCTGCAAGAAGGCCGAACCTTCAGGGAATGCACCTTTTTCACGCATGCGTATGACAATCTGTTGGCCAAGATTTTCAACTTCAATGGCACCTTGTTCAATCTCTCGCTCTAAGGCTTTCTTGATGCTTTCCATCAAGGTTTCCATCTCTTGCGACATCTCTTCAGATTGCTGCTGTTGCATGTCCGCTTCTGCAGATTGATTGTTTTGCGTTGACGTTTCTGGCGATTGGCCCCCCGTTAACTTGCCTTCATCACGCTTTGTGCCACCAGCACGGTCAGACTCCCCTTCATGAAATTCGAGCGTCTGCTGAGTGATGTCCATGGTTTGCTGCATGATGACATCAATCGGCGTTGGTTCCGGTCGGCCCGGTCGAAACTCTTGAGCAATGATGCTGGTACCTTTGGGAATGTCTTTCACTTCAAGTTGATTTTGTACACCGAAGGCAAATTTCATTGAGCCCGCAATCTGTTTGAACTTCAGCACGTCCATCTCAGAAAACGAGAGCAGAAGAACAAAGAAACACATCAGTAGCGACATTAAGTCCGCGAATGTCCCCATCCATAACGGGAGACCGGGTGGCGGACAATCGCATTTGTTATCTTCATCATCCATCACTACTCTCCAAGTTACTCGTCAATCTCAAGGGCACGTTTACCTTCGTTGAGGTAGTTCTTCAAGTAGCTATCAATCACTCGCGGGTTTTGACCATCTTGAATCGCTAATACGCCATCCATGATCAAACGGCGGTTTAGCGTTTCTTGATCACGGCGCAGAGAAAGCTTATCCGCAATAGGGAAAAACACCATGTTGGACAGGATCGCGCCATACAATGTGGTTAAGAGCGCAACCGCCATTGCAGGTCCAATCGCTTTTGGATCATCCATATTCGAAAGCATCGCGACTAAGCCAACCAAGGTACCAATCATCCCCATTGCAGGGGCAACGTCACCAAAGGCGCGAAATACGCCAGTGCCTTGAGTATGTCGTTCATCCGTAAGCGCAATGTCTTTTTTTAAGGCCGCTCTTACCACGTCGGCATCATGGCCATCAACAAGCAAATCAATGCCTTTTTGCATAAAAGTGTTATTAATTTCCATCTCTTCAAGAGCAAGAAAACCACCTTTACGTGCCGCATCGGCCATTTCCACAATTTTTGCGATCAAGTCTTCCGGTTCATCCGCTTTAAACATGAAGGCTTTGCCTGCGATCTTTGTTGCACCAAAGAACTGTCCCATTGTGAACTTCATCAGTACTACAAATATTGAGCCACCAACGACAATAAGGATCGACGTGACATCGACAAACATGCCGATGCTGCCACCAAGCACCATCGCCATAATGACGAATGCAAAACCACCAATCAAACCTAATAGGGTTGCTAAATCCACAAAGCACTCCTCACGCTATACTCAAATACTGCCATTGGGCGGATTATTACCTGTATCGACAACTCGCGCAGAATTTTTAGAAAAATCTTAGCTAATGGATCACAAATTAGACTTAACAACCTTAACCAAAATATGGGGTTTCAGCGCTTAGGCTCGTTTAACGCTAATTTTGTGACAATTATATAAGGTTAAATTTGACCAAGTTACTAGGCTAAGGTAACTTTCGTGCATCTTCTCCAAGGCTTGATAAAGGCAGAAAAAAGATGGCGGTCAAGAAACCAGAAAACATGACCTTCGAAGCAACCATTGAAGAGCTTGATAGCTTGGTTGATCAATTAGAAAATGGCGATCTTGCCCTAGATGATGCTCTACGTAAGTTTGAACGAGGCATTGCCTTAGCTCGTGCTGGCCAAACTAAACTTAGCGACGCCGAACAGCGCGTAAGTATTCTTCTCAGCGAAGATGATGAAGCACCACTGAGTGACTTCAAACCAGATTCAGAATAACCATCAGTAGTGAGCAATGTGATGCAACAGACATTGACGTCTTTTCAACAAAGAAACAATCAGCAATTGAACTTGTGGCTCGATCAGCTTCCATATCAAGAGCAGCCATTGATTCAAGCAATGAAATACGGCCTTTTGCTAGGTGGAAAACGCGTTCGCCCTTTTCTTGTTTACATCACAGGTCAAATGCTCGGCTGTAAACCAGAAGACTTAGACACTCCTGCCGCTGCTATCGAATGTATACATGCCTACTCACTCATTCATGATGATCTGCCTGCCATGGACGATGATGAACTGCGTCGAGGTCAACCAACTTGTCATATTAAGTTTGATGAAGCAACCGCAATACTGACAGGTGATGCACTACAAACTCTCGCCTTCACCATTATTGCCGATGGTCAATTAAACCCGGCAGCCGAGACTCAACGCATCAATATGATCAAAGCGTTGGCGCATTCTTCTGGCGCCAACGGCATGTGTGTTGGACAAGCTTTAGATTTAGGCGCAGAAAATCGCCAAGTTTCTCTTGAAGAAATGGAAGAGATACACCGTAAAAAAACCGGAGCTCTGATTGATTGTGCGGTAAAATTAGGTGCATTAGCTGCTGGTGAGAAAGGTATCGAGGTTCTACCTCACTTGGAGCGCTACTCAAAAGCAATTGGTTTGGCGTTTCAGGTTCAAGACGATATTCTTGATATCATCAGTGACACAGAAACACTGGGTAAGCCTCAAGGTTCCGACCAAGGTCTGAATAAGAGCACTTATCCTTCCCTGCTGGGTTTAGAGGGAGCCATAGAGAAAGCTCACACTCTGTTACAGGAAGCACTTCAAGCATTGGAAGCTATCCCATACAATACTCAGTTACTCGAAGAGTTCGCCCGATATGTCATCGAGCGCAAAAATTAACACTATAAGCGCGCATTTATATGACTCTTGATATTTCAAAGTACCCAACACTGGCGTTAGCAAATACACCGGAAGAATTACGTCTTCTTCCGAAAGAAACATTACCAAATCTGTGTGATGAACTGCGAACGTATCTGCTAAATTCAGTGAGCCAATCTAGCGGACACTTAGCGTCTGGCTTAGGCACCGTGGAGCTAACTGTCGCTCTGCATTATGTTTACAACACCCCTATCGACAAACTGATCTGGGATGTTGGTCATCAGGCTTACCCGCATAAAATCCTCACCGGACGTCGCGATAAAATGCCAACAATTCGCCAAAAGGATGGTCTACACCCTTTCCCTTGGCGTGAAGAAAGTGAATATGACACCTTATCTGTCGGTCACTCTTCGACATCGATTAGTGCTGGTCTTGGCATGGCCATCAGCGCACAAAAAGAAGGCAAAGGTCGTAAAATTGTCAGTGTGATTGGCGATGGCGCAATTACAGCCGGCATGGCATTCGAAGCTATGAACCACGCTGGCGACGTTCATCCTGATATGTTGGTGATTTTGAACGACAACGAAATGTCTATTTCAGAAAACGTCGGCGCCCTGAATAACCACCTTGCGAAAGTACTTTCTGGCAGCTTGTACACTTCTATCCGTGAAGGCGGTAAAAAAGTGTTGTCTGGTGTTCCACCTATTAAAGAGTTGGTTCGCCGTACGGAAGAGCACCTAAAAGGCATGGTAGTGCCAGGCACTCTGTTTGAAGAGTTCGGCTTTAATTACATTGGCCCGATTGATGGACACGACGTCAATGAACTCGTCAAAACGCTAAAAAACATGCGTGAGCTCAAAGGTCCTCAGTTCCTACACATCATGACCAAGAAAGGCAAAGGTTATGAGCCTGCCGAGAAAGATCCTATCGGCTACCATGGTGTTCCTAAATTCGATCCAACGCATAACTGTCTACCGAAAAGCAGTGGCGGTAAGCCAACTTACTCAAAGATCTTTGGTGACTTTTTATGTGACATGGCGGCCCAAGATCCTAAGCTAATGGCAATTACGCCAGCAATGCGCGAAGGCTCTGGTATGGTACGTTTCTCAAAAGAATATCCAGACCAATACTTTGACGTGGCGATTGCTGAGCAGCACGCTGTGACACTTGCAACAGGCATGGCAATTGCGGGCGATCATCCAATCGTTGCTATCTATTCGACTTTCTTGCAACGTGGTTATGACCAACTGATCCACGATATCGCGATCATGGATTTACCAGTAATGTTCGCTATCGACCGTGCAGGTCTCGTTGGTGCAGATGGCCAAACTCACCAAGGCGCATTCGATCTAAGCTTTATGCGCTGTATTCCGAACATGGTGATCATGGCGCCAAGTGACGAAAACGAATGTCGACAAATGCTTTACACTGGCCATAAACATACTGGCCCTAGTGCGGTTCGATACCCTCGCGGTAGCGGGATGGGCGTAGAAATCGAAACTGAGTTTACGGCTTTAGAAATCGGTAAAGGACGCATGGTTCGCCAAGGTGAAAAAGTTGCTATTCTGAACTTTGGTACTTTCTTGGGTAACGCGTTAGAAGCGGCAGAATACCTTAACGCCACTGTTGCTGACATGCGCTTTGTGAAGCCGCTCGATGAAGCATTAATTCGTCAATTAGCCGCAGATCATGACGTGCTCGTGACGTTAGAAGAAAATGTTATCGCAGGTGGTGCAGGTGCAGGTGTCGTTGAGTTTATGATGAAAGATAAAATCATTAAACCTGTGTTGAACCTAGGTTTACCAGATGAGTTTATTCATCAGGGAACACAAGATGAACTGCATGAAGAGCTTGGTCTCGATGCAAAAGGGATTGAACAATCCATCTTGGATTATTTAGCAAAATAGAATTTAAAAAGGGATGCTCATGGCATCCCTTTTTTATGTCCAACGTTTAATTCATCCAGCCTGCGTATTTTGCGACTAGAAACAGGGCAACACCGGCCATAATTCCCGCCACGATATCATCAACCATAATACCCAGCCCACCGTGAACTCGCTTATCTAGCCACCCAATTGGCCACGGTTTTACCATGTCGAAAAAACGGAACAAGATGAAGCCAGTGAGCAACCACTTCCACTCGGTCAACGGAATATTTAACGCAGGGACGATGCCCATCGTAATCCAAAAACCCGCAAATTCATCCCATACGATTGAACCATGATCATGTACTTTCATGTCTGCTGACGTCACTTGGCAGATTTGAATACCGATCACACACGAAATCAGAACAACAATGACGTACGCCGAAAATGGCAATTGCGCCAACAACAAAAAAAAGGGCACGGCCGCCAGTGTCCCCATTGTTCCTGGGATAAACGGGGATAATCCACTGCCAAAACCCGTCGCCAATAGATGCCACGGGTTCTTTAATGAAATCAGAGAAAGAGGGTTGGTCATATCCTTAAACCTATACTGCTAGTTTGGTTTCAATCGTCACGCCTGCGAGTTGCTCAATGGTAACAGGCTCTTGGCTAGAGCTTAGCTCAGATCATTTAAAGTGGTCGAAGCCACTTAAGTCCCAATCAAGTGGTTGATTGTTATCATGCAGCTCGAAGGTTCCATTTGGTCGGATTTGACCAATACATGTGACCTTACAGCCAGTATGAGATAAAGCGCTTTGTAACGAGCCTCGATTTTGCTCCGGCACGGTAAAACACAATTCGTACTCTTCGCCACTTGCTAAAGCATACTGCTGCGCGCTGATCTTATCATCTAAAAACTGGACTAATTCTGAAGAGATCGGTAGCTGAGAGACATCAATACTCACCCCAACCTGAGATCGCTGTAAAATGTGCTTAATATCAGAGATTAAACCATCTGAAATATCTATCGCCGAAGAGGCTAAGCCAATCAGAGCTTGTCCAGCAAGCACACGCGGAGAACTGAGGTAATGAGCTCGCTCTAGTGCTTCCGCACCTGCCCTGCTGCGTAGAGAACCATCTAGAATCACATCCAAGCCAGCTTTGGCATCGCCAAGGTTCCCTGTTACGTACACCCAGTCCCCTGGCTTTGCTCCGGAACGTGTGAGTGCTTTACCTTCAGGCACAAAACCTTGCACCGTCAGCGTTAAGCACAAAGGTCCTTTGGTTGTGTCACCGCCAATTAACTGAATACCATAGTAATCAGCCAGTTCGAAAAATGCATCACAGAAAGGTGCAAGCCATTCTTCATCTGGCTCAGGCATCGTTAATGCGAAGCTCACCCACGCAGGCGTTGCGCCCATCGCAGCCAAATCACTGATGTTAGAAGCCAATGCTTTGTGTGCGACCCATGCTGGGTTCGCGTCGGCTAAGAAATGCGTTCCAGCTACCAATGTATCCGTGCTAATCGCAATCTGAACATTAGCTGGCGCTTTGACCAAAGCGCAATCATCACCAGCGGCTAGATGGACATCTTTACGTTGGCTCTGACGACCGACGAAATACTTGTCTATCAGATTAAATTCACCAGACATAATTCACTTACTTTTTGATGTAAAAGCTTTTGATACAAAAAAGGTCAGCATGTGCTGACCTTTTCATTGAAGAAATCGTTATTTCTTACGAATGTGAGGTGCTGCTTTATCAAGTACACCATTCACAAACTTGTGGCTATCTTCTGCTGCGAAAACTTTTGCAAGTTCAATCGCTTCATTGATAACAACTTTGTAAGGAACATCTTCGCGACGAGTCATCTCGTACATAGCAAGGCGAAGAAGAGCAAGTTCCATCATATCTAAATCCTGCATAGGACGAGAGATGTATGGCCGAATTTTGCTATCTAGCTCAGCGTGGCTAAGTACAACACCGCTTAATAGTTCACGGAAGTAAGCTACGTCTGTCTCTGGAGCAGCAAGCGCTGGCTCAGATGCATGAAGTTCTTCTTCATCGTATTTGTCGCCAGACAAAAACTGTTCTTCAATCTTGGCAACATTCTCTTTAGTAATTTGCCATGAGTAGATCGCCTGTAGAGCGAATTGACGTGCGTTACGACGTGCGGCTGGTTTCACACTGGCCCCCATTAGGAATCAATTTCAGATAGTACATTAATCATTTCAAGTGCGCTTAGTGCAGCCTCTGCACCTTTATTACCAGCCTTGGTTCCTGCGCGTTCAATCGCTTGATCGATCGTATCAACAGTCAAAACACCAAATGCTACTGGAATGCTGAATTCCATAGACACTTGTGCTAGACCTTTGTTCATTTCACTACAAACATAGTCAAAGTGAGGCGTTCCACCGCGAATAACAGACCCTAGAGAAACAATAGCGTCGAATTTGCCAGTTTTAGCAACACGCTGAGCTACTAGAGGTAGTTCTACGGCACCTGGACAACGCACAACCGTGATGTTGTCTTCGCTTACTTGTCCGTGACGCTTTAGTGTATCGATCGCACCAGAAAGTAGGCTTTCGTTAATAAAACTGTTGAAACGAGAAATAACGATAGCAATTTTTGCATTTGGCGCTGGGAAGCCACCCTCGATCACTTTCATAAGCTTTCCTTTAACTCTATTTATAAGTGAAATATGTTCATCAAGTGAGAATCGCCGGATTCTAGCACAAATTTGTGAGCAATATCTAATGGAAATTGGAGGCAAATCACCGGTTCCTAGCCATTGACGAGTTAAGCACGTCAAAGACTAGGAACTTATTGTTCGGTTGTTACTCGCAGACGTACTCAACAACGTTCAGACCAAAACCACCTAACGCGTGGTACTTTTTGTTGGTCGATGACAAAAGGCGCATATCATGTACACCGAGATCCGCAAGAATCTGTGACCCCACACCAACACGGCGAGACGTGCCTTGTTTTTTAGCAAGCGTTGGTGCTTCACCTTTGTCTTGCGCTTCAAACATCTTCACGCGATGAATAAGTAGATCAGTCGATTCTTCATGGCCAAGAACAACCAGCACACCGCCTTCTTCACCAATGCGTTTCATTGCCTTATCTAGTGTCCAGCTACGCTCTGCATTACGATCGCTACGTAGTAAGTCGGTAAAAACGTCTTGAAGATGTACGCGAACCAGTGGCGCTTTTTCTTTCAAATCGCCCTTGCACATTGCGTAGTGCACTTGGTTATCAATGGTGTCCTTGTACGTGACTAACGTGAACTCGCCAAACTCTGTCGGTAACTTGCACTCTGCCACACGTTCAATCGTTGTCTCAGTGTTATTGCGGTACTCAATTAGGTCGGCAATAGTGCCCAATTTAATACCGTGCTTCTCTGCAAAGACCTCTAGATCAGGGCGACGAGCCATGGTGCCGTCGTCATTTAAGATCTCAACAATCACCGATGCAGGCTCTAAACCAGCAAGGCGAGCCAAATCACAGCCCGCTTCAGTGTGACCTGCGCGAGTCAGTACACCGCCATCTTGGGCCGCGAGCGGGAAGATATGACCAGGCTGTACCAAATCCGCAGCTTTGGCGTTTGGCGCGACTGCCGCTTGAACCGTGCGTGCGCGATCCGCTGCTGAAATACCCGTCGTTACCCCTTCTGCCGCCTCAATAGAAACGGTAAAGTTGGTTGTGTATTGCGCATTATTGTCTTGCACCATTGGTGGCAGACCTAGGCTTTCGCAACGATCTTTGGTCATGGTTAAACAAATCAGGCCACGGCCGTAGGTTGCCATAAAGTTGATGGCTTCCGGCGTAATATGCTCGGCAGCCATGATCAAGTCACCTTCATTCTCGCGGTCTTCATCATCCATTAGGATGACCATTTTGCCTGCGCGAATATCATCAATAATTTCTTGTGGCGTACTGATTGGCATAGTCTGTTTTCCCGTTATTCTAAATTTGTTATTGCGGCAGCAATGAAAAAATCATGTTGCAGTGAATGCTAGTTAGGTCAATAGTTTGAGCTTTGCACCAAGCAAGTCAATGAATCTCGCGGTGTTCTGTGAGTCTGCTCTTTATCGCATGCCTCACGCAGCCACTCCCAATACTTATGCAAAACCGTTTTGCTGTAAAAAGTCCATCGTGATACGAGACTCGGCCTTATCTTCTTGCTGCCCTTGCAGTAAACGCTCCATATAACGCGCAAGTACATCAACTTCTAAGTTTACTTTGCGCCCCACTTGAAACTGGTCAATCGTAGTTTCTTCACTCGTATGAGGAACGATCGTCAGCTTAAAAGCATTTTTACGTAAGTCGTTGACGGTTAGGCTAATACCATCAACAGTAATCGAGCCTTTCTCTGCAACGTACTTGCTAATTTCCGCTGGCATTGCAACCCAAAAATCTATCGCACGGCCAACTAAATTGCGTTCGACAATTTCACCAACCCCATCGACATGGCCAGAAACGATATGTCCACCCAATCGCGTTGTTGGTAACATGGCTTTTTCTAGATTCACCTTATCGCCCACCTGGTATTCAGCAAACCCAGTTTTCTTCAAGGTTTCTAATGACAGATCAGCACTGTAATAGTGGCTTCCGAAGTCAACTACCGTTAAGCAAACACCATTGGTCGCAATGCTATCGCCTAACTTAACGTCTGACATATCAAGCGTCCCCGTTTCAACCGTGACGGTGATATCTTCGCCCTTCGGCGTAATCGCAGCTAACTTGCCAACTGCTTCTACTATTCCTGTAAACATACTATTTCTTATCTAAGTTCATTACGTTTGATGGTGGCGGTGATACGAATGTCTACCCCGACCATACGAACGTCTGTAATGTTTAAATCTATGACGTCAGCCATAGCGCTCAATCCTAAAGCACCGATAAGCCCCCGACCATCGCTGCCCATGAGTTTTGGCGCAAGGTAAACAATGAGCTCATCTACAAGATTAGCCTTTATCATCGCACTCGCTAGCGTGGCTCCAGCTTCAACCCATAAGTGATTGATGTGGTGCTCATCCGAGATACGTTTTAATGTTGTTGATAAGTCAATTTGGTCAGCGCTGTCCAATAGAGGGATACAGTCTCCATCTGGGCTAACAATAACTCGCTCTCCATCGGTGTGGAACAGCTTGAGCGCATCCGTTAAATGGTTCTGACGGTCTAAGATTACACGTACTGGTTGACGAAGTTCTTCTCGTAAATACTGCGCTTGAACACTGGTAGGTAAGTCATCCCAACGCACATTGAGTGACGCATTATCATCAATCACCGTTTTGCTGGTAGAGAGAATACCACCACTCATCGCTCGATAACGCTGCACATCTTGGCGGGCCGCTGGGGAGGTGATCCATTGGCTCTGCCCATTGCTGAGTGCGCTTTGCCCATCCAAACTGGCTGCCATTTTTAATTGAACAAACGGCATGCCTGTACGCATGTACTTTATAAAACCAGGGTTAAGGGCAAGGGCATCTTGCTCTAACAAGCCGATTTGTACTTCAATTCCGGCATCACGCAACATCTGGATGCCCCGCCCCGCAACTTTAGGGTTTGGGTCTACCATTGCGCAAACCACACGTGCCACTTTGGCTTTGATTAGCCCTTCAGCACATGGCGGTGTACGGCCGTAATGAGAGCAAGGTTCGAGCGTCACATAAGCGGTTGCACCAACTGCTTTTTCACCCGCCATGCGCATCGCGTGCACTTCGGCATGCGGCTCACCAGCGCGGTGGTGATAGCCCTCACCAACAATTTCTTCATCACGAACGATGACGCACCCCACATTTGGATTTGGGGCGGTGGTATAAATGCCACGTCTCGCTAACTTAATAGCTCGTGACATCATGGCGAAATCTAAATCAGAAAACGCTCTTTCAGGAGTGTGTTGAGTCATGAGCTACTCAGTCTTCTAGGCGGGCAATCTCTTCGCCAAACTCGCGAATGTCTTCAAAACTGCGGTAAACTGAGGCGAAACGGATATAAGCGACCTTGTCGAGCTCTTTGAGTTGGTCCATGACTAAATTACCAATCATTTCACTCGGAACCTCTCGTTCACCCGTCGCACGCAGTTGTGATTTGATCATGCTGATCGCTAACTCTATAGAATCGGCACTCACTGGACGTTTCTCTAATGCGCGCTGAATACCGCCAACCATTTTATCTTCATCAAATGGTTCACGGTTGCCATTCGATTTGATCACTTTAGGCATCACTAACTCTGCGCTTTCAAACGTAGTAAAACGCTCGCTACACGCCAAGCACTGACGGCGACGTCGAACTTGATGGCCATCAGCCACTAAGCGGGAATCAATAACTTTGGTATCGTTCTCGGAACAAAAAGGACAATGCATATCACCTCCATATCTATACCCAAATAACCTCATGAGCAATCACGGCTAACCACGCGTTCATAGTTATGCGGACTCTATTAAAGCTATTTGGGTATAACGCTTTCAAACCGAAATAAAAGCTCATGTAGTGTAGCGGAATTGGTATGTTAGACAAAACAAAAAGGGGCCCAAAGGCCCCTTTTTCACTCAAGATCTCGTTGAATGTGTTAACTGCGTGCTAAGTAATTCGCTTTACCAACCCACTTGTAGCTAGTTAGCTCTTCTAAGCCCATTGGACCACGGGCATGTAGCTTTTGCGTGGATACTGCGACTTCTGCGCCAAGGCCAAATTGCGCACCGTCTGTAAAGCGCGTTGAAGCATTCACATAAACCGCCGCAGAACCGGCAGAATTGATGAACAGTTCTGAGTTTTCCAAACTATTGGTCATGATCGCATCTGAGTGGCTCGCGTTATGAACACGCATATGATCAATTGCATCTTTCACATCAGACACGACTTTTACACCAAGGGTGTAGCTCAACCATTCCGTATCAAAGTCACCTTCAACAGCATCGCGAACTTGTTTCGCTTGCTCCATGAGTTCTTTTGCTTTTGGTTCTGCCACGAACGTCACTTTTTCGTCCATACGCTCAACGATCATTGGCAGAAACTGTGCTGCAATTTTTTCATGCACGAGCAGCGTATCTAATGAGTTACACGCAGATGGACGTTGAACTTTAGAGTTCTCAACCACATTCAGGGATTTCTCTAGATCAGCGGATTCGTCGACAAAGATATGGCTGATACCAAAGCCGCCAATAATCACCGGAATCGTGCTGTTTTCTTTACACATTTTGTGTAGGCCAGCACCACCGCGTGGAATGATCATGTCGACGTAATCGTCCAGTTTAAGCAGTTGAGAGACTAGCTCACGATCTGGCTTTTCAATGTACTGAACCGAAGCGGCAGGAAGGTTCGCCTTTGCTAGCGCAGACTGAATAACCTTTACCAATTCCATATTCGAGAAAAATGTCTCTTTGCCGCCACGCAAAATGCTTGCGTTGCCGGTTTTCAAGCACAGCGCCGCAATATCAATGGTCACGTTAGGACGCGCTTCATAAATTACGCCCACAACACCCAGTGGTACGCGGCGGCGAGACAATGACATCCCATTTTCCAGTACCTTACTGTCGATTTCGCTGCCCACAGGATCGTTCAAGCTAATGACGTTGCGAACATCATTCGCAATTGCAGTCAATCGTTCTTCATTCAGCAAAAGGCGATCGAGCAGCGCATCGGTTAAACCCGCTTCACGGCCAAGTTCGATGTCTTTAGCGTTTGCCGCCAAAATAGCAGCGGAGTTTGCTTCTAGCTCATCAGCGATGATCGCTAAAGCTTGGTTCTTTTGCGCAGTTGACGCTGTCGCTAATTCGAAAGCTGCATCTTTAGCAGCTTTACCCATATTCGTTAAATCCACTTTGCTTCCCTCTAATTCTATTCCTGAATGACGACCAAATCATCGCGATGAATCACCTCAGAGCCATAATCATGCCCCAAAATAGAGATGATATCTTTACTGTGCTTACCAGTAATTTTAGTTAGGTCATCACTTGAGTAGGCGCTGATGCCACGAGCCACCAACTTACCGTGAGAATTTGTTACACGCGCCACTTCGCCTCGTGCAAAGTCACCACTTACTTTGATTACCCCTTTAGCAAGTAGGCTACTGCCCTTACCGACCACAGCATTTACCGCACCGTCATCAATAATGATGTCGCCCGATGCCGCAGGTCCCGCCAGAATCCAGCGTTTACGGTTTTCTAAAGCTTCAGCGCAAGGTAGGAAGCGTGTGCCTTGTGGCTCTGCACTCAAAGAGTCAAAGATAACATTCGGTGCACTACCGGCAGCAATAATAACCTCGATACCAGCGCGGCGAGCGATGTCTGCGGCTTGCAGCTTCGTTGCCATACCGCCAGTACCCAATGTTGTACCACTTCCTCCTGCGATTTTACGCAGCGTATCGTCGATGGTTTTTACTTCCTTGATCAACTCTGCATTTGGGTCTTTACGAGGGTCAGCAGTAAACAGACCTTTTTGGTCAGTTAAAAGCAAGAGCTTATCTGCGCCACACAAAATGCCCACCAAAGCGGAAAGGTTGTCGTTATCGCCCACTTTAATCTCACTGGTCGCAACGGCATCATTTTCGTTTACGATAGGAATAATATCGTTCGCAACGAGCGCATTGATGGTGTCACGTGCGTTTAAGAATCGCTCGCGATCTTCTAAATCAGCACGAGTTAGTAGCATTTGGCCGATCTTGATACCGTAAATACCAAACAAAGACTCCCATGTTTGAATCAAGCGACTTTGCCCTACCGCCGCAAGTAATTGTTTACTCGCCATCTCGTTGGGCAATGCGGGGTAACCAAGATGCTCACGGCCTGCTGCAATAGCACCAGACGAAACCATTACCACTGAATGGCCTTGTTTTTTAAGCTCAGCACACTGGCGCGCTAACTCAACCATGTGAGCACGGTCGAGTGCCAGAGTGCCGCCTGTCAGCACACTTGTACCCAGTTTCACAACGACAGTTTGTGGTTGTGAAACAACTGCATTTTGTTGATTCGTTGTCATGATGTCTTCTGAAGTGAAAAACAAATAAAGAGAGGATGTTTTAACAATCAAAGAGGGAATTAACAAGAGAAAAGGTGCGTTTTCGCACCTTTTTGTTTGGTATTAAATGAAAACAACCAAATTAAGCGAAATCGAAAGACTCCGTGTGATATTCGACTTCTAATTTGAAGTGTTCTTCTAAAGTATCAACCAGCTTTTGATGGAATGTGCTCTGCGTCAGATACACTTCCTCTACCGCTTTTTTAGGCAGGGCTTCAGATACCCATTGCCCTTCTTTGTTGTACTTGCCGATATGATATTTGGCAGTAAAGCCTCCTTCGATGGATTCTAAATCCATCCACCAGCCCCAAAATTCACGCTTCTCAGGCGATTTTTTGTCGTCTACACAAACAGATAGACAATCAAAATAATAGCGCCCTTCTTGCGATTGTGGTTCGCGCAGGTAAGGCCCTATCGCCTTCAACTTTGACATCAAGCGAAAGTGAGTCGGGCCCTGAGTCGTCTCTGACATATGAATCTCCGTTTTCATAGTTAAAAGTAAACACCCAAGAATGATTATTATTTTTAATTATCATGAGCTTATTTTTTGCTCAGATATATCACTTTTAACTAATTTAGGAGAATTGTCACCCTAATAATTCATCTTCTAGCCACTTTATGGCTAAATCGAGGGATTGCTCATATCCTTTTGTAATCGTTTTGGAACTGATTTTTTTCGCTCTGCCATACTGGCTAAACAGCGCGACGAGTTGGTTATCACTGTGTGGAGACACCGGATCGCCTTCAAGGCTCAAAGCTAAAATAGGTACTTTAGTTTTTCTACTGCTCAAGAAGCCCTGAACCTTCAATGACCAGGCCATCATCTGGCCCGCCATGCTATTAATATCAACCGCGCTTTTCCCTAAGCGAGAAGCCAACAGATCCAGATACATCTTCGGCATTTTTTGCAGCTTCTCAGGGGAAGTAAAAATATCATGTACGGGTGCGCCGAGGGCTACACAAGCTTTGATCTTCTCTTGCTCAACAAAAGAGAGTCGGATCATGGCATTACCACCAAAACGAAATCCAACTAACCCCACTTTGTGATGATCCACCCAAGGCAATGAATACAGCTCATTTAGTACCGCTTGGTGCAGACAGCTTGAGTTCTCAGTCAAAGGCCAGTGAGAACTGTGCCCTACCGAAGGCATGTCAACCGTCAACATCGCAATATCTCGTGGTGCAAGATGATTGCGGAACAAACGCCACATGTCGGTTTGTAACGTATCGAGACCAGCGCTCACCATCACCACAGGCAGTTGTTTGTCGGTTCTTGGCAAATGAAGATTCGCGATGATTTTGCGATTTTGGTAAGGCACTTCAATTTGCTTGATGGTGTACTTGGTCTTTTCTGCGCCGTCAGAATACGCTTTGTTTGCCAGCACTTGAGCCTGCAAGGCCAAATTATCATTCTTCAGATGTGGGTAGCCTGCGATACTAAAACACAAAGAAGCGGTGAAGAGTTCATCGGCGGCCTCCTCACCTTGCATTTCATTTGAACGCTTCTGATGCTCCATGCCGAGCTTAATCCACTCAAATGTCCAGTTGCCGTTGTGGTATCCCATTACGGTGTCTAACCAATCATCATTGGTTCGAGAGTGGGAAGAAGAAGCGATTTTAGAAAGCACACCTTCCATCTCTATCGGAGACAACCCTTGCCAAGCCCATTGCAAGCGGCGCAAATGACGATACCAAGCACGATCACCCTGCGCCTCTCGCTCATCAAGTATTTTTTGACTGGTCGGCATGTACTGGGTAAGCGCAGAGGTTTCTTTTGCTTGCTTATGTTTCACGAATAAAGTTTCGGAAAGATTTTTACTGACGTCTTCAGACATAGGAAGAACCTTAGGCTATTAGCATGAGTTGTTATGATAATAAAAAAAATGCCCCTATACAGGGGCATTTCTCAATATTCTTTAATAGCGTTTATTTTTGCTTGCGGTTTACAGGCTCAGCATACTGGATTGACATATCCCAAGGTTGTTCAATCCAAGTGTCTTGCTCGATATCTACCACATAATCATCTAGCAACGCTTTGCCTGAAGGTTTCGCACACACAGCGATCATCTTCGCTTTTGGATACATCTCACGTAGTTTGCGCGCCGTATCACCACTGTCTACTAGGTCTTCAACGATTAGGTAACCTTCACCATCGCCTTCAGGTGCTTTTAGTACCGTCATATCGCGCTGATGATCATGGTCGTAGCTTGAAATACAGATTGTATCAACGTAACGAATACCCAGTTCACGAGCCAAGATAGCGCCAGGAACCAAACCACCGCGGCTTACCGCCCAAATCCCTTTCCATTGCTCAGCTGGCATTTGTTTTTCAGCCAGTTCACGGCAGTAAGTCTGCATTGCATCCCAAGTGATAATGAATTTTTTACTCATTGTAATAACCTAATAATTTGAAAATATGCATCCTCAAAATCTAGCGAACTCACTCAAAAGCGGAATGCTCACTGACCTCTCCAAAACGTATGGAGATGAGGATTTCAAGCTGCGCAAACGATTATTCTACCGAAACACACCGCTAATACCAACGGTGATATCAAAATTCTCTGCCTATTCCGCAGAAAAACCGTCTTAAGTGAACAACGTGAAAAAAGAAAAAGCCAGCGTGAATAAATCCACACTGGCTTTTTGCTCGAGAAATTAACCGACGAGGTATTTGACGATGAAGATGGCAGACATCACCCACACACTCATCGACACTTCACGGCCCTTGCCGCTGAATAATTTGATCGCCGAGTACGCGATAAAGCCTAACGTAATACCCTCTGCAATCGAGAACGTTAATGGCATCACCAAACAAGTCACAACAACTGGTGATGCTTCCGTTAGGTCACGCCAATCAATGCTTACCAGCCCAGACAGCATCAAAATCGCGACATAGAACAGAGCGCCCGATGTTGCGTAAGCTGGGATCATTCCTGCTAGCGGTGAGAACAATAGAGCAAGTAGGAAGAGTACACCAACAACCACTGCTGTTAGACCAGTACGACCACCAGCAGCCACACCAGAAACACTCTCAATGTAAGATGTGGTGTTTGAGGTACCGAGTAATGCACCTACTGACGTTGCCGTTGAGTCTGCAAGTAACGCTTTGTTTAGACGCGGGATGTTGCCATTCTCATCCGTGAGGCCTGCTTTTTGAGAAACACCAACTAGCGTACCTGCGGTATCAAACAAATCGACAAATAGGAAAGCGAACACAACGGAAATCATGCCAACTTCAAACAAACCAGAGAAATCCAGTTGCATGAAAGTGGGTGCAATGCTTGGTGGCGTTGACATAATGCCGCCCCACTGCACATCACCAAATAGAAGGCCAAGCGCTGTAACACCAAGAATGGCGATCATCACCGCACCTTTCACACCACGGTGAACAAGCGCGATAGTAAGGAAGAAACCAATCGCAGCCAATACAGATGGCAATGATGTGATGTCTCCCATAGAAACTAATGTCGCAGGGTTATCAACGACGATGCCTGCATTTTTTAATGCGATAAATGCTAAGAAAAGACCGATACCGGCTGAAATACCAGTTCGAAGAGAATGCGGGATCGAGTTAATAATCCACTCACGGATCTTAAATATACTCAAAAGAATAAACAGCAGGCCTGAAACAAACACCGCCGCTAACGCAACTTGCCACGTATAGCCCATTCCCAACACAACAGAGTAAGTGAAAAATGCGTTCAGCCCCATTCCTGGTGCTTGTGCAATTGGGTAGTTGGCAACAAATCCCATGATGAAACAGCCGATAGCGGCCGCAAGACAAGTTGCAACAAAAATGGCACCACGGTCCATACCGGTATCCGACAGGATCGCTGGGTTTACAAAAATAATGTAAGCCATGGTTAGGAAGGTGGTAACACCTGCAATGATCTCAGTGCGCACATTTGTGCCATTGTCACTGAGCTTAAAAAGCCTCTCGAGCATGATCGAATCCTGTAAAGGTAAAAAAGTAAACGGTTGCGTAATCGATTGGCGGGAATTATAAAGTTATCAAATAGCAAATTCTAGATAGAATCTTCACTCTAATGCGATTTTTTTCTTTGGATATGAAACCCATTCGCTAATTCTTAGAAGCAAAACAGAAAATATATTCTTATAAAACAACAATTAATAATTATTGCTCAGAACCCAACAACAGAATAAAAACTGAACAATGTACTAAACTTTCAAATAGAAACTGGGCGTTTTAAGCGTCATATCTAGGTGGATTTGACGGGAAAGTCGATAAAACTGAAGAACGGAGAATAGAATCCAGCCTTGATGGCAGAAAATATGTCAGAAAGAGAAAGTGGAGATAAAAAAACGCCACCCAATTTGGGTGGCGGCGAATCATGTCAGCACTATCACTGAAAAAAAATTCCAATTTATAGGGGTGAACAAACTGTTCGAGTCACATGCGTTGACTTCACTTAGTAGCCAAAGCTTGTTGGGTATACAAAGTTGCCGGTGTAAACAGACTTGCTATTCCAGAACATTGTACTTGGTAAACCTTTCATAACTATCACCTTTTAAATCAATTAAACATTCGTTGATTTCTCGGTTCCTTGGAGGCGATAAAACGGACTCATCCTTTGAGCATTTCATTCTTCTCTCAGAAGCTGGTTACAAATATACCACCAAGAAATTTAATTACAAGGATTTTAGTGACTAGAATCACAAAAAATATATAAATTGACCTTCATCAAAGTTTAACTGTAATTAAATTACAGTTTTGTGAATTAAAAAATAAAGCCACTTTCAGAATGTATGATAAAGAACACATAGTGCCTGTTATTGTGTTCACAAACTGTGACAGTTCTGAGAGAAATCCTTGTGCACGCGACTACTCGTACTCCTTATCTGGTGGTATGCTAAACGGCAATTTGAAGGCCAAATCGTCTAGCATTTAATGCTATCTCGACAATATTTTTACGGTATATATTTGGCAAAGCACATCAAAAGGAGTCCTCCGTGTCTGAGTTCCATTCTGAGATCAGTACCTTATCACCTGCTCCACTTTGGCAGCTTTTCGATAAGATTTGTTCTATCCCTCACCCATCTAAACATGAAGAAGCATTAGCACAGTACATTATCAACTGGGCAACAGAGCAAGGCTTTGACGTTCACCGTGATCCAACCGGTAACGTGTTCATCAAAAAGCCCGCGACACCTGGAATGGAAAATAAGAAAGCTGTTGTACTTCAAGCACACATCGACATGGTGCCGCAGAAAAACGAAGACACCGAACACGACTTCACCAAAGATCCAATCCAACCTTACATCGATGGCGAATGGGTAACGGCGAAAGGCACGACGCTTGGTGCAGATAACGGGATTGGTATGGCTTCTTGCCTTGCTGTATTGGCATCTAAAGACATTAAGCACGGCCCAATCGAAGTTCTGCTGACGATTGATGAAGAAGCAGGCATGACTGGCGCATTTGGTCTTGAGGCTGGTTGGTTAGAAGGTGAGATCCTTCTAAACACAGACTCTGAACAAGAGGGCGAAGTCTACATGGGTTGCGCCGGTGGTGTTGATGGCACCATGACTTTCGATATTTCTCGAGAAGCAACACCTGCAGGTTTCGTAACACGCCAACTGACGCTGAAAGGCCTAAAAGGTGGTCACTCAGGTTGTGACATTCACACAGGTCGCGGTAATGCCAACAAATTACTTGGTCGTTTCCTCGCGGGTCATGCGCAAGAGCTTGATTTACGTTTGGTAGAATTCCGTGGTGGTAGCTTACGTAATGCAATCCCTCGCGAAGCGTTTGTCACTGTCGCTCTTCCTGCTGAAAACCAAGACAAACTTTCAGAGTTGTTCGATCACTACACTGATCTGCTTAAAACTGAGCTGGGTAAAATCGAAACAGGTATCGTAACCTTTAATGAATTGCTTGCTAGTGACGCACAAGTATTTTCAATCGCCGATCAGCAACGCTTCATTGCCGCACTTAACGCTTGTCCAAATGGTGTCATGCGCATGAGCGACGAAATTGAAGGTGTGGTCGAAACGTCACTGAACGTTGGCGTGATCACTACTGAAGAAAATAAAGTGACAGTTTTGTGTCTGATTCGCTCTTTGATTGACTCTGGCCGCAGCCAAGTTGAGAGTATGCTACGTTCAATTGCTGAATTAGCAGGCGCACAAATTCAGTTCTCAGGTGCTTACCCTGGCTGGAAGCCAGATGCAGATTCCGAGATCATGGCAATTTTCCGTGATATGTATGAAGGCATTTACGGTCATAAGCCGAACATCATGGTCATCCATGCTGGTCTTGAGTGTGGCCTATTTAAAGAACCATACCCACACATGGATATGGTTTCTTTCGGTCCAACAATAAAATTCCCTCACTCACCAGATGAGAAAGTGAAGATTGATACTGTTCAGTTGTACTGGGATCAGATGGTAGCGCTTCTAGAGGCAATTCCAGAGAAAGCGTAATTCAATCACGAAATACAACAAAGGGTGCTTTACGGCACCCTTTGTTGTTTGGCTGGACCAATTTACACGCGATTTTGCGTATAAGCAGCTAGCTCATCCATTGAGGTTTGTGCAACGACTTCGCCATCAATGTAGTAAGTGACAAACTCACCATCGCGCACACCCATGAGTATCGCCTTCTCGCCGTTATTGTAAGTAATATCCATTTGAACAGTATTCTCATCGATTTGCTGCATTCGACCCTGCTCAATAACACGGTTATTCGCTAACGGTGCAATTGGCGCCGTCGTTAACGATTTATCTAACTGGTGGTTTACATCGATGTAAGTATCCATCTTTGTATCGAAGATATGTGGCTTACCATTTAAAGGGTTCTTACCCGTCCAAAACTCTAGAGAGTTAAACACGATGTAGTCCGCCGCGATTGCGACACCATAAACAGGTGCTAAAAGCATGTTTAGACCACCTCGAGCGTAACGGTTATCTACAGCTTTCAAGTTAAACCCCATGACATAACCTGTCACGGCATTACTGCCAACGCAACCTGAAAGTGAAACTGCTACAGCAGTCAATGCACCAATTTTAGCAATTGCCTTTTTCATCAAAACCTCTAGTTAGAAATGTTAGACCTCAAATTCGGCGCGGATATTATCGGATAAAAAGTAGGGTTAAAAGTCCGTTTTTTTGTCCCTCATTATCAGTATTATTTTTAATACAGTCACATTTTTTAAGCCTATGATTGCTCTTCCTTCTGTACCTCTCGTTATGTATTAAACTGATAGAAAAGATCATATTGAAAACAAAAACTTCACACATGCTGAGATTTCGCGCATGACGATTAAAGTAATTTGTCGTGTCCTTAATGAGAATGATTAGTGCGATTTTGCAGCAATTGTTACATTGCCGATAACGCATTTGACAGAGATGGTTTATGGCCAGAAGTAAAAAAAGCAAAGTGTTTGAGCTCTTAGGGCATCAAATACAACCAGGACAACGATTAGAGATCGAATTTGAAGCAGCGAAGCTATACACACATTCGCCTTTATCTATTCCTGTGGAAATCATCCATGGGAAACAAGAAGGGCCTGTGTTAATGGTCAATGCTGCTATCCATGGTGATGAGCTTAATGGCGTAGAAATCGTTCGTCAGATCATTAACCAACTGGATCCACAAAAACTGAAAGGCACTGTCATTGCAGTACCTATCGTTAACGTGTTTGGTTTCATCCATAAATCACGGTACTTGCCCGATCGACGAGATCTCAACCGTTGCTTTCCTGGCAGTGAAAAAGGCGCGCTTGCATCTCGAATGGCACACGGGTTCTTTAACAACATTGCCAAGCGTTGTGACTACATCTTGGATCTGCACACCGGAGCCATTCACCGCACGAACCTGCCACAGATTCGCGCAAACTTAAGCAACCCAGAAACTCTGCGTATTGCTCAGGCGTTTGCGACGCCAGTGATTGTTGACTCAGCATTGCGTGATGGCTCTTTACGCAGTGAAGCAGAAAAATGTGATATCCCCGTGCTAACCTACGAGGCTGGCGAAGCATTGCGTTTTGATCCACTGTCAATCAGCGCTGGTGTACTCGGGGTTCGGCGTGTAATGCAAGCCATTGGCATGCTGCGCGCTAGCCGAAAAAAGCTGCCTGAGCCTATCATAGCGAAGTCCACCAGCTGGGTTCGTGCGTCAGGTAACGGTATTTTGCGTACTGTCGTTAATCTGGGAGACAAAGTGGAACAGGGTGAAACGCTCGCCTATATCAGCTCTCCTCTTGGACATGATGAGGTAGAGCTCAAAGCGCCAAAGCGTGGCTTGGTGATCGGTCAACAAACTTTGCCACTGGTTAATGAAGGCGATGCGATCTTCCACCTTGCTTACTTCAACCAAGGTGATGATTCGGTAGAACAAGCCGTTGAAAGTTACATTGAAGGACTGACCGAGTTCGATGTCGAGCCACTGACTACCGGACAGATCCCGTTAGAAACTCAGTAATTCCTACCAAGTACGCACTTGATTAGCTCGAAAGGAGCAACAGTGCTCGCACCATTTTGTTTAAAAGCCAATGAGCTCAGCGTCCATGATGCTGGGCTTTTTGTTTTCTGTAAGCTAACGATACTCATCGTAGTTTCCACAAATGGATAAAAAACTTTACAAGCCATCGCAAAAACACATTTGATAATTAATCTCATTATCATTTATTAATCGTAATAATGTTCTTATAATCCGAGCTTCATAAAAACACTATAAATCATCAATATGAAACGATTAAAAAGTCATCCATTCAAAGTAAATCTCATTTCACTGACTTTGCTCTTCCCTCTTTATTCATATGCCGAGACAACGCCAAATGAAGAGCTCGAAGTCATCGGTGTGCGTTATGCCAAACCCATCACCGTTGCTGAGCCTGCGCAAACCACCATTAATTGGTCAGAGATTGAAGAGCAACAGTACTCCAATTTTGCCTCAATGATCGATGCCGTTCCGGGCGCATCATTAGATGGCGGCGGCCGTTCCGGCGGCGAACGTATTAATATTCGTGGTTTTGATGATCCAAGCGATATCGCCGTATTTGTCGATGGCGCTCCAATTGGCTTTCAACAATACCGCTACGGAACTTTCTTTTTTGATCCGTTCTTGATTGGTGAAGCAGAAATTATCAAGGGCGCGCACGACTATCGAGCACTCAACGGAAAGTTTGGTGGCTCCATTCGCATTAAAACCAAAAGTGTCGATGATCTCCTTTATGGCGACAGAAACTTTGGTGCTCGCATCTCAAGTGCATATAACAACAACGGCGATGAGAATGCCTACACGCTAACACTCTATGGTAAAAACGATGCTGGTTTTTATTTTCTAGCGAATGGCTCGGTAAAAGATTCTGATGACATTAAAGTCGGTGGTGGTGAAACGCTGGATTACTCAGGTTACGAGCAAGAAAACATGCTCGTAAAAGTCGGTTATGAAAACAACGATCACGAGTTTGAAATTAGCCACACTCGCTACAAAGATGAAGGTCGTAAACCTTGGGCTAACCGCCGCGGAAAAATGCCTAACATCACTGAGTACAACATCAAGAAATACGGCTCATTAGAAAAAGCCCAATACGCATACACCGTCGATAATAAATACACGGATAACACCACGACCATCTCTTACCACTACATGCCGACTAACCCGTATATTGATTTCAATATCAAAATGGCACGTTCTGAAAACGATCGTCACTGGGTTCGCCCTGACGTGGCATTCGAGAAAATGTTCGTTTCTGTTGGCAGTTACGGTCACGAGTCTTGGTTGAGTTACGAGCGTGACTATGTTGATGTGTTTAACCAAGCGCAGTTCGGAGACCACACTCTAGTGACAGGGCTTCAATATCAAAAAACCGATAGAGACTCATTAGTATTCAACGCATCATACGACAGTAATGAAGCCAAAAACTACGGTTGGTATACCCCTTACTACGAACCATCTGGCACTCAGTCAATTTATGCGGCTTACATTGCTGATCACTATCAAGCAACAGACCGTCTAACCATCACACCTTCTCTGCGTTACGAATACATCAAGAGTGAAGGAAAAGGGAACGCCGCGCCGGATTATAATGATCCAGCCGCCGGGCATGACTACGGTGAAACGACGCATAAAGGCTTTAGCCCACGTTTGGATATCGACTTTGATGCGACCGATAATACGCGTTTAAACGCCTCCTACGCCTACGCTTTAAAAGCACCAACCGTTGATAACATCTACTCAGTGCAATATGCGCGAGCTACCGCTACGACTACTGCTTTGAATCTGGACGTGTCTCGTATCCATGCTTATCAAGCAAGCGTTATCAACTTAACGGAAGGGCTGGTGAACTCTCGCGATAACCTCGCAACAGAGTTAACTTTGTTCTATAACGATGTTAGCGACACAGTTGATATACGAACGGGCGAAAACCTCGACACAAATACTACTGAGTTACAAAGCTGGAATACAAACCTAGATGGCTTTAAAAACTACGGCTTTGAGCTAATTTCACAATACCGGATTGAAGATTTCTACAGTAATTTCTCAGCAAGTTACATTCGCGGCAAAAACAAAGGCAGTCTATCTGACTCCACAGGTTCAGATGATGATCACCCTGATGTGCCACCATTAAATATCAACTTAGGTTTAGGTTACGAATGGATTCCAGGTTTACGCACTGGCTGGGAAGTCCGTTGGTATGATGCGCAAACCAAAACCAAGGCAAGCGGTAACAATTTAAAAGTGAAATCGCCAAGTGAGCAATACACGCTACAAAACGCTTACGTGGTTTGGGAAATACAACAAGTCGAAGGCTTGAGTGTTGGCGCGGTTGTGAAAAACTTAACCGATCGTTACTACGAAGCATACCTATCTAATGGCGTGCCTTCGCCTGGTCGCGAAGTCAAACTGCACCTCACTTATCAATACTAACCATACCTAAAAGATGCAGGGCAGACATTAACTGCCCTGCTGTTTCTTAACGAACAACCATAATTGCACACCGTTTTATTTATCAGTACTATCATTTCTTTTTGCTTGCATACACACTATGAACAACTTAAAAACATTGTTTCTTCTTGCTTGCTTCGTTCCAGCAAGTCAAAGCCTGGCACAGACTTCTGAGAGCATTGCTGACTACTTACAAGAGCAGAGTCAGCACCAAGTTATTGAGGATCATTACGCACAACCAACAACAAATAATCTGAATCTAGACGCCAAAACAAACGCGTTAACTTGGCATGAAGATGGAAAGCCGGATCACTGTCGTTATGCCAAGCAGCCTAAAGACGTCGCAACGCATTTCGACTACGGTGAAGCAAACGATCTATCTGACGGATTGCAACACTTTGATTTACCAGAGAGGCACTCGGCAAAGGGCAAGTCAACACATCGCACTTATGCTAATAACCCTCACCTTCTTCTTGGCAATAAACAATTTGCAGCCCCTGAAGACGGTACGTTTAGTCTGTCAGTATCTTCGGATTGTTTTTAAGTCGATACAATAAAAAATGCCCTGAGACAAAGCTCAGGGCATTTTCACTTTTTGTTTGATGGGTGACGTCACCATCTCACCGACTTGAATCTATTCTTCGTCAGCGTCTACTTCAGCGTCACGTGCTTTGCGGGCTTCTTCTTTACGAACTTTTGCCGCTAGTTGTTCTGCTTCACGCTCTTGACGTTGCGCTGCTTTACGCTCGTTACGAACCACTTGGTTTTGGATAAAACCAGACAGTTCTTGTTCAGCCCAAGCTTGTGCTTTCTCTTCGCTGTCAAAGCCAGTTTCACGCTTTGATACTACAGTCTTACGAGATGTCACTTGGCGAGTGATTTCTGCGCTCCAGCCGTTACGTTTTTCAGTGACGCGGATAGCAAATTTTGGATTCTTAGACATTTCTTTCATTTCCTAAGGGATTTAGGGATCAATCAGGGATTCGGTCAACTTGATAACTCCATCTAAGCTGAGCTGTTTAACACCATCCCTTGGTAAGCGCGGTATTAGAGCATAAAAGTAATCTAAACGCTGCAAGTTTTTTACGCGAGATAATAGATGACAAAGAAGAGGCAGAACAAAGCAACGTTTCGCCTAGTCACGAGAAAGAGCGACGAAGAAAAAAGAGTAATAAGAAAAAAGAAAGCGCTGGTCTCTCAACCAACGCTTTACTTAAGCTAGATTAACCTTTGGTTAATTAACCGATATTCTTACGGGCATTTTGGAACATACGCATCCAAGCACCATTTTCACCCCAACCTTCCGGAGCCCAAGAGTTTGCAACTGTGCGGAATACGCGCTCTGGGTGAGGCATCATGATAGTTACGCGACCGTCTGCTGTTGTTAAACCGGTAATCGCGTTTGGCGAACCGTTCGGGTTGTTCGGGTATTGTTGTGTTGGGTTACCGAGGTTATCCACGTAACGAACCGCAACCGTACATGATGCCTCGATCGCTGCTAGGTGCTCTGCATCACGTACTTCTACACGCCCTTCTCCGTGGGAAACCGCGATTGGCATGCGCGAACCAGCCATTCCGTCGAAGAATACAGAATCAGATTTCTGAACTTCAACTAGGCTAAAGCGCGCTTCAAAACGCTCAGATTCGTTACGAACAAAACGTGGCCACAAGTCTGCACCCGGGATCAGCTCTTTCAGGTTAGAAAGCATCTGACAACCGTTACATACACCTAAAGAGAACGTCTCTTTACGGTTAAAGAAGGCTTGGAACTGTTCACGAGCTTGTGCGTTAAACAGGATAGACTTAGCCCAACCCTCACCCGCACCTAGTACGTCGCCGTAAGAGAAGCCACCACAAGCTACTAGGCCATGGTATTCATCCAGTACCGCTTGACCCGTTAGGATATCGCTCATATGGATGTCGGTTGCTTCAAAACCTGCGCGGTCAAACGCTGCAGCCATTTCAACGTGGGAGTTAACGCCTTGCTCACGTAGAATCGCCATCTTAGGTTTAGCACCTTTCGCAATGTAAGGCGCTGCAACGTCTTCATTTACGTCGAAGCTGAGCTTAACGTTTAGACCCGGGTCAGAGTTGTCTTTCTTAGCTTCGTGCTCTTGGTCAGCACACGCTGGGTTATCACGTAGACCTTGCATCTTATGCGTTGTTTCAGCCCAGATAACGCGTAGTTCGGTACGTGAGCGTTCAAGCACAACTGCATCACCAGAAGAGATAATAAAGTCGTCTGAAGCGTTAACTGAACCAATCACATGTGAACATGCCTCTAAGCCGTTTGCCGCCAGAGTAGATAGAACTGAATCCAGATCATCATTCTTAACTTGAACAACCGCACCTAGCTCTTCGTTAAATAGAACGGCTAGCGCATCATCACCCAGCTCTGCGATGTTCGCTTTTACGCCACAGTGACCCGCGAACGCCATCTCAGCCAGTGTAACAAATAGACCGCCGTCGCCCTTATCGTGGTAAGCCACTAGCTTGTCATCACGTACTAACGCTTGCATTGCATCAAAGAAGCCTTTTAGCTGCTCTGCGTTATCTACGTCAGCAGGTTTATCACCAAGCTGTTTGTATACTTGTGCCAATGCTGTCGCACCTAAGCGGTTTTTGCCGTTACCCAAGTCAACAAGAACTAGAGAAGTATCGCCTTTGTCAGTGCGTAGTTGTGGAGTCACGGTCTTACGTACGTCTTCCACACGACCAAATGCCGTGATAACTAGCGACAGTGGAGAAGTGACTTCTTTACTCTCGCCGTTCTCCTCCCACTTGGTTTTCATCGACATGGAGTCTTTACCAACTGGGATCGTCAAACCTAATGCAGGACAGAGCTCTTCACCCACCGCTTTGACTGCTTCATAAAGACCGGCATCTTCACCTGGGTGACCCGCTGGCGACATCCAGTTCGCAGACAGTTTAATGTGTTTAATATCACCGATTTCTGTTGCCGCAATGTTCGTTAGTGACTCACCAACCGCTAGGCGAGCCGATGCACCAAAGTCTAGTAATGCCACTGGCGTGCGCTCACCCATCGACATTGCTTCGCCGTGGTAAGTGTCATAGCTTGCCGCTGTTACTGCACAGTTTGCTACTGGTACCTGCCAAGGGCCAACCATTTGATCACGAGCAACCAGACCCGTTACTGTTCGGTCACCGATAGTAATTAGGAATGTTTTTTCTGCAACCGCTGGAAGACGAAGTACGCGATCCACCGCTTCATTAAGCTCAATACCTTCACGAACAATGGCAGGGCTTTCCACTTTTAGTGTGGTTGCGTCACGGTGCATCTTCGGTGGCTTACCAAGTAGGATATCCATTGGCATATCGATTGGCGTATTGTCGAAGTGAGAATCTTCTAGCGTTAGATGACGCTCTTCTGTCGCCACACCCACCACTGCATATGGTGCGCGTTCACGCTTACAGATTGCATCGAATGATTCCATGTTTTCTGGCGCTACCGCAAGAACGTAACGTTCCTGTGATTCATTACACCAAATTTCTAGCGGACTCATGCCCGGCTCATCGTTTGGTACATCGCGTAATTGGAACTTACCGCCACGCTCACCGTCGTCGACAAGTTCAGGCAATGCGTTAGAGATACCGCCTGCACCCACATCGTGGATAAATGCGATTGGGTTGTCGTCGCCTAACTGCCAACAACGGTCGATCACTTCCTGACAGCGACGTTCCATCTCTGGGTTTTCACGCTGTACTGACGCGAAGTCCAGATCTTCTGCTGACTGACCAGATGCCATGGAAGATGCCGCACCACCACCAAGACCGATGTTCATTGCCGGACCACCAAGTACGATTAAGCTCGCACCCACTGGAATTTCTTTCTTCTGCACGTGTTCGTCACGAATGTTACCCATACCACCAGCAATCATGATTGGTTTGTGGTAACCACGGATTTCTTCACCCGCGTGAGAGGTCACTTTTTCTTCGTAAGTACGGAAGTAACCCAATAGATTTGGACGGCCAAATTCGTTGTTGAATGCCGCGCCGCCTAGAGGACCTTCAAGCATGATGTCTAGCGCGTTAACAATACGACCTGGCTTGCCAAAGTCGGTTTCCCATGGCTGTTCAAAACCAGGAATACGTAAGTTAGAGGTTGTAAAACCAACCAGACCCGCTTTTGGCTTACCGCCGATACCCGTCGCGCCTTCGTCACGGATCTCACCGCCTGAACCAGTCGATGCGCCCGGCCATGGAGAGATTGCCGTTGGGTGGTTGTGCGTCTCTACCTTCATCAAGATGTGTGCATCTTCATGGTGGTAGGTATATTGGCGTGATTTTGGATCTGGGAAGAAACGACCCGCTTTAGAACCCGCCATAACGGCCGCGTTGTCTTTGTATGCAGACAGTACATAGTCAGGTGTCGTTTCGAACGTGTTTTTGATCATTTTGAACAGAGACTTAGGTTGATCTACCCCGTCGATAGTCCAATCTGCGTTAAAAATTTTGTGGCGACAGTGCTCTGAGTTCGCCTGAGCAAACATCATCAATTCAATATCGTTTGGGTTACGCCCAAGCTTAGTAAAGTTCTCTACCAAGTAATCAATTTCATCTTCTGCGAGTGCCAAGCCAAGGGAAACGTTTGCCTCTTCCAGCGCAAGACGACCGCCCGCTAAGATATCAACATGCGCCACTGGCTTAGGTTCTGCGACTGTAAACAGCGCTGACGCAGCTTCAAATTCTGTAAATACCGTTTCCATCATGCGGTCATGAATTAACGCTTTGACAGCGCCAACTTGAGCATCTGATAGAACAACTGAAGATTCGATATAATAAGCCGTACCGCGCTCTAGACGTTTCACTTTATCCAGGCCACAGTTAACAGCTATATCGGTAGATTTAGAAGACCAAGGCGAGATAGTGCCTGGACGAGGCGTAACAAGAAGTAGAAGACCTTCTGGCTCATGCTCTTCGATGGTTGGGCCGTAAGTTAGTAACTTTTCAAGTTTTTCTAACTCTTGGTCATCAAGGTCAGACTTTAGATCGGCAAAGTGCATAAACTCGGCATAAATGCCAGTTACAGGCAGATCTTGTTCACGACAAAGTTCCAGTAGTTTATTAACACGAAACTCAGAAAGAGCTGGGGAGCCACGCAAAATTCTCATGTGCTTAGGTCTCTTATGCAATTGATTAAGGTGATATTGGAATAAATTCAGACACTTAAAATAAGCCCTGTCGAACCTATGCCGATTCCACCTCGTTATTGCGAGCGCATTATATAGCAATTGTTTTTGTGATGTAACACCAAAAGCAACCGTTTGCGTCATTTTTTTTGTCAAATTTGAATTGCGACTAAAATGTCGATAAAACACACAATGTCACGCTATAAGTGTGTGATTCACTTTGCCCCATGAGCTCGCTTTGATATAAAGGCAAATAGAAATTTCCTAAGATGTACCTATTAATGCAAATAAGCCAGCTCAACCGACTCAAGCGCAGCGCTCTAATTTTTGTTTCTGTGCTACTACTCTCTGCCTGCCAGATTGAGTCGGAACCCAAAAGTGAATTCGAAAAGATTCAGGAACGTGGCGTGCTTCGTGTTGGCACGCTAAACAATCAGCTTTCCTATTATATTGGTCCCGATGGTCCCGCTGGGTTGGATTACGAATTGGCGCGTCAGTTTGCGGAGCAGCTCGGCGTCAAGCTCGAGATTAAACCTGCCTTTCGTCAAGCCGAGCTTTTTCCTGCTCTTAAGAAAGGAGATATTGATCTCATCGCCACGGGCTTAAATCAAACATCACAAGCGGTAAAACGCTTTAGACCGGGCCCTGCTTACTATTATGTAAGCCAACAAGTTGTGTATAAAAAGGGGCAACTTCGACCACGTGATATCGAACAGCTGATTGAATACCAAGCATCGAAAGATAGCGAATCTGACGAAGATACAAATGCAGGCGCACAAACATTAAAGATCGTCGAACAATCGCAATATGTTCCGACCCTAACCGCATTAAAGAAGCAATACCCAGAGCTACAGTTTGAAATTGTTGGCGATGCTGATACGAGAGACTTACTTAAATATGTATCCACTGGTGAGTTGCGTTTTACTGTGACTGACTCTGTAGAACTTTCCCTAGCTCAGCGCCTTTACCCCGATCTTGCGCTCGCGTTTGAACTTACAGAAGATCAACCAGTATCGTGGTTTACTCGACGCTCTGAAGACGAAAGTTTGTATGCGATGCTGATAGAGTTTTTCGGTAACATTAAACAATCAGGAGAACTGTCCACTCTCGAAGAGAAGTACATTGGTCATATTGAAGCATTTGACTACGTTGATACTCGCGCATTCATTCGAGCTCTGGATGACAAATTGCCTAAGTGGGCACCTTTATTCCAAAAGTACAGCGAAGAGTTCGACTGGCGCTTAATTGCAGCATTGGCGTATCAAGAATCACACTGGAAGCCAGCGGCAAAATCGCCAACGGGTGTTAGAGGGATGATGATGCTTACTCTGCCAACAGCGAAAAGCGTCGGGGTAACAAACCGTTTAGACCCTGAGCAATCTGTTCGTGGTGGTGTCGAGTACTTACGTCGCATTGTAGGTCGCGTGCCTGATAGCATCAACGAGCATGAAAAAATATGGTTTGCCCTGGCTTCATACAACATTGGCTATGGCCACATGATGGACGCACGACGACTTACTAAAGCGCAAGGTGGCGATCCAAACGCTTGGGCGGATGTAAAAGACAGATTGCCTTTACTGCGTCAGAAGCGTTACTACAGTCAAACTCGCTATGGGTACGCCAGAGGTGATGAAGCGCGTAATTACGTAGAAAATATTCGACGTTACTACCAATCCATCATTGGTCATGTCAGCCAAAGACCAGCGATTGATGAGAATAGCGATGACTTGCAAGTTATCCCGCCGCTCAACCCTGACATTTTGATATCAGGAGCAGTAGAGACCGTTGTAGAGCAAATATCTGGCGCTTCTGACGTCACGGTTGAAGAAGACACCGAACAAGAAAGCCCTGAAGAATAGACCCGCTGTAAACTAAAAAATGACGAGCCCATGAGCTCGTCATTTTTGTTGAGTCCTAGCGAAAACTTATCTAGAATCCAATATTCTGAGTGACACCAACCACACTCAATCATTCCTATGGTTGGTCGCCTTTTCTTCACCATTAGTTAAACTGATTGCTTTGTAACAGATTGCTTCGTAACCACATGGTTTAGCTCACTTGAGGAAGCGGCGCTTTCGGCTACGCTCTGCCGAAATAACGTCACTCCTATTATTAAGCATCGTATTGAAATTGTTTGCTGGCTCTGTGCAATGCAGAAGTCAAATGAAGAACGTTAAACCATCAAATGTTTAGTGCGATTATCGAGCCTATTGTAAAGCATCGATGAACCGCTATTTACTGGTATAAGTCTTGTCTGCAGGAGGTTTTGAATATGAGAAGACGTAGAGTGCAGTCAAAGCGTTTAAATAACACAGTAGCTGCTATCCGACGTAAACGTAAACTGACATGTATGAAAAAGAAAGTAAGTTCACGTAATCGTGTTTTTGTACATTTAGTCAATCACTAGTGCGTCCAAGCAAACATCTACCACGTTGTAGGTGTTTGCTAGCCCTCACTACTCCCACTACCTTGTTCGCTCTCTCCATTTTCTAATGCTTTTTGTGCTTGTTTCTTTGCTTTAATTTCCTTTCGGCGACGCTTAAAAAACGCTTGTAGCTGAGTGCGGCACTCATCTTCTAGCAGCCCCTTTTCAACTAAGGCGTAATGGTAAGCAGCTTGGCTTTCAAACAAATTAAGCACTGTTCCTGCTGCTCCCGCTTTTAAATCTGGCGCTCCAAAAACGACCCGCTTAACGCGGCTATGCAGTAAGGCTCCGGCACACATTGGACATGGCTCAAGTGTTACATACAAAGTCGTATCCAGAAGGCGGTAATTTTCTATCTTTTGGCCTGCTTTACGCAGTGTTTGAATCTCAGCATGTGCGGTAGCGTCATTAGTACCAATAGAGCGATTCCACCCCTCAGCGATAATTTCACCATCTTTGACAAGCACTGCGCCGACAGGTACTTCCCCCTCAGCTTCTGCTTGCTCAGCAAGCACCATCGCTCTGCGCATAAACAATTCATCTTGAGGGGTAAACGGATGGTTAGACAAAGGAGGCTCCAAAGAAACAAAAAACGATTGAATTCAGGAATTTTAGCACCAACTTCGGTTTCACTACAGCAACACATCACGGGACAAAGTTTGCAACTCCAAAAAACCTAGTTACAAGACCTATCGATGTTCGTTTTGCGAGAACAAAAAAGCGCAGATCGAAGACCTGCGCTTTTTGGCTGCCAATTAGCGGCTTTCACACCCTACACGTTTTTACATTGTGTAAGTGTAAGGAGCTTGAATGCCTAGCGGGATACCTACCATCCAATAAGCAACTAGGAAGATAGACCAACCGATCAGCATTGCGATCGAGAATGGCATCATTAGTGACGCAAGCGTACCGATACCAGCCGACTTCACATAACGCTGACAGTAAACCACTACAAGAGGGAAAAATACCATTAGAGGTGAAATGATGTTCGATACAGAGTCACCCACACGGTAAGCCGCTTGAGATAGCTCAGGCGAGATACCAACCGCCATTAGCATTGGCACTAGGATTGGACCAATTAAAGCCCATTTTGCCGATGCCGAACCAATAAGTAGGTTTACAGACGCGGTTAGAAGGATCATACCGATGATAGTCACTTCACCTGGTAGGTTCATCGCTTTTAAGCCTTCTGCGCCATACAACGCTAGCATCGTACCGATGTTTGACTGAGCAAATGCAGATAGGAACTGAGCACAGAAGAACGACATTACAATGTATGCGCCCATGGTCGACATAGTATCAGCCATCGCTTTGATAATGTCGTTGCTGGTCTTGAACGTTCCAGACACTTTACCGTAAACGTAACCAGGAATGATAAACAGAATAAAGATCAACGGCACGATAGACTTCATTATCGGTGCTGAGAAGGCCGTAATTTCACCTTCAGGCGAGCGAAGTGCTGATGTTTCTGGAATTAACGCTGCAACAAGTAAAGCAATACCCGCCATCATTGCCCAACCAGCATAACGAAATGCTTTTGATTCCAGTTCAGTAAATGAGCCTAGGTTTGGCGCAGTTTCCGCATCGTCATCAATTGGCATTTTTGACAAACGAGGCTCGATGATTTTCTCTGTCACGTACCAACCAATCGCTACAATAATGATGGAAGATAGGCCAGTAAAGAAGATGTTTGCTAATGGGTTAACCACGTATTCAGGATCAAGAACCTGCGCCGCGGTTTGCGTAAAGCCTGCAAGTAGTGGATCGATACCAGAAGGGATAAAGTTAGCAGAGAAGCCACCAGATACACCTGCAAATGCTGCCGCAATACCTGCTAGAGGGTGACGACCTGCCGCATGGAAGATAATACCGCCCAAAGGAATAACCAGAACATAGCCTGCATCTGCCGCAGTATGCGACACAATAGCAACCAAAATCAGCATTGGAGTAAGAAGCTTAGCTGGCGTGAAGTTCAACATCTTCTTAAGACCCGTCGTAATAAAGCCCGAAGAATCTGCAACACCCACACCTAGCA
Source organism: Vibrio chemaguriensis (assembly GCF_012275705.1). Taxonomy (NCBI): domain Bacteria; kingdom Pseudomonadati; phylum Pseudomonadota; class Gammaproteobacteria; order Vibrionales; family Vibrionaceae; genus Vibrio; species Vibrio chemaguriensis. The sequence goes on from NZ_SHOE01000011.1 coordinate 147,482, forward strand.
TTGCGACAAGTACGATACCCAGTGGCGCAAAGCCAGTAAACGTCGTCACCATGTTAGCAAGGAAACTTGCTAGCGCTTCGCCCGTAAGTAAATTAGTGATGGTAAGAGCTTCGCCCGTTCGAGGGTTTGGAAGATCGAATGATACATTCGATAAAAGTGCTGACGCCGCCCAAGTAATGATCAATGCCCAGAAGAACAAAATCGCAGGATCAGGGATTTTGTTACCTGTCCTCTCGATAAAGTTTAAAAAGCGCTCCATCCCGCTCGGCTTCGATGATGGTGCCTTATTTACAGCTTGGTTACTCATGGTAACTCCATAGTGAATGATGTTGGTGCCAAGGCCTATTTGAGTAATTATGACGGCCTACTATCCAACGAGTATTCTAGTAAACACTAATGGAGAAAGCACAAGGTTCTATATTTTTTTTCATAATTGGAGACATATTTTGCAAAAACACCACTTCAATTAAACATAATAAAAACAGTAGCACATCAACTCGATTAACAGTTCAAAAACCATTTATTAACCGTGACAAATCCGGTATCAAACAGGAATTACACCCGCATTTGTCTCAGCGCATGCATGCAATTGAACTTAGTTTTCGAATTCACTGTATTGTGAGATCATCGTTTTAAGCTGAACTGATCGCGTCTCGCCGATTCTATCCTTCCAGCTAGAGGTAATAGTGATAGTTTTCAGTGTTCCTGAAACCGTGGCAGCTGGAACTTCCCACTCGACGACATAAGATCCAGTAACAAAAGAGCCTGTTGCAATAGAAGCAAAATTTGCAGGTGTGATGGTAGACATCGCCGCAGAAGCACCACGCGTCCGGAACCATTCGAGCTGGTTTTCTGCTAGACGCAGTGCTTCAATACTTTTTATGGCATATTCGGATTCGCGTTCTAGATACACGTTTAGCTTCGTTAAACCTAGAGCCCCAACACCGATAAGCAGAAAAGAAATTAGAACTTCAAGAAGGTTAAAACCTTTTTGTTTAGAGATCATTCCAAGAGCCCTTCTTCCATCTAGGAATTGCATGCGCATTCCTTGAATTGTCTATCACATCTTTATTGTATCTAAAATCCAAAGAATCGAAGAAAACCGCTGCCTGATCTTCACTATCAAAATATTGACCACCAGATACCGTAAAAGAACCATGCTGATAATAAGAAGCTATTGTCCTGTATGAGTCTTCTACAACACTTGGCACATGATTTAGGTGAGCATTGGCTTCGAACCCAACCCAATCCGCTGTTGCCGGAGCATAATCATGATTGAAATGAAACAAGACCCCTTTAAACTTATTTGATGTAGCGCCGGAGCTCGGTGGTCCCATCACGGAGAAAAGACCATCATGAATGAGCACTGTTACGCCATTGGTCGATGATGTAGCATTCACCAAATCATTGTATTCCGATTGCTTGATTTCACAGCTCCCTTCAACCCATAAATGATGCTTCCCTGACTGAATTTCTGCTGTTAAAGCAGCACCACAATTAGGTATGCCACCAGCCACTGAGCCCGTCATAACATGAAATACACCATTATCTCGGACATCGTTATGCTCTTCAGCCTTTACTCCAAAGAAGGATTCAAATGGCTTTAAATCTGTATCTTGAGTAAAATCATCACCAGCACCAACCCCGCCAACACTAGATGAGAGATGACGGTTTGCCGTCGTGTTTGCACAATCTTTATTTGTAGGGTTGTTAAAATCGGCATAGGGAGACTCTCCATGAATTACGCCTTTATTATCAACTGAAGAGGAGTAAAAGCGCTTTTTATACCTTAACGCAATACACTCCCACCCATCGCTGCTCAATTCCCCTGGATCTGGAGTAGAAAACGTTGCACTAGAATGAAAATAAATGTCGGCACTAGACTGCATTGCACCATAGCTCAAGTTACCTCCCAAAATAATCTCCTTACTAATGCTTGTAAATCCAACATTAGAAGTAACCAAATACCCATTGGAAGTACTCGTAAAATTCGGAGCCGTCCAAAGCCCTGAGCCACAATCTGTTATTACTGCAGGTACAATATTACTAACTCTAAATTGCGCCCATGCACATTCAACACCTCCTTCAGCTAACCAATGTGCTTGTCGAGATTTTATTTCGTTTTGCGCAACTTTTATTTGAAAAAATACACCTTTGGATGATGCTAATGATGCAATTAAAGCAAGTAATAAAAGTATAGAAGTCACAAGCAAAGTGGTATAACCGGAATAGCTATATTTAGATGTCATTGCCAATTCCTTTGTTTGATAGAAAACTCCGCGACTTCACTAAAGACTCCATCAATCGTTTGCAAACCTAACTTAACGTTCGTGACCGAACTTACATTTCCTCCATTAGTCACTGTTTCTGAACTAACGGTGAATTGGGTGACTTGGAAAATATCATCATCAAATAGAGAACGACAAAAATCTATACCATCAAAAGATAATATTTGTGTTTGAGACACAACGCCTTTTTCACATATAAAAAACCGAGTATCTCTCTTCTCATACTTAATGTTTCGATAGTCTTCATTGGCAGCTGAGTCTTCTTTAAAATACACAAAACCAACAGAAGAGGCGCCGCTCAGCATTATGGTTCCTGTAGCTCCGGATAATTTGAGTGAACTACCGTTCCCACCATCATAACCTGCTCTTTGAATATCTTCTTTCATAACAGATAAAGTGATATTAAGACCTTGCAATAAATTTAGCTCTAAGCTTTTTTCTTTTGCTGTTTTTTGTAAACTCAAGAATATAGAGCCCACTACACTAAGAACAATTAACCCAATTAAAGAACTAATCATTAATTCAATTAAAGAGCTACCTCTTTGATAGCGTTTGTTAGCACTGATGGTAATCATATAACTTCGCTCCAGAATTACTACAAATCTTAATCCTCCCAGGAGGGTTTGAGAGCTTTGCTTGTAGTTTTATGTTTTGAGCATTGGTTGGGAAAAACTCTATATTTCCTCCTTGGGGCCGTCCACGGACCTCATCGAAGCTTATTTTTTGATTATCGTAACTGTGCTTCAAAGATAATTCAGAGTATGCGGAGCCGGAAAGGTTTAAGATTACTCCCCCTGAGCCGCTAGATGAGTCAGTTAACTGTAGAGACCATGCACCTTGACTGACAACAACGTTTTTAGCCATTGAGAAATGTATATATAACTTTTGATTTCTCATTACCGCCTCGGACTTACTTTGGCTTAGAAAACCAGCTAATTCAGTTGCCAATCGCTGCATTTGCACAGTTTGTGAAACACGGCTAAAGCTTGGAGCTGCAAACGCCAATATAATACTCAGCACAGCAACAGTAATAAGAAGCTCCAACAACGTAAACCCGCGAGGCATTTCCCAAATTCCTATGTAAACGGCAAAAGGGCCGTAATTCATCTTGCACAGATGCTATCACCTGCCAAAAATAGGCGGAAAAGTGAAAAGGAAACTACTCGTGATGATTCGAATTTCTCGCTGTAACAGCTACAAAAAAAGATTGGGAGGGATGACATTGATCGAATTACTGATAGCCGTAGTGATTGTTGGGATCATTGCGGCTGTCGCCTACCCTTCTTACACCAATCATGTGCTCAAGTCTCATAGGACGGTTGCCTTGAGCGATCTTAGTCGAATTCAGCTAGAGCTAGAGACATCTTATGATGGTGGGTACGACTGGAGTCATATTATCTCTGGAGGCACATGCACTCTATGTGATTCAGACACAGATAGATTTTCTTTCAATATTGCGAGCTCTGCAAGTACGGCCTATACCATTACAGCAACAGCAAAATCGGCTCTGGGACAAGACGACGACGAGTGCTTGACTGGCGCTAAAACGATTACTTTAACGTCAACAAATGTCGAAGAACCAAGTGATTGCTGGAATTAAAAAGAACACCGAGATGCAAAAAGGCCTGCATTTTAGCAGGCCTTTGTATTTGTGCTTTTCACTAACGTCTTAGCTGGTTAAATCATCAAAGAACTTTTTCACACCGTTGAAAAAGCCTTCTGATTTAGGCTTATGCTTTGTCGCCGCCTCACCACCACAAGACTCTTCAAACTCTTTGAGCAGTTCTTTTTGGCGTGAGCTTAGGTTTACTGGTGTTTCAACAACCAACTTAACAATCAAGTCACCGATACCGCCACCGCGAACGCCTTTCACTCCTTTACCACGCATGCGGAACATACGACCTGTTTGCGTTTCTGAAGGCACTTTTAGGCTTACGCGACCATCTAGAGTTGGCACTTCAACTTCACCACCTAGAGCCGCCATCGCAAAGCTTACAGGCACTTCACAGTATAGGTTGTTACCATCACGTTCGAAGATATGGTGCTCTTTCACGTGCACTTGTACATACAAGTCACCCGCTGGAGCTCCCATCTCTCCCGCTTCACCTTCGCCAGATAGACGAATACGGTCGCCAGTATCAACACCTGCAGGGATCTTAACGTTAAGTGTTTTGGTTTTCTGTTTACGGCCTTGACCATGACACTCATTACAAGGGTCTTTAATGATCTTGCCTTTACCGTGACAGGTTGGACAGGTTTGTTGCACTGCGAAGAAGCCTTGGCGCATTTGTACTTGACCATGACCATGACAGGTACCACATGTTTCAGCAGATGAGCCTTTCTTCGCGCCACTACCATCACAGGTATCACAGTGTACGAGTGTTGGTACTTCGATCTCTTTCGTTACACCACGAACCGCCTCTTCTAGCGTTAGTTCCATGTTGTAACGTAAGTCCGCACCACGTTGAGCACGGTGACCACCACCGCCACGACGACCACCACCAAAAATGTCGCCGAATACATCGCCAAAGATGTCGCCGAAATCAGCACCGCCGCCACCAAAGCCGCCGCCACCGAAACCACCGCCGCCTTGTTCAAAAGCAGCATGACCGTACTGGTCGTACGCCGCTTTCTTTTGAGGGTCGGTCAGAACTTCGTACGCTTCTTTTACTTCTTTAAACTTGTCCGCCGCAGACTCATCACCCTGGTTTCGGTCTGGGTGGAATTTCATCGCTAGACGCTTATACGCCTTTTTGATATCGCGCTCTGAGGCATCACGGCTTACGCCTAATACTTCGTAAAAATCACGTTTTGACATGTTCTTCGTCACCAGTTAATTACTACAAACGGCATCGATTCACCGCTTGGTGTTTGTATCGTTCTAGGTAAGTGCACTTATCCGCAACATACTTAACTAGAAAGACAGCGTTTACAAACAGACGGGCGTAAGAGTTGCCCCAAACGCCCGCACACGAAGTCTTATCGACCCCAGATGGCTTTGCAGCCATCTGGTTAAGAAATATTATTTCTTGTCGTCTTTAACTTCTTCGAACTCAGCATCTACAACGTCGTCTTCTTTAGACTGTGCATCGGCGTCAGCACCTTGTGCTTGCTGCGCTTGAGCTTGTTGTTGAGCGATTTCCATCAGTTTTTGAGAAGCTGTCATTAGTGCTTGAACTTTAGCATCGATAGCTTCTTTGTCTTCGCCTTTGCGCGCTGTTTCTAGCTCAGAAATTGCTGCTTCAATCTTCTCTTTCTCTTCTGCAGGTAGTGCTTCACCAGCTTCTTCTACTTGCTTACGAGTACCGTGAATCATTTGGTCAGCTTGGTTACGTGCAGTCGCTAGCTCTTCGAACTTTTTGTCCGCTTCTTTGTTAGCTTCTGCTTCTTGAACCATTTTCTCGATGTCTTCATCGCTCAGGCCGCCAGAAGCTTGGATAGTGATCTTCTGCTCTTTACCAGTCTGCTTGTCTTTCGCTGACACGTGTAGGATACCGTCCGCATCAAGGTCAAAAGTAACCTCGATTTGTGGCATACCACGTGGTGCAGGCTGGATGCCTTCTAGGTTGAATTGACCTAGAGACTTGTTGTACATCGCTTGCTTACGCTCACCTTGTAGAACGTGGATAGTAACCGCGCTCTGGTTGTCTTCCGCTGTAGAGAAAACTTGGTTCGCTTTAGTTGGGATAGTTGTGTTCTTCTCAACTAACTTAGTCATTACGCCACCCATTGTCTCGATACCTAGAGACAGTGGAGTTACGTCTAGTAGTAGTACGTCTTTAACGTCACCAGCAAGTACACCACCTTGAACTGCAGCACCCATTGCTACTGCTTCGTCAGGGTTTACGTCACGGCGCGCTTCTTTACCAAAGAACTCAGCAACTTTCGCTTGAACCATTGGCATACGAGTCTGACCACCAACTAGGATTACGTCAGTGATGTCGTTTACTGATAGATCAGCGTCAGCTAGAGCTACTTTTAGTGGCTCAAGAGAGCGTTGTACTAGGTCTTCAACTAGAGATTCTAGTTTTGCACGAGTCACTTTAATGTTCATGTGCTTAGGACCAGTTGCATCTGCAGTAACGTAAGGTAGGTTTACGTCAGTTTGAGAAGTAGAAGAAAGCTCGATTTTCGCTTTTTCTGCTGCTTCTTTAACACGCTGCATTGCTAGTGGATCGTTCTTAAGATCGATACCTTGCTCTTTCTTAAACTCGTCTACTAAGTAGTTGATTAGGCGGTTATCAAAGTCTTCACCACCAAGGTGAGTATCACCGTTAGTCGCTAGAACTTCGAATGTTTTCTCGCCTTCAACTTCATCGATTTCGATGATAGAGATATCGAATGTACCACCACCAAGGTCGTATACCGCGATAGTGCGATCGCCGCCTTTCTTATCAAGACCGTAAGCTAGCGCTGCTGCTGTTGGTTCGTTGATGATACGTTTAACTTCTAGACCTGCGATACGGCCAGCATCTTTTGTAGCTTGACGCTGAGCATCGTTAAAGTAAGCAGGTACTGTGATAACTGCGCCAGTTACTTCCTCACCAAGGAAATCTTCAGCAGTTTTCTTCATTTTCTTAAGAACTTCAGCAGAAACCTGAGGAGCCGCCATTTTTTGGCCTTTTGCTTCTACCCAAGCGTCACCGTTGTCAGCCTTAACAATTTTGTAAGGCATGATTTGGATGTCACGCTGAACTTCTTCGTCTTCAAAACGACGACCGATTAGACGCTTAATTGCAAATAGCGTGTTTTCTGGGTTAGTTACTGCTTGACGTTTCGCAGGTTGACCTACTAGCGTCTCACCGTCAGTGTAAGCAATAACCGATGCAGTAGTACGTTCGCCCTCTGCGTTTTCAATTACACGTGGTTTGTCGCCGTCTAATACAGCAACACATGAGTTAGTAGTACCTAAGTCAATACCAATGATTTTACCCATCTGGCTATCTCCGAATAAATTCTATTTTCGTTTGGTTATAACCCCAATGTGGGGGGAGGAGAATCGGGTTTCAACCCTTGCTCACAAACAAAAATAATCAATGTTTGCTTCTCTATGCCACATAGATAAGGGCGGCAAAATGCTTTTCAAGGGCAGAATTAAAAAAAAGCGTCTTTTTTCGAAATTTATGTGTTTCTTTCTGATTAGTTGGGAACTCGTCACACTGCTGTAGCGCAACAAAACACCATTTCTCAGGTAAATGTATTTATGCCCGACTCTTCCTAAACAAAAAAACGAGCTCATAAGAGCTCGTTTCAATATTAGGGTTAAAATAAATGATTCAAGGCATTAAGCGTTCGCTTGAGCAGGCTCAGCGTCAACGCCTTCTTCTTTACCAATCTCACCTTCTGTTTTTGCCACAATGGTGTTCACTGCCGTGTCGCCCACAACGTTTGAAGACGTACAGAACATGTCATTAATACGGTCAACCGCAGCAATAATTGCCAAGCCTTCAGGTGGTAAGCCTAGTTGGTGAAGCAAAACGCCTACCATTACCACGCCGCCTCCAGGAACGCCACCAGCACCAATAGATAATAGAAGAATAGTTAAACCAAGCGTGAAGATGTCTGCGGTGTTAATTGGCTGGCCAAAAGCGTTCGCAACAAACATCGTTGCTAGAGCAATATAGATAGACACACCAGACATGTTCATCGTTGCGCCCAGTGGTACACCGAAGCCAGCAACCGATTTAGAGACCTGAAGCTTTTCTGTCAGTGTTCGCATCGTTACCGGGATAGTCGCGTTTGAGCTCGCGGTAGATAAAGAGAACAGAATCTGCTCACGAGTTGCACGTAGGAAAGTCTTTGGAGAGGTCCCTGTCGCAAGACTTACTGCCATTGGATAGAAGAAGAAGATCCAGAACACCAACATCGCAACCACCAAGGCCACATAACCAGCCACGGACATCAATGTATTGGCGTTTAGTGTTGCACCCAATTGAATCATTAGCGCGAACACACCATATGGCGCAAGACTCATCACTAATCCAACCAGTTTCATCATGATTTCATTTGCCATTTTGAACGTGCGGATGGCAGGACCACCACGAGAATCCAAAGCTTGAATTGCAAGACCTGTCAGAATTGCCATGAAGATGATTTGCAGCATGTCGCCGTTAGCAAACGCTTGTACTGGGTTGCTAGGAACAATGTTAACAACTAGAGAGAAAATGTCCGGCGTTTCTGTCGTCGTCAGCTGTACGGCCTCAGATACCGTTCCTGCCAGATTAGCACCAGCTCCTGGCTGGAAAATCAAACCAACAGTCAAAGCCGCCGTAATCGCAATGATGGTGTTAAGAATGTAGAGGGTAAAAGTTTTTCCACCAAGACGACCAAATGCACTGATGTCTTTCAAGTCAACAATGCCGCATACGATTGAAACGTAAACTAAAGGAACAACAAGCAATTTGATCAGCGAGACAAACATGCCGCCAACGCCTTCTGCTGATCCAAGTAGGTATGTATCAAAAATCGCAATACCGCTAAATAAGTACTGAATTGCTGTTCCCAGCACAAGGCCGGCAAACAAGCCTATAAAAATCTTACTAGAAAGCGATTTATCCATTATAAATCTCCGATATGTTGTGTTTGCTATTTACATCTTTGTAGTTATATATGCTTACTTTTAAAGCATTAGTCGCAAATCATACACACCAAGGTTACAAAATAAAGTGATAATTTACATTTTTGTTAACGGAATTGTTTTAGAAAAAATGACTATATTTACATTCCTATGCAGCACAAACATTCACACAACGAATGATTACAATTACTTACAGCCCTCTTCGTTCATAAACACGCAGTGAGATGAGAAGAAATCTCCTATAGGAAAATAATTAACCAATAAGAAAAAATATGAAGGGGATCAAACTTCCATTTTATCGATATACAATGAAGCTCATTACAACAACTTACGTTTAAAACAAAAAAAGCGCCCATCAAAAAATGATGGGCGCTTTATATTTAAAAACAGGCAGTTAAGGTTATTTAGCAACCATTACCATTGCCGGACGAATCACACGGCCGTTTAGTTCGTAGCCTTTTTGCATAACAAACATAACTGTGTTTGATTCATGATCAGGGCTTTCCTGAATCGACATCGCTTGATGGAACTCTGGGTTAAATGCTTCACCTTCAGGGTTGATTGCTTTCAAGCCAAATTTCGCCACAACGTCGACAAACGTTTTGTGTGTTAACTCAACACCTTCTAGGAACGGCTTAACCGTTTCATTCTCTGTATCTGCCGCTTGAATTGCACGCTCTAGGTTATCAATAACAGGAAGCAACTCTTCGGCAAACTTGTTCAACGCAAACTTACGTGCTTTATCGATTTCTTGCTCGGTACGACGACGCATGTTTTCTACTTCAGCTTTAGAACGCAACACCGCATCTTGCTGCTCTTTTACTTTTGCCTCGCTAGACAGTAGTGCCGCTTCTAGTTGAGCAATCTTAGCGTCTGTCTCATCACCAATTTCTTCAAGCTCAGCTTCAACTTCTTGTGCTTCAGCTTCTACTTTTTCAGCCTCTTCGATGATTTGATCAAGCTCTTCTTCTGTAACTTTGTTTTCTTCGTTGCTCATGATATCTCCAGAATTCAACATAATGCCCTTAAAGCCATGCGCGTTTTTGCGGGCTTTAACCACATAAAAATTCGCATATTTAGGTGACTTGCCATTATTATGGGGATGAAGATTCCTGATTCAAGCCTCTTTAATGCGGAAATGCTATGAAAAATCCATGTAACGTGATCGCGATTATCGGAAAACCAAGAGATCAACAAGCAATTCAAACTCATAAAGAGTTGTACCAATGGCTGACCTCTGAAGGCTATAAAGTATTTATTGACGATCGCCTTGCCGCAATACTGGATGATATCCCGCAGAGTCAATTTGCCAGTTTAGTTGAACTAGGAAAAAATGCCGATCTAGCCATTGTGGTTGGTGGGGATGGCAACATGCTAGGCGCGGCAAGAATTTTATCCCGATTTGATGTACCAGTCATAGGGGTGAACCGTGGAAACCTGGGCTTCTTAACTGACTTAAACCCAGACGAGTTCCAAGCGTCCCTGCAAGCGGTACTCGACGGTGAGTATATTGAAGAAGAGCGCTTTCTCTTAGAAGCGGAAGTACACCGTCACGGGCAAATTAAAAGCCACAACGCTGCGCTAAATGAAGCTGTACTTCACCCAGGGCAAATTGCCCATATGATTGAATTTGAAGTGTACATCGATGAAAGCTTCGCCTTCTCTTTACGAGCCGATGGTTTGATTGTTTCCACACCAACGGGCTCGACTGCATATGCGCTTTCTGGCGGTGGTCCAATTCTTTCGCCTAGCTTGAATGCCATTTCACTCGTGCCAATGTTTCCTCATACCTTGTCGAGTCGACCTTTGGTGGTTGATGGAAAGCGTCGAATTAAATTGGTGGTGTCACCAGAGAACCGAGGAACACAAGAAGTTAGCTGTGATGGACAAGTGTCTCTCCCTGTTTCTCCAGGAGACGAAATCCACATCTATCAAAGTCCAAATGTGCTCAAACTCATCCATCCCAAAGACTACAGCTACTATCACGTTTTACGTAACAAGCTTGGTTGGTCTAGTAAATTGTTCTAACACTTGTTACTCAGGGAAATGACTTCAATAAAAAAGCCAGTAGCTTAATTGCCACTGGCTTTTGGCTTTCTTAGACAAGAAATAGACACAAAGTAGTGAGGCGACACGATATTTGCTGTCATTAAAGAGAAGTTTATAAATTTTGATCCTGTGGGCAAAGTTTACACAAAAGATAGAAAAGCAAATTCAATGATCTATGTCCGGTGATATTCTCACCATGAATAGAGTATTAACTCTATTTCATAAAATCAATAAAGGACATATTATGAAGAAAACCATCATTCTGTCTGTTCTCAGTACATTAGCACTTATTGGCTGCCAATCAGAGGAAACGCAAGTCAACAGTGTATCCAACGCAAAAGCGGAAGATATCACTAAGACGAAGCGTGCCCTCGCTCAACAATTGAGTGAGAACTATGCTGCCATTGAACCCATGTTGAGAAGAGATATTACTCCACAACAGACTAACGTCTCTGTATCAGCATTTGTTCAACAAAACCCCAACTCCGAGTTTAGCCGTCAGCTTGTACAAGCTGACACTCAAATTCGTAGCTGGAAAGGTATTTCTGAATACTCAGATCAGTTGCTGGAAGTTCGCTTGGCAAATGAAGCCATGATAACAGCATGGCAAAGTGGCGAGGTCGAGCCATTATTTGCATTTGAACCAAGTGGTGATGATGAGAATTGGCAATACATCGAAGCATTTGATGTGTATGGCAACATCCATCAACTCGATGTTTACCAACTCCCAGATGTACCTGTACTCGTTGTTGATAACAACAGCTCTGCAGAGCTAAAAGCAGGCTTGCAAGCTATGCAAGCTGAGATGAAAAAACTCGGCCAGCCAGCTTTAGTTCAGCGGTATTTTTCTGATGAACAGCGTCAAAATGCACCGCTATTGTCAAGTAGCGCTGTGGGCGAAGCGGCTCCAATTCAAACAACGCAGTTGAAAAAGATCCGTCTCGCCGATGACAAAGAACCTTGGATCTCTGGCAAGGCAGAAATCTACGCTATCGTAACGGGCGTCAATCCAAGTCGTGATGAACCGACTCTCGATTTAGTGGAGCTTCCATACTTAGACTACGATAACCAAGATTACTACCCGAATCAGATCATTATTCATTGGTCTCGTTACCGCTGGGGCGCTGCGGATATCGTGCTCATGGAACAAGATGATGGTACAGACTATAAACAGTTGGCAAAACTCCTTGTTCAAGTTGCCGAAGAAGTATTGAAAGCGATTCCAGATCCAGAAGTTCAGGCTTACGCGATTATTCCGCAAATCACGAATAAGATCATCGACACTATCCCTGACGGCGTCCTAACGAATGATGATGACTTCGTCGACGTTTACTACACACTAATGCAAGACACATCATACGTGGATCATCCAGGTGCTGGTGTGAATGCAGTAGTCACATTAGAGCCGCTCACGATTAACCCAACTCGTCCGTAACCTTTTCAATTTTAATGAGTCGTTGTAATCACTTCGGCTCATTTTTCCCACTTCATCACAAAAAAGCACCCCACACAGAAATTTTTTCTCACCTGTCTTTACTGTATAAAGAAACCTGTCTCTTATACACATCTGAAAAAAAAAAAAAACTCAACATCTGCACTGCAGCGCGAACTGGTTTAACAGCCACTGTATAACTCAGTTCAACCAACCTATCCAAAATATCTGGTTCTCACGTTAAACTACACGCCCCGTCGAGTA